>JANMGR010000182.1:0-3932 GCA_031374785.1 Sphingomonadales bacterium | reverse complement strand
TGATGTCGTCGCGGTTGCGAATGAGCGCGTGCTGTTTACTCACGAACAAGCGTTTGAAGAGCCAGAAGCCGCCTATGCAGCCATCCGCGACCGGATGCCCGAAGCGGAAATCGTCATCGTCCCTGCCGACCGCGTCAGCCTCACTGATGCAGTGCAAAGCTACCTTTTCAACGCCCAGTTGGTAACCTTGCCTAGTGGCGAAATGGCGCTGATACTGCCGACCGAGGCTGAAAATAACGCGAACGTCTGGGGCTGGTTGCAAGAACATGTCGCGGGCAACGGCCCGATCCGCAAGCTTGTCCCCGTCGATGTCCGTCAGTCGATGGCCAATGGCGGTGGTCCAGCTTGCCTGCGGCTGCGTGTGGTGGCGGAGCCTGCGATGGTCGACCCGCGCTTTATGGCGGATGAGGCAAAGCTTGACCGGATGGCAGAGGTAATTGCGGCGCATTGGCCGGAAAGCATTTCGCCAGAGCAACTGGGCGACCCTGCTTTGGTGGCGCAGGTTCAGGCGGCTAGGTTGGCGTTGCTGGTGGCATGTGGACTCATGGAACTCAGATAACACCCCTCGTCACCCCCGCGAAGGCGGGGGCCCATCACCGGCACCATAAATTTCACTGACGGGTGATGGATTCCCGCCTTCGCGGGAATGACCGGCATTATGTATGAGTTACAGGAAGCCACTCGCAGCGGGAGAAACGCTGTGATTAAGCTAGCCTTCGCTACTTACTGGCTGTTGCTGAATTTCAACAACTTTATGCCGTATCACCCCATCCTTTATTTTGATGGAGTTATTCAAGTTGCTGACGGTGAAAGATACTTTGAGCGTTTGCCGCGCATTAAAGGTGGAAGTCCAGCTTATCAAAAATGTGAAGCTAATCTGAGGATAAGGCCCGTTCTCAAAAAAATCGAGAATGGTCCTGAAATCCCGTTTTTTTGTGCCGTCAAAATCAAACCAAAATACAACCAAACCAACCGGTTCCGGCTTCTTACCAGCCAAGTCGGCTTTTGGCATTATCGGTTCGCTATCGGACCGATCAGCTTTGGCAACGAACCGTTTTCGGTGTTCGCGATACAGCCAGTCATCAATAGCCGACAAACTGGCCTCTACTCTAATCTCTGTTGCAGCCGTCCTGCCAACATTTTGAACATGCAGAGGCGCCCAGACTTGCTCCTTTTCGATTTTAAACTCGACATATTCGACAACTATGTAGGCTCCAAACTCGTGCGAAGCGGCCTGCAAAGCAATCTGATTGGATTTTCGGGTTTCCTCAAAGGTAGTTTTGACCAGCCACACACCAACGGCGCTCAAAACCATACCGATAAGGGCAGCAAAGCCCATTACCTTAGTCCACCACGCGGTAACATTTTGCGCGGCAAGGTCTTGTTCTTTGCGCTGACCTTCGCGTGCGGCTTCGTTAGCTTGATCTACGCAATCTGCCTTGGAGATCGCGGACGCACAGATATTTTTTATCCGGTATTCGGCGTTCTGGGTGTATTCATCGGAGTAGTTGGCTGCGCGTTGCTCTAACTGATCGCTATGCCCTAGCAGAGCTGTAACAACAAAATAGCCAGCAATCGCTAACCCGATAAATCCTCCAACCTTAAGGATTGTGCGCCAATAGCGCCTAAGCATTGCAGCAAAAACGCAGCCGTAAAACCGCCCCGGCTGATCTTGTTGTTAAGGTTGCGCTCGTTTTCCGAGACGCCGATTGCCGCCAGTTTTTCTGCAAGCATCGCATAGGTGATCCCCCGCCGTTTCAACTCACCCTTAAGCAAGTTTTTGGCGCGAGTCTCATACTCAACCGTCGTTACGTCACCTTTTGCCATATCTAATCCTATTTATCATCATATGTGGTGATAATAGTCATTGACATTGATGTTGTCTATCCCCATAAATGATGCACAACATCATCGGATATGATTACAATGGCACACGGTTCACACTTTCTACTCTCGGCAAAGGCCCGCACTCTGTCACTTAAGACAGTGTTTCAGATGGGCGAAGAAGCCGCTTACAATCTGTTTTGCCAGATGCGCTGGTCTGAAACGGATGGGGAAGCCTATTGCCCGCGCTGCGGCTGCACAGAAAGCTACAAGATCAAGTCGCGCCGCCAATTCGAGTGCAAAGCTTGCAAGCATCATTACAGCGTTTCCAGCGGCACAATCTTTGCCAACCGGAAACTGTCCTACACTGACTTGCTGGCTGCTATCGTGATATTCGTGAACGGCGCAAAGGGCGTTGCTGCCCTGCAATTGTCGCGTGATCTGGATTGCCAGTATAAAACGGCGTTCGTGCTTACTCACAAGCTGCGCGAAGCAATGGCTATTGAGCAAGCCGGTGCAAAGCTGGACGGTTTAATCGAAATCGATGGCGCGTATTTTGGCGGTTACGTGAAGCCAGCCAACGAAAAGGCAGATCGCAAAGATCGCCGCCTTTTGGAAAACCGCACTGGTAAGCGTCAATGCGTTGTCATTATGCGCGAACGTGGCGGTCGGTCGCTTACCTTTGTCGTTCGCGTTGAGGGTGACGCCGTTCCTATCGTGCGTGATCGCGTTGGCACTTTGGCAACCATCTATGCAGACGAAGGCACAGGCTGGGATGATCTACACGCTGGCTGGGATACACACCGCGTCAACCACAGCGCACGTTTCATGGACAAGGGTGTTTGCACCAATCAGGCCGAAAGCTATTTCAGCCGCCTACGCCGCATGGAAATCGGCACTCACCACCATATCGCTGGCAAGTATCTCGGAGCCTATGCCGGCGAAGCTGCATGGCGCGAAGATCATCGCCGCGTTGACAACGGCAATCAGGCTGCAATGGTTGGTGTTGCGCTTATGTCCGGTGGTGTTAGCCGCCAGTGGGCGGGCTATTGGCAACGGGCGGCTTAGGCTGCACAACCCCTCCGAGAGAATCGGAGGACGTTATGGGACAATTTAGCGGGACAGATGGTGTCGGGGTAATCTGGTTTTCACGCGAGAACTACGCCGAGGCGCTGCGAACCATGACCGACGCCAAGGTTTTGCCTCGAACTTTCGATGAGTGGCTGGAACGCGCTAATGAGGCGGTCGAGTTCATTGGGCGTGAAGGGGGTAAGGTGATTCGCGTGGAATTTGATCTCAACAAGTTCAAATCCTATTGCGTTATCCGTGGACTGAACTTCGACGCCGAGGGTCGTGGAATGTTCGGAAGCGACCCCGCCAATTGGCCTTCGAGTAGCAAACACTGATAGCTTCACAGCCTCTCTCCTACGGTAACATAATACCGTGGTAACATAATACCGCGCCGGAGAGAACAGCTATTTTGCGGGTTTGAGAGATTCAACCGACCACCGCTTAGGATACCCTTCGAACAGAATAACGCCCTTACCAACACGCAACCCAAGTGAGCGATTGATAGGGCCAACTAGCCCCTTAATGCCAGCAACGCTGCAATCCCCATGAAGATCGAACGCAGCGGCCTGTTTGGCTATTTCAAGCGAGGTTAGCGGCCTATCCGCCTTGCGCAGTATCTCCAAATAAACCCGCATCCCGCCTCCGTGCTTACCCCACCGCGATTTCTTTCGTGGCGCTATCGGAGCAGTTACTATTTCTGTCCAATCCGGTGCAAATAGCTTGAGCGCAGACGCTACATTGTCAGCGAGTTCCCGCAGCCTTGCCGCTTCCTTTTCATAAGCTAGGGCTTCGCCTATCAGGCGAGCGTATTTACCCTTTAAAGCGGAAACGGAATGCAACTCGGCCATCCCGCACAATCCCACTTAATCCCGTTGAATCCCACCCTAAGCTTCCTGTAACTGATACATAATGCCGGGAATGACGAAGTTTGATGTCGAAAAACTTTACAAACCGCGCAGCCATTAACCATCATAACCCCAGCATTGCTGCGGCTGGCACGTGCTATGCTTATACACGTGTTAACCTATGAAAAAACT
>JANMGR010000161.1:0-24942 GCA_031374785.1 Sphingomonadales bacterium | reverse complement strand
CCAAGGACCTGTTCGCCCTGCTCGCCCGCGTGACGGACGATAATGCGCAAAAGGAATTTTACCTGACGGACATCGTCAACATCGCCAATGCCGATGGCCGTTCGTGTGTCGCCGTAACCACCGATCCTTTTGACGTCGCAGGCATCAATAGCCGCGCGCAACTGGCGGAGATGGAGGGCGAATGGCAGGCTCGCCGCCGTGTGCAAGCGATGGACGACGGCGCGACCCTGATCGCACCAAACACCGTCTGGTTCGCTTATGACACCGTCATCGGCCGCGATGTTTTGATAGAACCCAATGTCTTTTTCGGCCCCGGCGTGACCGTCGCCGACCACGCCAAAATCCGAGCGAATTGTCATATCGAGGGCGCGGTGATTGGCGAGGGCTGCGAAGTCGGCCCCTTCGCAAGGCTCCGCCCCGGCACTGTGCTGGAGGAAAAAGCCAAGATCGGCAATTTCGTCGAGGTTAAAAAAGCCCGCTTTGGCAAAGGCGCAAAGGCCAACCATTTGTCCTATATCGGCGATGCGGATGTGGGCGCAAAGGCAAACATCGGCGCAGGCACTATCACCTGCAACTATGATGGCTATTTCAAATACCAGACAGTAATCGGCGAAGGCGCGTTTATTGGGAGCAACAGTGCCCTGATCGCGCCGGTGAAGATAGGCCGCGATGCGATTGTCGCAGCAGGCAGCGCGGTGAGCCGTGATGTGGCCGACGGAGAACTGAGGCTAGTGCGGGCCGAGCAGCTTGTGAAGCCCGGTTGGGCGGATAGGTTCCATGACGCGATGCGGAAGAAGAAGGCGGACAATGGGTGAAGATGATGATCGCCTCCTATCTCAAACGAGCTTTGTTAATCACGCTTGGGTTTGGAGCCGCAGTATTTTTCGTTGGTGTTTTAGGTGAATCATCATCTTCTACCATTCTGCCAGTAATTGCTTTTGGTTTAGCGCTCATTGTCGTCGTTGCGGTGATAGTGGTGTATCTGTTCTTATTTGGGCAAGGTGTTTCCATTGCAAAAAGAACTGATATTTCTTGGAAAAACAAGATTTTGGCTTTTGCGACAGCTCCGGTATCGCTCTCGCTACTGATTTTTGCCTGCCTCCCAATTCTGTGGAGCGGTACATATGTTGGGTCGCTTGGGAAACTGATGCTCAATCATTCAGCCTATGAAAAGATCGTTAAGCAAAACGGTGCGCAGATCGAGGGCAAGCCATTCCACGCACGGCGAACCGAAAATGGAATTGAATATGAAATTGATACAGGGCCACCTGTTAGATTTGCGTTCGAGCCGGACGGATTTTTGGATAACTGGTCAGGAATTGTCTATGATCCATCAGGCGACGTTTTGTTAGCCGATGGATTTGACAGCGACGGGAAGTTTAAAGCGCCAGACCGTGTAACCAAGTTGTTTGGGGGCGATCTGGTTTCATGCAGCCACTTTTTCGGCCATTATTACAGATGTGGGTTCACATAGACCAAAGCAAAGCCTTGACATGATATCATGATATGATATCAATATATCATGACTCGCATCCTCGCCGATCTGCCCGATGAAGACATCAAATGGCTCGATGAAACAGCCATCGCCTTGGGCCGCTCACGCGAGTCACTGATCGGCGAGGCTGTAGCATTTTTTCGCGGCAGTCCGGACGCGGACAAGAATCTCGAATGGCTTGAGGCTGGTTTCGGGCTTTGGAAAGACCGCACGGATATTGGCGATGCCGTCGAATGGCAAAGAAGAGAGCGCGCATCTTGGACGCGGCCTTGGGACGATGATTATGAAGAGGTTAAAGCCGAATTTCCCGACCTGTTCGACGAAGATGATGATAGGCAACGGGAAATTTACCTCGATATGCTGAAAGGCAAATATCCAGAGGTCGTAGTGAACAAAGAGGGCAACAAATGAGAATCTTGACTGAAATTCCCGACGACGACGTTGAAAAGCTTGATGCTTTGGCCAAACGTCAAGGCAAATCCCGTGCGGCTGAAATCCGTGACGCGATCAAACTCCATCTGGTGCACAACGCCGATAACAACGACTGGATTCAGCGCGGTCGCGGCTTCTGGAAAGATCGCACGGATATTGGCGACGGCTTGGAATACCAGCGCGCAATCCGCGAGGACCGCACACCCTACGACGAACTATAATCTGTGTCCGACCCGTTTTTCGATTCCAACATTGTTATCGACTGGCTGAATGATTCTCAGGCAGCGACGAACGAGCTTGCGCGATATCCTCGTCACCGGATTAGTCGTATTGTCTGGACCGAGGTATTGGCCGGTGAGCCGCTTGAGCGTCGTGACCAGATCCAGCAGATCATAGCACCGTTTGAGATTGTCGAACTGGATGCACGCATTGCCCTAGCTGCGGCAGACATTCGCCACCGGATGCGGATAAAACTGCTTGATGCGTACATCTTTGCGACTGCGCAGGTAAACGGCGCGATACTCGTCACAAGAAACACAAAAGATTTTCCTGCGCAGATGCCCGGCATCCGCGTTCCCTACACCACTCCCTAGAAAGCAAAAGTTCATGTGCGGAATTATTGGTATTGTTGGCAAATCGCCCGTCTCTGACCGTTTGGTCGATGGACTGAAACGGATGGAGTATCGCGGTTATGACTCGGCGGGCGTGTGCACTGTGCAAGACGGCCAGCTGATCCGCCGCCGTGCGGAGGGGAAGCTGGCGAACCTTGTCACGGTGCTGAAATCCGACGATGCGGCGGGAAATATCGGTATCGCACACACCCGCTGGGCCACGCACGGCGCGCCAACGACGAGCAACGCACATCCCCATGCAACGGGCGAAGTGGCGTTGGTCCACAACGGCATTATCGAGAATTTCAAACAGCTGCGTGATGAGCTGACGGCACGCGGGCGCACCTTCGAGAGCGAAACCGATACGGAAGTCGTCGCGCATCTCGTTTCCGAACAGGTCGAGGCAGGGCACTCCCCCGCCGAGGCGGTCAAGGCCGTGCTGCCCCGTTTGCGCGGAGCCTTTGCGCTGGCGATTGCGTTCCGCGAATTTCCCGATTTCTTGATTGGTGCGCGACTGGGTTCGCCTTTGGTCGTGGGCTATGGCGATGGTGAAACCTATCTGGGTTCCGACGCGCTGGCGCTTGCGCCGTTGACGCAACAGATTGCCTATCTGGAGGAAGGCGACTGGGTCGTCATCGCCCGCGAAGGCGCGCAGATTTTTGATAAGGACAACAATCCGGTCGAGCGCGAAATCACCACTTCGGGCGTCTCGGCGGCGCAAATCGAAAAGGGCAATTACCGCCATTACATGCAGAAAGAGATATTTGAGCAGCCCACTGTGGTCGCGCAAACGCTCCAAAGCTATATCCGTCCATTGGAGCAAACCGTCGCGCTGCCGCAGATGGATTTTGATCTGGCGGGCGTAAAGCGCATCACCATCGTTGCCTGCGGAACCTCGTTCTACGCGGGCATGGTTGCCAAATACTGGTTCGAAACCTTTGCGCGCGTGCCGGTGGATATCGATGTTGCCTCCGAATTCCGCTATCGTGATCCGGTGTTGGAGGAAGGCGGGCTGGCCTTGTTTATTTCGCAATCGGGCGAGACCGCAGACACGCTTGCCGCGCTGCGCCATTGTAAGGAAAATGGCCAAACCATCGCGGTCGTCGTCAATGTGCCGACATCGAGCATGGCGCGTGAGGCGGACCTGTTGCTCCCCACCCATGCGGGCCCCGAAATCGGTGTTGCCTCGACTAAGGCGTTTACTTGCCAGCTTGCCGTGCTGGCCGCACTCGCCGCGCATTTGGCGTTGGTAAAGGGCAAATTGACCGAGGAGGAAGAACGCGAAATCGTCCGCCATTTGATTGAGGCTCCCGCCGCGCTGAACGCCGCATTGGCGCATGACGAAGACATTGCCGCGATGGCGCACTTGATCGCCCCCGCCCGCGACGTGCTGTATCTGGGGCGCGGCCCTGACTATCCGCTGGCGATGGAAGGCGCGTTAAAGCTGAAAGAAATCAGTTACATCCATGCCGAGGGCTATGCATCGGGCGAAATGAAGCACGGCCCCATCGCGTTGATCGACGAAGCCGTCCCCGTCATCGTCCTCGCGCCATCCGGCCCCTTGTTCGAAAAAACCGTCAGCAACATGCAAGAAGTCCGCGCCCGCGGCGGCAAAGTCGTGCTGATCTCCGATGCGGAGGGGATCGCCGAAGCCGGAGAAGGCTGCCTCGCCACCATCGAAATGCCCAGCGTTCACCCCCTGATCGCGCCGTTGGTTTACGCCGTGCCGGTGCAGTTGCTCGCCTATCATGTGGCCTGCGCGAAGGGGACGGATGTCGATCAGCCAAGGAATTTGGCGAAGTCCGTTACGGTGGAGTGAGTGATTTCCGCTTGATTGACATAACCCTTCAGGCATGTTATACAAAAATATAACTTGTAGGAGCTCCAAATTGCACATTACCAATCTTCGCAAGGTCGGTGGTTCAGTGATGCTGGCAGTGCCACCTGTGTTTCTTGACCTCCTTCACCTAAAAGCTGGTGCATCTGTCGGCGTAGCTTTGGACGGGGGCCGCTTGGTTGTCGAGGCATCACCAAAGCCGCGCTATACGATGGCGGAATTGCTTGCCGCGTCGGATTATTCGGAAGGCATTTCGCAAGAGGATCGGGAATGGCTTGACGCACCCGCGTTGGGCAAGGAACTTCTGTGAAGCGAGGCGATATTTACATGGTGTCGCTTAATCCCACTCAAGGCCGCGAGCAACAGGGCCACCGGCCCGTTCTGATCGTGTCGCCGACCGAGTTCAATGCAGCGACCAAACTCCCTGTCGTTTTGCCCATTACCAATGGTGGCGATTTTGCGCGTCGCATCGGCTTCGCGGTTGAAATTACCGGGATCAAAACCACCGGCGTTGTTCGGTGTGATCAACCCCGCGTTCTCGATATAGCGGAGCGGGGAGGGCGCAAAGTGGACACGCTGCCCGATGCGTTGCTGGATGATGTGTTAGCTAAAGTGGCCACTCTGTTTGCTTAATTTCGATAGTGAGGTTCACAAAAATATGAAAATCTGAATCAATATAGATTCAGATTTTCATCGTATTTTTAATTTTTAATACCAAAATAAGTATTAGTTAAATAATTAATAAATTTATATTCATATAGATTCCTTTTATTTAGTTTATTGTTTTGGGAAGTTTCCCACTAATGTTATATTTATACAACGAAACCGAGTTATACCGCCGATTTGAAAAACTAAATTATTATATAATCAAAAATTCCAGGGACAAAAATTCCGGGAAATTCCGGGGACACTATACTAATTAGGGGGAAATTCCGGGGGCACTATACTTGGGAAGTTCCGGGGACACTATACTAATTAGGCATATAATGACTTTATATCAGTAGCTTGCTAAGCGCCGCTGCTCTTGACAAGCGGCTTATGTTCTGCTATTGTTCCAAATAGTCGCTCTTTGATATCGTTAGCTTCCCTTGCCAAAACCTCGCTGCACAAGTGCGCCCGCTTTACAAATCCAACACCGCCAAGGCGTCAAACCCCACTGCCACAGCGCAGTAACTCCGACACCGTTTAAGGTGAGACTTTAGTGTGACTTTTGACCTCCGGTCGCCTCTGGCTCCGCGGCCCAAGCGGCTTTATACAAACATTCAAAACTATGTTTTCACTGTCAAGTTACTCAGTTTTCCGCGGCTTTCAGCTGACAGTAATATAGGGGCTAAGAAACGCATGCGGAAATATGCGACTTGCGCGCCTAGCGTGGTCTGCATGAGCGCCACCAAATTCATCGTCATCCTTGTCCTGCTCTCGCTGGCCGTTCACCTGTTCCTGTTCGTCTATATGATACGGCGCGTCGCTGCGGCCAAACGCGAGGCGTAGCAAGAGCGTAGCTCAACATGCCAATCCAGCCGCCATTGTACAAAAAACTATCGACGAAACCGATGTTAGCGGCGTTCGTAAGCGTGGACGCGGCACAGATGGCAAATAGGACCATTGCCTTCACGTTTGCAATTCTGGGGACACGGGGAATTCTGGGGACACAATACCAATTAGACTCGCCCCCAACTACCCCATCGCCTTCTTATAAATACTGTTCACTGGCTTTTCGAACAACCGCATCACCATCGGTTCAAAAAACTCCAGCGGCAGGTTGTCGTATTCGGGGTCGAACGCTGGGCAGTCATATTTGTTTATGAATTCCTCAGTCGCGGCGAAATGTTCGTGGCCGCGAAACTGCTCGCGCATGTCGCGGTCTAGGCCGAGGTGGTGGAAGAAATTCACCCCCTGAAAAATGCCGTGATGTTTGACGATCCAGTGGAGTTCTTCGGAGACGAACGGCTGGATGATCGCGGCGGCAATATCGGGGTGGTTATACGCGCCCAGCGTGTCGCCGATGTCGTGGAGTAGCGCTATGACGACATAATCCTCGGCCCGGCCATCGCGGTGCGCACGCGTTGCGGTTTGCAGGCAGTGCGTCAGCCGATCGACCGGAAAGCCTGCATAGTCGTCCTTTAGGAGCATCAAATGTTCGAGCACACGCGCGCCGCCGCTTTTGGCGAAAGGCACCTGTTCGGCCATGATGATGCCCCAGTCGGCTTGCGTGCTTTCCGACATATCGGTGAAGCTGGCCCGTTCGTCATGCGCGTCTGTCATTGTCTGCTCTCCTGCGTGTCTTGTTGTCGCCATGCTATAGCGCTGCGTAGTTTGAAACAAGGGCTTCAAGCGCGGCACAAATGCGGCTAGACCAATCTACATGGCCGTCCTTGATCTTGGCGAACAGCCCTTTTTTTCGAACAAGAGCCGCGCGTTCTGGAACCTGCAAGCTGCGGGCTGGGCGGGTGTAACCGCTTTATATTCGGTGACGGTTGTCGCCAATAATCAACCGCTTAGCCTATTGTTTGAGGTTTTGATTTCGACACTGACGGGTTTTTCGATATCGCTGCTGATGTCTGTCGTCTTTCGCTATGTGATTAACCAGCGGCCGTTGGTGACATGGGGCACGACCACTGCAGTGGTGATCAGCGCGACGTTGCTGTACGCCTATATCGACACTTGGGTGCTGCAAACGATCCGCGAAGGCGCGAATGAAACTGCCTTTGCGCAGCTGATGGTGACGGCGCTTTTCCGCGACGGGTTGTTGCTCGGCGGGTGGAGCGCTTTGTATTTTGCGATCAACTATTTCGTTCGCGCTGAGGAGCAGGCCGATCAGCTAATCCGGCTTGAGGCCGCCGCGACCAGCGCGCAGTTGAACATGCTGCGCTATCAGCTAAACCCGCATTTCCTGTTCAACACGCTAAACAGTATCTCGACGCTCGTGATGCTTAAGCATACTGATCAAGCGAATGCGATGCTGTCGCGGCTGTCATCATTCCTGCGCTTTACCCTGATTAACGAGGCGGAGGGGAAGGTGACTTTGGCGCAAGAGATCGACACGCTCAAAGCCTATATGGACATCGAAAAGATGCGTTTTGAGGAACGGTTGCGCGTTGAATTTAGCATCGATGATGATAGCGTCGACGCGCTTGTGCCGTCATTGATGCTGCAGCCTTTGGTCGAGAACGCGATCAAATATGCGGTGACGCCGCAAGAGGATGGCGCGGATATTTCGATTATCGCTCAACGTGCCGGTGACAGGCTGCGTGTTATCGTATCGGACAGCGGCCCGGGGTTGCAAGCGACCGCGCCTGACCCCAAATTATCCACTGGTGTGGGTATGGCGAACACGCGGGAGAGGTTGTTGCAAGCTTATGGCGAGGATCAACGGTTCGATCATTATGCCCGTAGTGGCGGCGGGTTCGAGGTTGTGATAGAGTTTCCCTATCAAACAAAACGAAGCGGGGGCGACACACAGGCGATTGCGGCACCGGACAACCGGAACGCGATCAGCCCAGAAGGAGTAGTGAACGCATGAGCATCCGCACCATATTAGTCGACGACGAAAAGCTGGCGACGCAAGGCTTGGAGATGCGGCTGGCGCCGTTTGAGGATGTGGAGATTGTCGCCACTTGCCTGAACGGGCGTGAGGCAATTCGTAAGATAAAAACGTTGAAGCCCGATCTGGTGTTTCTGGATATCCAGATGCCCGGCTTTGACGGCTTTTCGGTGGTGCAAGGGGTGATGGATATCGATCCGCCATTGTTTGTGTTTGTGACGGCGTATAGCGACCACGCGATTAAAGCGTTTGAGGCTCAGGCGGTTGATTATCTGATGAAGCCTGTTGAGCAGGACCGTCTGGCCGACACGATGGACCGCGTGCGATCCCGCCTTGCTGACCGGCGGACAGCGGAAGAAGTTGAGCGGCTACGCACGGTGATCAACGAAGTCGCGCCCGACGCGGTAGGCAATATGCCGCCGCCCGACGAAGAAATGGCAACCAGCCGGTTTGAAAAACTGATCAACGTCAAAGATCGCGGGCAGATTTTCCGCGTCGATGTCGACACGATTGAACGCATCGAGGCGGCGGGCGATTATATGTGCATCATTACCGCCGACACGTCGCTGATCCTGCGCGAAACGATGAAGGATTTGGAAAAACGCCTCGACCCGCGCACATTTCCACGCGTGCATCGGTCGAAAATTGTGAACCTCGATCTGGTGCGGCAAGTGAAACCGCATACCAATGGTGAGTGCTTTCTGGTGCTTGAATCGGGCGCGCAGGTAAAGGTTTCGCGGTCGTATCGGGATGTTGTCGCGCGGTTTGTGCATTGATGACTGGGGCCTGTATCCCAAATCCGCTTATCCCGAGCGAAGCCGAAGCCTTCACAGTAGTGGTCCTCGGCTACGCTCGGACGAGTGCTTCGACTTCGCTCAGCATAAACGGTTTTTAGGTGTGTTTGAGTAAAAGGAATAAACTCGTGACCCAGACAACCCGCAAAACAGCCGCTGATTTCCATCCGGCTATCCTCGAAATTTTCGACGGCTATGTCCACGGCAAAGTCAGCAAGCGGGAGTTTATTACTCAGGCTGGCAAGTTCGCGGCGGCTGGCATTACCGGCGCGATGATATACGACCAGTTGCGCCCCAATTATGCACTGGCGGCGCAGGTTGCGGCAGACGATCCCGCTATCATCACCGAGCGGCCCAGCGTGAGGAGCCCCAAGGGCAATGGCTCCATCGCCGGACTGCTCGCGCGGCCCGCAAAGGCCAAAGGCAAAATCCCGGCGGTGCTGGTGATCCACGAAAATCGCGGGCTTAATCCATATATCGAAGATGTCGCGCGGCGGCTGGCCAAGGCAGGCTATCTGGCCTTTGCGCCCGACGGCCTGACCTCGGTCGGTGGCTATCCGGGCAGCGACGACAAGGGACGCGAGCTGCAAGCCGCGCTCGACCCTAAAAAGCTGTTCGAGGATTTCGTCGCGTCATTCGATTTCCTGCACGACCACACATTGTCCACCGGCAAAGTCGGCGCAGTCGGCTTTTGCTATGGCGGCGGTATATGCAATGCGCTGGCAGTAGCCTGCCCCGAATTGGCGGCATCAGTGCCATATTATGGCCGCCAGCCAAAGGCCGAAGAGGTCTCGTCAATCAAAGCGCCGTTACTGATCCACTACGCCGAAAACGACGCGCGCATCAACGCGGTGTGGCGCGATTATCAAGCGGCTTTGATTAAACACAAAAAGCAATATGCCACCCATTTCTACCCCGGCACGCAGCACGGCTTTCACAACGACACGACACCGCGATACGACAAAGCGGCGGCGGAGGTTTCGTGGGACCGGACGCTCACCTTTTTTGGGAAGTGTCTGAAGTAAGCGTGTTGACGTTTCGGAACAAAAACGGCACATAAGAAAAGTCAAAGAGGAGACAGGCAATGGAAGATGCACGCGCGCTTGACCAATTCTTTACGCGTGCCGATGTCGCCAAAAATTGCCTTGATCGCTTGCAAGGTCATTTCAATTCTAAACAAAAAGAATGGTTTTGGATTGAGCCATCGGCTGGTAGCGGAGCTTTTCTGGACCAATTGCCCAAACCAAGTATAGCTATGGACATCGCGCCGAAGCGGCATGATATTTTGAAAACGGATTTTTTCCAATGGAAGCCTTGGACTTCCTTACCCGCAATTGTCGTTGGCAATCCTCCTTTTGGCAAAAACTCGGCAATTGCACGAAGGTTTTTTGATCATGCTGCAAGTTTTGCGGAGGTGGTTGCGTTTATTGTCCCTCGCACCTTTCAAAAACAGAACTTTGTAAACCGTCTCGATCGACGCATGCACCTAATTGATGAAATGCCGCTGGATGATCTGTCGTTTGAATTCGAAGGCGAACCTTATGCTGTGCCAACGGTTTTCCAGATATGGGAAAAGCGCGATCAACTGCGGCCGCTTCATCAGGCGATAATGAGGCATCCGCATTTCTCCTTCGTTGCCTCCCAAGAAGCGCATTTCGCTTTTCAGCGGGTGGGGGCAAGAGCTGGTCTGGTTTCAGAGGAAGGGCTTCGCAAATCGCCGCAGTCGCATTATTTTTTGCAATCACATATCAATGCGGGATCATTGATTGATCGATTACAATCACTCGACTGGGACACTATAAAGTGGCGGACGGCAGGTAATCCCAGCATCGGAAAAGGGGAGCTTGTGGAGACGTATTCGGCGGTCTTTGGATGACGAATAATCAGCTGCACGGTAAAAAATTTGAGGATTTCATCAAAGCGTGCGGGATGTTTTCAGGTGCATCTGACTCTTCGAGATCGGTAACAGCGGGCTTCGATATTGAAGCGAGATTCGACCGAAGTGGCCTCAATTTACCGACGAGTATCAAGGCCAGCGGCAGCGATGGCATTGGCTTATCGGACGCTCGGCGATTTTTTGCGATCAACGAGCCTTATCGAATGATCGTTGGACGATATGATCAATCCAAAGACCAAAAGATATTTGCCAGAATTCATGAATGTATAATAACGCCGCCGGTGAGTTCGGCATTGCGCGGTTCAGTCACGTTGCAAATGGTCAGTGACTTGCACCAAGGATTACTTCTTGACCAGTTTCCGCGAGGTGAACATTTGGCCGCGAGAGCATGGGCGCAAGCCAAGAAATCTCAGATATCGGATTTGGACACCAAGATTGTTTTGAACCCCAAGATTGATTCCAAAGCCCAACGCCGACTGCAGTGTTCGGTCCACCTGAACGATTTAATCTCATCGTGCAAAGCCGAAGGGCAGTACATCTTGCATGATAAAGCGATTGGCGATTTCGCGCTTCCCATTATTCAAAACAGCAAGCGCCGAACCTTCCAATCTGTAACCGCTATAAATTAGCTATTGAAGATTACCGCCGCCCCCCAAAAAACACCCTTAACAACCCCGCCGCTTCATCCTCGCAGATCCCGCCATAAACCTCTGGCCGGTGATGCACGGTTGGTTGCGCGAACAGCTTTGGGCCGTGCTCGACCGCACCGCCTTTGGGGTCGCTTGCGCCGTAATACAGCCTCGCAATCCTCGCGTGAGCGATCGCTCCGGCGCACATAGCGCAGGGTTCTAGAGTTACCCATAGGTCACAACCGGTCAGCCGGTCGCTGCCAAGTGCGGCGGCGGCCTCTCGCAGCGCGATGATTTCGGCGTGAGCGGTTGGGTCGTGCGTGGCTACGGGCCGGTTGGCGCCGCGACCGATAATGACGCCGTCCTTGACCACCAAGGCACCGACCGGAACTTCACCCGCCGCTGCCGCTGCCCGCGCAAGCGCCAAGGCCTCTTGCATCAACGCCTTTGCTTGTTGCAGCGGCACTATTTTCCGGCGAAGTTTTTGGGCGCGACATCGACCGTCGCGTATTTGCCCGCCTGCACCTCAAGCACCTCCAGCATCCGTTCGGACTGGCCATTGGCAAAAAACCGGAATGCACCATCGATGCCGATAAAGCCCTCGGCATCGGTCAGGCGCGCCACGGGAAAGGCTGTGCCGATTTTCCAATTCTGCGCAACGCGCGCAACCAGCAGCACCGAATCATAACCAAGGCTGGAAATCCGCATCGGAGCTTTGGCAAATCGGACACGGTATTTCTCGGCATATTGGCGATAGGTTGCATCGGGCACAGCGGCAAACCAAGCGCCGCGCATCGGGATGTTGGCGGTCAGCGAGCTGTCGACATTCCAACGGTCAGTGCCCAATATCTTGGCGGTCTTCACGCCGTTTCTGCGCAAGGCAGGAACAGTCGTCATCGCGACGCGGCCGCTATCGGCGATCAGCACTGCGTCCATCGCACCAGCGGCGGCCAGCTTTTTGCTGGCGGCGTCGATAGAGGCCGCGCTGCCATCGACTTCCTGTATCGACACCAAAGTCCCGCCCACGGCGCGCACCGAATTGGTGATGTTGGATAAAGCGCGCTGGCCGTAAACATCCTTTGACACAATCCCGCCAAAACGCTTTTGCCCCATCGAAAACGCATATTTGACCACGCGGTCGATGGATTGATTAGGCAAATGCCCCATCAGGAACACGTTGCGCCCCGCAGCGCCGATATCGTTGGAAAAGCTGATTACAGGAACTTTGGCGGGGCCAGCGACATTGGCGACCGCGACCACATCATCGCTGCGTAATGGCCCAAGGATCAGTTTATTGCCATCGGCCACCGCTTTGCGCACCGCCGCATCAACACCAAGTGCAGTGTCATAGCTGGTCATGCGGATCGTCGCGTTGCGCGTATCGAGCAAAGCCAAAGTCGTCGCATTAGCAATCGACTGGCCAACCTCTGCATCGGGGCCGGTCAGCGGCAATAGCAACGCGACACGGTGCCGGTCGTTATCACCCATGACGACATTGCCAGGATCGGGCGATTCGACAGGGGGCGGTCCTTTGACGGGGGCCTGTCCGCCCTTAGGGACGACCGTTGAACAGGCCGCGAGAAACGCGAGCATCATCAGTGCGAATAATCGCTTTATGGATGATTGCCCCGTGAATGTCCGTGCTTGCGGCACACCCGTGGTTGCTGCAATGGCTATGCTCATGTCCTCGACCCCTCAAGATTTTGTCGCATCAGACCCTGAAAAACCGGCGAATGCAATCGATTCGGGGCTTTACATCGTCGCTACCCCTATCGGCAATCTGGCAGATTTGTCACAAAGGGCGATTGCCCTGTTGCGCGCCGCTGACATTGTCGCGGTGGAGGATAGCCGTGTGACCGGCAAATTGCTGAACCATATTGGCCTAAAAAAACGGATGCGACCCTATCATGACCATAGCAGCGAAAGGGACCGTGAGGACTTGCTGGCGGCTGCGCAAAACGGCGTTGTTGTTTTGGTCTCGGACGCCGGAACGCCGCTGATTTCCGACCCTGGGTATAAGCTGGTACGCGCGGCACGAGAGGCTGGGATTGCGGTTTTCACCGCGCCAGGGCCGAGTGCAGCGATTGCCGCTTTGTCGATCAGCGGTTTGCCCACCGACCGGTTTTTGTTCGGCGGATTTTTGCCGTCAAAGGCCAAAGCGCGGGCGGACGTTTTGGCCGAATTGGGCGATGTAAAATCGACTCTGGTGTTCTACGAAAGCGGGCCGCGATTGGGCGCTTCGCTTGCGGCGATGGCCGATGTGCTGGGAAATCGTGATGCTGCGGTGGCGCGCGAGATGACTAAGCGGTACGAAGAAGTGGTGTGCGGCAGGCTTGACGAGCTTGCAGCGCGCTATGCCGATGAGGAACCCAAAGGCGAGATCGTCGTCATCATAGGTCCGCCAGCGGATAAGCCCGCTGAGGTTGGCGATGTCGATGCAGCTTTGCGTGAGGCGCTGGAAACATTGCCGGTGTCGAGAGCGGCAGGACAAATCGCCAAGCGGTTCAGGCTGGACCGCAGTGAGGTCTATGCGCGGGCCACGGAAATTAAACGTGGCTGAACTGGAAAGCTGCCGCTCTGTCATTACCGTTAGTCCTGAGCCTGTCGAAGGACGTCCCTCAGCGTGGCGCAATACCTTCACCCGTGCTTCGACAGGCTCAGCATTAACGGTTTTTTGTGAGGGTTGCATTTGAAAACCCGCCGCGAAAACGCCGAAAAACGCGGGCGGCGCGGGGAGACTATCGCGGCTTGGTGGCTCCGCTTTCAGGGCTGGCACATCGTTGGCGAACGCGTCAAAACGCCGCGCGGCGAGGTGGATTTGATAGCGCGGCGCGGTAAAACTTTGGCGTTTATCGAGGTGAAAACCCGAAAAAAAGACACCGATCTCTCGCTCGCGATTGACCATCCGCGCCTGCGCCGTGTCGCTGCGGCGGCGGACTTGCTCTATCCGCGCTATGCAAAGGGTGCGGAAAATGTGCGGATCGATGTGATATTGGTTGCGCCTTGGCATTTGCCGCACCATTTGGTGAATGTCTGGCACGGCTAAACAAGGAGTGTCCCAATAGGGACTGTCCCTAATGGGACAGTCCTTGGCCGTGATCGCGAAAGTGGAGTGGGAATAGACATGCGTGTTGCAGTGCAAATGGACCCGATGGACGGCGTCAACATCAATGGCGACAGTAGCTTTGCGTTGATGCTGTCGGCGCAGGCGCGTGGCTATGATATCTGGCATTATGATGTTGGCACGCTCAATCTGGACGCCAATGACCGGCTGACCGCTTTTGCGCATCCCGTCCATGATCTACAGCGCGTGGCTGGGGCGCATTACCGCTTTGGAGAGGCGAAACGGATTGATCTGGGGTCCGACATTGACGTTGTGCTGATGCGCCAAGACCCGCCATTTCATGTTGGCTATATCACCGCGACGCATCTGCTCGAACGGATCGAGCATGAGACTTTGGTGGTGAACAACCCCGTCAGCGTGCGCAATGCGCCGGAAAAAGTCATGGTGCTCGATTACCGCCGCTTTATGCCACCGACGCTGATTACACGCAGCCAAGACGAAATCCGCGCATTTCAACGCGAGCACGGCGCGGTCGTTATCAAACCGCTGCACGGCAATGGCGGCAAAGCGATTTTCCGCGTGCCAGCGGAGGGTGACAATCTGGGTGCGTTGCTGGAGGTGTTTAACCAGACCTGGCCCGAGCCGCATATGGTGCAGCCCTTCCTTCCCGATGTGGCCAAAGGCGATAAGCGGATTGTGATGATTGACGGCGAAGTCACCGGCGCCATCAACCGCCGCCCTGGCGAAGGCGAGTTTCGGTCGAACCTCGCTGTAGGCGGCAGTGCCGAGGCAACCGAGTTGACGGCGCGGGAGCTTGAAATCTGCGCGGCGATGGGTCCGCGTTTGAAAGAGCTTGGTCTGATTTTTGTCGGTATAGACGTGATCGGCGGGCAGTGGTTGACCGAGATTAACGTGACCTCGCCCACGGGGATTGTCGCCATCGACCGGTTCAACGGAACCGATACGCCGGGCAAGATTTGGGATGCTATTGACCGGCGGCTGGCTGCCTAGTTCCAAATGGATGACTGGATAATCCATTTGGTCGATGCGACCCATTATTGGGGCGTCGCGTTCCTGATGCTGCTCGAAACGGTGTTTCCGCCAATCCCGTCAGAAGTCATTATGACCGTCGCGGGCGTGTCTGCAGCGCGGGGCAATATGAATTTCGCAGGCGTGGTCGCCAGCGGCACGGCGGGCGCGATGCTGGGCAATTGGCTGTGGTTCTGGCTGGCGATTAAGTTTGGTGAGGCGAGGCTTCGGCGGATTGTTGACAAATATGGCCGCTGGCTGACGATGGATTGGCAAGAGGTTGAACGCGGCGAGGCGTTGTTCCGCAAACATGGATCGGTCATTGTGCTGGTGGCACGGATGCTGCCGACATTTCGCTCGCTAATCTCCGTCCCCGCCGGACTGTTCGGCATGTCGCACCGGCGGTTCCTTGTGTTCTCGACCCTCGGCACGGCGGGCTGGAGCGCGGCCTTGGCAGGTGCGGGGTATTTCCTCGGATCGCAATTTCAGGATGTTGAAAAGATCATAGGGCCGCTTTCGACGGCGATTATTGGGCTAATCGTGTTGGGATATTTCTGGCGGCTGTGGCGTTGGAAGCCGAAGGCGGCCGATGACGTCTTGTTACCGTAGCCCTGAGCCCGTCGAACGGCGTTTTTAGGTTAGCGTTGCCCTTGAAGGCGCCCTTCGACAGGCTCAGGGCTGACGGTTTAATTGATTGTCGCTGTGGTTTAAGCCCGTGGATGCGCATTCAGATATTCATCCAGCAGCATAGCGGTATCGACGGCCGTATAGACCTGCGTTGACGATAGGCTGGCATGACCGAGCAATTCTTGCAGAGATCGCAAATCCGCCCCGCCCGCCAGCAAATGCGTGGCGAAACTGTGTCGTAATGCGTGCGGCGTGGTCTTTTCGGGCAGGCCCAATCGCTTGCGCGCCCCCTGCACAGCGCGGCGGATCAGCGCGGGCGATAATGCCCCGCCACGGCTGCCGCGAAATAGGGGCTCGCCTTTGGCTGGCGGGAAGGGGCATAGGTCGAGATAGCCTTCTATCGCTTCGCGCACATTCGCCAGCAACGGCACTTGCCGCATCTTGTTGCGCTTTCCCGTTACGCGCAACGTCTCGCCCAGCGGCAGGACGTCTCCGGTGAGGCCGGTCGCTTCGCTGACGCGGAGGCCGCAACCATAGAGCAGCAACAGCACCGCCCAGTCGCGTGCGCCGACCCAGCTATCTCGGGCGCTATCGGCGGCGTCGCCTGCAAGGGCCAGCACTGCTTCGGGGTCGATCGGGCGCGGCAGGCTGCGCGGAACACGCGGACCTTTCAGCAGCGGGATTGCGGCGTCCTCGCCCAAAGCAAAGCGCAAGAAATTGCGGATGGCCGATAGTTCGCGGGCGGTTGAGCGGTTGGTTAGGCCGTCGGTGCGGCGGTAAGCCAAAAATGCGCGCAGATCAGCTGCGGTGAGTTTTGACAAAGCCGGTCGGTCAGCTACGCCGCCCAAATGCTCGGTCAAAAAAGCAGTCAGCCGCTCCGCCGTCGCCACATAGGCACGGACGCTGTGCACCGACTGGCGACGGTTGTTGGTGAGGTAGATGCTGTATTCGGCGATCAAAGACATCCGTCTCGGTTACCCCGTTCCACAACTAAACAAAACCGTCGCCCCGCACTTGATGCGGGGCTTGGCTTTCAGTGCCGTGCTTCTAAGCCTAACCCCGTGTCAAGCACGGGGTGACGAGAGTGTTTCGTTTGTATCTAACGTCACTATCTGTGGCAAAATCGCATCGAGCAAGGGAAAGCCATCGAGCGTCACCGAAATCCGCTCGCCTACCCTGTTGATAAACCCAAGCGCGCTCAATTTATCCACAGCCGCAAAATCGATCATATCGGCGGAGTCGATTGCAAAACGGTCGCTGAGTGCAGAGATATCCACACCCTCGCGCACGCGCACACCCATCAGCAACGCTTCCATCGCTTGTGTCGGCGTGTCCAAAACATCCTCAATTTGCAGGCCAGAACCATGCCGCGCAACCGTGTTCAAAAAATTCTCCGGCTTTTTGTGCCGCGTTGTCGCCATGCCGCCGCGCCGTCCATGCGCGCCGGGGCCGATGCCGACATAATCCTGATACCGCCAATAAGCCAAATTGTGGCGGCTTTCTTGGCCGGCGGCGGCGTGGTTGCTGATTTCATAGGCGGGAAGTCCTGCCCCGCCCATTTGTGCCTGTGTGGCGGCATATAGGTCTGCTGCGCTGTCATCATCCAGCGGCACCCATTGGCGCTTAGCAACATCGGTGGCAAAGCGGGTGCCGGGTTCGATGGTCAGCTGATACAGCGACATATGCGTGGTGCCAAAACCAATGGCGCGGGCTAGCTCTGCCTCCCATTGCACCTGCGTTTGACCGGGACGGGCATAGATCAGGTCGATGCTGACGCGCTGGAAAAGCTGTTGTGCGGTGTCCAACGCGGACAGGCTTTCATCAACTTTGTGGGCGCGGCCTAGGAATGCGAGTGTCGCGTCATCCAGCGCCTGTAACCCTAAGGACACACGATTAACCCCCGCCGCCGCAAGATCGGCAAATTTTGCCGCCTCCACCGACGATGGGTTGGCCTCCAATGTGATTTCGATATCGGACGCAAAGCCCCAATGGCGTTCTGCTGCGGTGATTAAAGCTGCGGCGGTCGCGGGGGGCATCAGTGAGGGCGTACCACCACCAAAAAAGATTGAGCCAAGTGGTCGGCCTGCGGTCAGTGCCGCCTCATGTGCCATGTCGGCGAGCAGCGCATCCAGCCATACGGCTTGGTCCACTCTGTCCCGAACATGGCTGTTAAAATCGCAATAGGGGCATTTGGAAACGCAAAATGGCCAGTGGATGTAAAGGGCGAGGGGTTGGTGCATGATATGCCTCTATAACGCTTCGTCATTGCCGCGAATGATATATCTCCGTCTTCAAGACATTTAACGCAAAGCACGCAAAGATTTCTAAGAGGTCATGAGCTTAATCGCGCGAAGCGCCAGAACATTGCCATTAGAGTCAACGGTGTTCCGCCGCAATAAAATGCCCTCTTAAAAATCTTTGCGATCTTTGCGTGAAACGAATGGAGTTAAAACACTGCATTCACCAACTTCGCAAAAGCATCGGCCCTATGGCTCATCGCGTGCTTTTCGGCAGGGTCCAACTCGGCAAAACTCTGTGAGCGCCCTAGCGGCACAAACACCGGATCATAGCCAAAGCCTAATGTCCCGCGCGGGGGCCAAGTCAGCGTGCCTTGCACTCGGCCTTCGAATACTTCTGAATGGCCATCGGGCCAAGCCAGCGCCAATGTGCAGACAAAATATCCGCTGCGATCAACATCGGGGCCAAGCTCGGCAAGTTTGCCCTCGACTTTGCCCATCGCCATATACCAATCGCGCCCCGGGCCACCTTCATAGGATTGCCGCTCCGCCCAGTCGGCGGTGTAGACCCCCGGTGCCCCGCCCAAGGCTGACACGCACAACCCGCTATCATCGGCAAGCGCGGGCAGGCCCGACACTTGCGCCGAGGCATGCGCCTTTAACAGCGCGTTTTCGGCAAACGTCGTTCCCGTCTCCTCTGGCTCGGGCAGGCCAAGATCGCCTGCGGACACCGGCTCAATGCCAAACGGTTCCAGCAAAGCCCGAATTTCGCGCACTTTGCCTGCGTTATGGCTGGCAATGACAAGTTTGCCAGGGAGGAGTTTGCGGTGAGTCATAATTCCCTTTCACCGTAGCCCTGAGCCTGTCGAAGGGCGCTTCTCGGCAAAACGTGCTTCGACAGGCTCAGCACTAACGGTTATTTACTGTTACTTCACCACATCTGCCTGTGCTGCAAAAATCCGGTCGCAACCCATGCGCGACAGGCGAAGCAAGCGCAGCAACGCTTCCTCGTCATAGGTCGCGCCCTCAGCGGTTGCCTGAACTTCGGCAATCTGCCCGCCCTCGATCAAGACAAAATTGGCATCGGCATCGGCGCTGCTGTCTTCGATGTAATCCAAATCAAGCACTGGCGTGCCATCGCAAATGCCGCAACTGACCGCTGCAACGCGACCCATGATCGGGTCTTCCTTGACTTTACCCTCGGCCATCAACTTGTTGACTGCCAGCCGCAACGCAACCCATGCGCCCGAAATCGCCGCCGTCCGCGTGCCGCCATCGGCTTGCAAGACATCGCAATCAAGCGTGATCTGATGCTCGCCGAGCTTTTTCATATCGACTACCGCGCGCAACGACCGCCCGATTAACCGCTGAATTTCTTGCGTGCGGCCCGATTGCTTGCCTTTGGCGGCTTCACGGTTGCCACGCGTGTGCGTGGCGCGGGGCAGCATAGAGTATTCCGCCGTCACCCAGCCTTCGCCTTTACCGCGCAACCAAGGCGGCAGCCGGTCTTCGACACTGGCGGTCACCAGCACGCGGGTATCGCCAAAACTGATCAGGCACGATCCCTCAGCATGTTTGGTGAAACCGGTTTCGATGGAAATAGCGCGCATTTCGTCTTGCGCACGACCTGAAGGACGCATAAAATAACTCCTGAAAATGGGAGCCGCCGCCATAGCCACATGCACTTGCTTTGCAAGGACTCTCCGCTAACAGTCAGCATTGTGAACACACCCATCACCGAACTGAATGACCGCACGCGATCGATTTTTAAGGTCGTGGTCGAAAGCTATCTGGAATCGGGCGCGCCCGTTGGTTCGCGGACGCTGTCGAAAATTGGCGGGCTGAACCTTTCGCCTGCCTCGATCCGCAATGTGATGCAGGATTTGGAGGAAGCGGGGCTGCTCGCGTCGCGGCACACCAGCGCGGGGCGGATGCCGACCGACCAAGGGCTGCGGCTGTTCGTTGATGGCATGATGCAAGCGGCGGAACCGACCGCCGAAGAACGCCGCGCTATCGAATCGCAACTGGAGGGCAGCGGCCCGATTGAGGATGCGCTTGCGGCGGCTACTTCGGCTTTGTCGGGGCTGTCTGCCTGTGCAGGCGTGGTGATGGTGGCAAAGCGTGAAGCAGTGCTGAAACAGTTCAGCTTTGCCCGCTTGTCACAGGTGCAGGCGCTGGCGATTATGGTCGGCGCCGATGGCTCGGTGGAGAACCGGCTGGTCGAAATTGCGCCGTCGGTAAGCGACAGTGCGCTGGTTGAGGCGAGCAATTATATTAGCGCGACACTTTCGGGGCTGACTTTGTCAGAGGCTTTGGCGCGGATTGATGCCGAGATACGCGGGCAAAAGGCGGAGCTTGATAAGGTCAGCGCTCAGCTGGTCCGCAAGGGTCTGGCTCTGTGGTCGCTCGATGCAAATGACCGGCCGGTATTGATCGTGCGCGGGCAATCGCATTTGTTGGATGATGCAGCGGCGGACGATCTGGAACGCGTGCGGCAATTGCTCGACGAGTTGGAAAATACCGAGGAAATCGCGCGGCTGATCGACAATGCGCGCGAGGCGCAAGCGACGCGGATTTTCATCGGTGCGGAAAACAACCTGTTCTCGCTGTCGGGCTCGTCTGTGATAGCCGCGCCTTACCGAGAGGCGGGCGGCAAGATTGTTGGCGTCGTCGGCGTTATTGGCCCGACACGGCTAAACTATGCGCGCATTGTGCCAATGGTTGATTTTACAGCACAGGCGCTTTCGCGGCTGATGAAATAGAATTTGAAACGCAAAGAACGCAAAGATTATGAAGAGGGCAGTGTGTGATCGACCTTGAAGAAGTGGCCCGTCGCGTTCTTGATACGGCATTCTCCGTTCACAACGATGTTGGCCCTGGCCTACTCGAAAGCGTTTACGAACAGCTGCTTGCCAATCGCCTTAGTCAGCAAGGATTGAATGTTGACCGGCAAATGCCGGTCAGTGCAGAAATCGATGGGTTAGATTTTCGCGAGGCTTTTCGTTTGGACATGCTCGTTGAGAACAGGCTTGTGGTCGAAATTAAAGCGATTGATCGGCTTGCGCCGATCCACGCTAGGCAAACCCTTACGTATTTGCGTTTGATGAAGCTGCCACTTGGGCTGTTGATAAACTTTGGCGGCATAACGCTCAAAGAAGGTATAAAGCGTATCGCGAATAACTACCGACAGGCGGAACACTGACATCTTCGAAATCTTTGCGGTCTTTGCGTTGAAATTTGAATGTGACAAATGGCTCACCTAGCTTGATGAAAAACGAACAGCGCCTATATGCGCGTGCAGCACAGACATTCGGGGCCATTATGAACGACCAAGATAAAAACGACGCCGCAATCGAGCAAGAACTGGACGGCGTGCCCGAACATTTGATCGCCGATGACGCAGCGGACAGTGCGGCGGCAGAGCTGAATAAGCTGGCGGCGGAACTGGAATCGGCGCGGCAGGATATATTGTATGCGCAGGCGGAGGTGCAGAATGTGCGCCGCCGGATGGAAAAAGAGGCAGTTGATGCGCGAAGTTACGCCGCAACCAATTTTGCTCGCGATATCTTGTCAGTGTCAGACAATCTGTCACGCGCTTTGGATGCGATTCCTACAGAATTGCGCGAGGATGAGAAGTTTAAGGGACTGGTCGTCGGATTAGACGCCACTGGCCGCGAGCTGGAAAGCACGTTCGCCAAACACGGCATCACCCGCATCGCGGCAATGGGTATGCCGCTTGATCCAAACCAGCATCAGGCGATGGTGGAAATTCCGTCTGCCGACGCTGCGCCGGGGACAATCATTGCCGAAATGCAAGCGGGCTATATGATCAAAGACCGGCTTTTGCGCCCTGCGATGGTTGGGGTTGCGAAGGCGGTGGATTAACCGCATAGTTTGTGGATGTTGCACAAACTGCTGGCTCTGATCGCTCTCGCTTTTTACTCCTTCCCTATCGCGGCGGCGCAGGGGCCGGGTGCTGTTGAAACGACTGAAGCGGATAGGCAGGCTCTTCAGGACAAATGGGGCGGCTTTGCGCCTAAGGGATGGCGCGTTCTGCTCGCTGTAGATGGCAGTATCTTTGGTCCAAAGACTAACGATGCCGTGCTGGTGATTGAAGAAACCGACCCTGCAAAAATAGTCAGCAACGAACGCCTTGGCGCCAGCCAACTCAACACCAACCCGCGCGCGATCCTTTTTCTTACCGAGCAGGGCAGCAGCCATGTGGTTGCAATTCGGAATGACGGCTTTCTGCCAAGCGAAGGGGACGCCGAAAACTCATGTCTTGCCGACCCGTTGATGGAGGGGCCGGGCATAGAAATCAAAAAGCGTATCGTTTCTATCAGCCTGAACTATTGGTATAGCTGCGGCAGCTGGTACGTCAATCAAGACACCAGCAAGTTTCGCCTCGAAAAAGCACGCTTGCGCCTGATTGGCCAAGAGGGTTGGAGCTTTCACCGCGCCAGCGGCCTGGGCAGCCGAACCAGCGTGAATTTTCTCACGGGGCGAAAGAAGCAGATGGATAATGTTGCCGATATCGGTCCAGAACCAGAACTTGCTGACGGCGAAGAATTACCCAAGCCAGTCACCAAATGGTCCAGCGTTAATCGCGGACCATTTTATCTGGATGCGATGGACCGGAAACTCTGCAATGATTATGATAAAGCGCCCGCTTGGTGCGGGTATTGATTGGGTTTTTGAGTTGGCGGTCAAGCTTGGCCCGCTGATATCGCGGCGGGCTATGTGATTAAGCACTGGCTTTTAGATTCTGCTTTGGTTGGGGTTGCGAAGGCGGTTCAGTCAGCAATTCCGTTAGGCTGCTGTTGAGGTCTAATACGGTTGCTATCGCGGATTTGAAGTCATCGGCGCTCAGCACGAAATAGGCTGGATGTTCGGCGACGGCATCGCTGGTCTTTTGAAAAAATGCGACATCTATACTCGCTTTTGTGCCTACCGTCATCGTGGCATGCACAATGCCGTTACGAATCTCGACCTGCCTTCCCCATGACGCGCATAGTCTCGCAATTTTCGTTGCTAACGCTCGCGACAGCTGAGAGCTCGGCTTCAGATTTTGAAGACACTTTAACTTTTGGCCTGTGCTTGCATTGTCAAGCTTGTCCAAACCCAGTTTTACGCAAAGCTGCGAGAGCCGCAATTCTGCCTTGGAAAAGTTGTCAACATAATGGCTTCGCAATAAGGCGAAGTCGTCGCTTTGCCTGCGGTTGATTGCTCGACCGAAAGTACGGGGGTTGGGCATGACAGTCATGCCTGTGTCTTGCCACGCCATGAATGAAAAATGAGTAAATCGGGACAGCAATTCGTCGAATTACTTCAACGTTCACCCACCCTTGCGAAACAAATCTGCGCCTGTGCGGACTGTGTGGAACACGAAAATTCCTGACAGGATAAAGCCCATCACCACTGCAAACACATCGAACGGTGAAAACAGCTGTCCGGCAAACGGCCAATGTATCCAAGCCTCTGGCCCGAACGCATACATGCAGATTGTCAGCACGATTAGCATAATCCGCACTTCGGTGGGGCCACCGCCTAGATAGGTCAGGTTCATAACGCCGACGACTTTTGCCGAGATGAACGTGTGGATCGACAATAGCAAATATCCGACCAGCCCGAACAACGCCGTATCCATCCGTGCATAGGGGCTTAATCCCAAGCCTATTATCAGCAAACCGTTGGAGAATGAATCAAGGCTGTGGTCGATGAAATAGCCGTAATTTGGCCGTTCGATTTTGCGATAGCGGGCAACGCTGCCGTCGAGGGAATCGCCGAACCAATTAAAGCAATAGCCTGCGACCGAAAGCCACAGCCAGTTGGCGCTCCAGTTGCTTAGCATATAGCCAATAGCGACCAAAACCGCGCCGGAAAAGCCAACCGCTGTCAACCGGTCGGGCGTCCACCACAGTGGCAGGCGCGCGCAGATCCAGTTGAGGATGCGGCGCTCGGCGGCGGCGGTCAGGTTTTCCTGTATGCGTTTTGGCGAATTCAATGGCTTGCGACCTGATGCGAATTTTGAAAGTTGCAGTTGCTCTTATGCGGCCAATAACGCAAGCCGATTTGCGATGAATACTGCTGTAACTTCTCCTGCAACTTCTGCTGTAGCCTCCCCTTGGCGTGATGAGTTTCGTGCCACTTTGGCGCTGGCTTGGCCGTTGATCCTGACGAATATCACGATGGTGTTGATCAACGCGACCGACGTGTTCCTGCTCGCGCGTCTTGGCCCCGATGCGCTGGCGGCGTCGGCTTTGGGGTCGGGCATTGTCATTGCAATGCTGTTGATCGGCATCGGCATTGTTGTTGCCGGTTCGCCGTTAATGGCGGCGGAACTGGGCCGCAAAGCCCATTCGGTGCGCGATGTGCGGCGGACATTCCGGCAGACTTTATGGGCGGCTACCGCGATTTGCGTGCCGATCTGGGCGATCCTTTGGCAGATGGGCGCGCTGCTCGAATATGCGGGGCAACCGCCGCGTCTTGCCGCCGATGCTGGCCTGTTCATCCGCGCCTTGATGTGGCAAATCTGGCCTGCGCTTGGCGTTGTGGCGATCCGCGGCTTTATGGCGGCGCTGGAAATGCCGCGCTGGACGATGATTGCCGGTTTTGCGGCTGTGATCGTCAATGCGTTCATCAACTACGGGCTGATCTTTGGCCATTATGGATTGCCTGCTTGGGGGCTGTTTGGTGCAGGGGTGGGCAGTTCGCTGACCAGCCTGTTTCAGTTTATCTTTCTCGGC
>JANMGR010000129.1:0-12238 GCA_031374785.1 Sphingomonadales bacterium | reverse complement strand
GGAACGCAACCAGCTGCACCTTGAATATCAGCCTGTTGTCGTGGCGGGGGGTGATAACGAGATTACCGGATTTGAAGCATTACTGCGTTGGAACAACCCGAAATTCGGCAATGTCTCACCGGTAAAATTCATCCCTGTTGCAGAGGATGCGCGGCTCATTGTTCCTATCGGCACATGGGTTCTGCGTCAGGCATGCAAAGACGCGATGAGCTGGCCCGATACGACCAAAGTTGCGGTCAACATCTCGGTCGACCAGCTAACAAGCCCTAATTTCATGGATATGGTTGTGTCGGCTTTGCACGACAGCGGCTTGCCCGCCTGGCGGCTGGAGCTTGAAGTGACTGAGAGTATCTTCTTGCGCGATGGTGGCCATACGGTGCAGATCCTCGATCGGCTGCGCAAAATGGGCATTAAATTGTCACTCGACGATTTTGGCACTGGCTATTCGTCGCTGGGATATCTGCGCAACATCCGTTTTGATACAATCAAAGTCGACCGCAGCTTTGTGCAAGGGGCTGCAAAGGCGAAAGCTGAAAGCATCGCGATCATCCGCGCTGTTGTTGCGCTTTCCGATGCGCTCGACATTACAACCACGGCTGAGGGCGTTGAAACCGAGGCCGAAATGCTAATGATTCAGCAAATGGGCTGCACCAAAATTCAGGGCTATTATTTCGGTCGTCCAATGGTCTTTGCCGATAGTATTGCGCTGTTTAACGGGCATCAGCGCAACGTCGCTTAACCTTATGGCTTCACCGCCGTTGCGGGCCGTTTCAGCCAGTCAGATACATCCTTGGCCGTGGCATCCGCTGCTTCTTCCATCGGCAAATGACCGATGCGCGGATAGATGTGTGTGACGTTATCGGTATATTGCGCTTGAAACCATTTCGCTGAACTGACCGGGATCAGACTGTCGTCATCACCCCATAGGATCAGGGCGGGGACTTTGTGTGTGGTCTCAGAAATCGGTGTCACGGTAAGGCGGGTGCCATATTGCGCAAAGCGTTTGCCAGTGGCTTCGCGGTTCCCCGGATAGCGTAATAGCTCCCAATACTCGTCAATCTCGGCGTCGGTGACGACAGCTTGATTGCTGACAGTTTGCTTCAGCGACGTTTCGATCACACTGCGCGGGGTGATGACTTGCGCGAGCTTGTTTAATACCGGCAGTCGCGCAATGCGGAAACCAATCGGCAGGCTTTTGGGCTTTGCATCTGGCGCGCCGGCTGCATCAACCAGAATGATGCCGAGCAACTTTTCAGGATGCGCTTTGGCATATTCGTGGCTGACCCAGCCGCCCATGCTGTTGCCGCCAAGATAGAATTTAACCAAGCCCCGGTTCTTGGCAATGCGGTCCACCACATCGACAAAGGCTTTCGCGCTATAATCATCCTTAGGCTGTGGGCCGGTGAGGCCGTGGCCGGGCTGGTCATAGCGAATGATGCGATAGTCTTTGCCCAAACGGTCCACCCATTGCTGCCATGTGTGCAGCGAAGCATTCGATCCGTGGAGCAAGATGATTGCAGGTGCGTCTTTTGGGCCTTCATCGCGCAGATGGACAGCCATGCCATCGCCCAGATCAACAAATTCGGATTCGGCGTTTGCATATTTGGCGCGCAGTTCACGGACCGGAATGTCGCCTGCATAGCCCCATGCAAAGAGTGCGACAATTAAGGCCAATACTACCAGCCCCGTCCATTTTAGAAATTTACCCATTGCCTGTTCCCGCCCTGCTGAAATTATAGAATTTCGAAAACTATATCCTGTGGGCGGCATAAACGCACACCTTTTTCGGTTTCGACAAACGGTCGCTCGACCAGCATGGCATCTCTAACCATTTCAGCGAAAATACGCTCGCTATCGGCACAATCAATCAGGCCCAGCTCTTCGGCGCGCGATCCGCGTGTGCGCAAAGCCTCGCGCGCGCTGAAACCGGCATCACGGAACAGCTGCACCAGCTTTGCCCGATTAAACGGAACCTTTTTATATTCGACAATGATAACATCGACACCCGGCGTTTCCTGCAGGATCGCCAGCGTCTTGCGTGATGTTCCGCAATCGGGGTTATGCCAGATGGTTGCTTTCATGCCTGTTCTCCTGCGAGCGGGGTAATGTCGAGACACGCGCGGTGCAAAATAATTTTACTAACTTGTGCTTTTTGCAATTGATTATGAGAATGAGTCGCAATAGAGACTTTTTCGGAACCAAAATCTAACACGCTTCTCCCATTGCTAAGGTCATTATTTCATCATGCGCAACGTCAGTCACAAAACGCCCAAAAATTCCGCAAATACGGCGCTCATTTCGCTGGCTGCGGCGATGGTCATGGCGGTGCCCGTTACTGCGCATGCCGAAGACGTCGCAGTCGAAGCAGATGCGGGCGAGGGATCACGTCCCGCAATTATCGTCAATGGAAAAAGTGAAGACGACAGCGGTTACAAAGTATCGGACAGCCGCACAGGGACGCGCACCGACACGCCGTTGTTGGACACACCGCAAGCCGTAAATGTAGTGTCCGCGAAACAAATTGAGGACCAAGCGTCTAACAATATTGGTGAAGCGATCCGTTACGTTCCCGGCGTATTTTCGGCACAAGGTGAAGGCAATCGCGAAACTCTCGTCTTTCGCGGAAACTCGACGACCGGCGATTTCTTTGTCGATGGAACGCGCGACGATGTGCAGACCTATCGCGATTTGTACAACATCGAACGCCTAGAAATTTTTAAGGGCCCCAATGCCATGATTTTCGGTCGCGGCGGGATCGGTGGCCTTGTTAATCGCGTCACCAAAGTTGCTGATGGCGAATTAACCCGTAATTTTCGGATCGAGGGCGGCAGTCACAACTTTGTCCGGGGCCAATTCGATCTAGGCGCGCCGCTGGGCGATGTGGTCGCAGTCCGCGTTGCCGGCGTCTATCAAGATGGCGACAGCTATCGCGATGGCGTGAATTTCAATCGTTGGGGGATTAATCCTACCGCTGCATTCAAACTGGGTGCTGATACTATCGTTCAGCTGGGCTACGAACATTTCCAAGATGACCGTATCGCAGATCGCGGTGTTCCCGCCCGCTTTGGCGCTGGCGTAAATGGCGCAGTGGTTGGCCCGCTGCGCACCCCGCGTGGTCAGTTTTTTGGTGATCCCGTCAATAGCCCAACGGGAACAAACACTGATGCCGCGACGTTTTTTGTAGAGCATAAGTTCAGCGACAAAGTGAGCATCCGCAACCGCACGCGCTATGCGGATTATGACAAATTCTACCAAAATATCTACCCAGGTGCGGTCAATGCGACTGAAACCACGGTCTCAATTTCGGCCTATCGGGTGTTTACGAAACGAAAAAACCTGATCAACCAGACAGACTTTAACGCCGAATTCAACACCGGCGGGATCAAACACACGCTGTTGATCGGGGCAGAATTTGCACAACAAAAAAGTGAAAACATCCGCCAAGAGGGACGCTTTCCCGGCAATGCCTCAACGCTTACTGTCCCTATTGCCTTATCGAATTTTGACGCGGCACTGAGCTGGATTCAGGTGGCCACCAGTGGCGATAATGCGGGTGTCACCAATGTTGCTGCGGGCTATATTCAGGATCAGATCGAGTTTTCGCCCGCTGTCCAGCTGGTCATTGGTGGCCGCTATGAAAGCGTAAATACAAAAGTGACCGATCGGCGCACGGTTGGTTTTCCTCTAAATCAGCAACGCATTTTTGATGTGACCGATACGCTGTTTTCACCGCGCGCAGGCTTAATCCTAAAGCCAGCAACGAACGCGTCGATTTACCTTGGCTATTCGCGGACATATTTACCGCGCGGCGGCGATCAATTTACCAGCCTGTCGATTACCAACCAGAATTTGGCGCCTGAAAAATACCAGAACTACGAATTGGGCGCGAAGTGGGATATTCTGCCGACATTCAACGTTCAAGCCGCGGTGTTCCAGCTTGATCGCGACAATGTTTTGGCATTGAGCGACCCGAACAATGCATCATCGCCAACAGTGCCGGTTGGCCGTCAACGTACACGGGGTGTCGAACTGAGTGCAGCAGGCAGTATCAGCAAAGAAATAAGCCTTGTCGGTGCGTACACCTATTCCGATGGCAAGTTTCTCGACAATGTCTCAGGCACAGTGCGCGCCGGAAATCAGCTGCCCAATATGCCAAAACATAGCGCATCGTTGTGGACGCGTTTCGACCCCACCCCGCAAATTGGCGGTGCAGTTGGTATTATTTATGCAGGAAAACGTTTTGCCGCGACTGATAACTTTGTTGCACTGCCAAGCTATACCCGCGTCGATGCGGCGTTGTATTACAATATCAGCGACGCTGTTGGCGTGCAGTTGAACGTCGAAAATGTTCTGGGCACGCGGTATTTTCTCTACGCGCACAGCAACAATAACATCACGCCTGGGTCACCCACAGCGTTCAAAGTAAGCCTAAACGGCAAATTCTAGTGCACCTCCTCGATACCTGACCGCAAGCGAGTACAAAATGAGCGTCTTCTCCCTCAGCCAATCTGGGTTGTTGTTCTTTCCATCCAAATGGCAACGCGGGCGGGCAGTGCGTTGGTTAAAACGCATCCATGCGTGGACCGGATTTTGGGGCGCAGTGCTGTTCCTAATGCTCGGTATCAGCGGTGTGTTATTGAACCACCGCGATGTGATGAAAATCGAAACGGGCGAGCCGATTGAGGTGAGCGCGATGAACATCGCTGTTCCGGTTGGGTCGATTGCTGACGAAAAGGCGCTAGGCTCTTGGGCCAAAAAAGAGTTTAACCTGCAAAGCGAAGCCCGTCCGCCGCGTGGTAAAGACGGCAAGGGTGAAGGCGGCAGGGGTAAGCCTGACGCCAAAACCTTCCTTGGTAAAGAACGCCCAGAGGCGCAGAAATGGCAGCTGAATTTCAATCATCCCAATGGTCGCATTACAGTCGAGCATGTCAAAGGATCAGGCAGTGTTGCAGTGAAGCAAACCAGTCAGAACATCCTCGGTTTTATGAAAAATATGCATAAAGGCAGCGGCGTCGGTATTGCCTGGATATTGTTCATGGACAGCATTGCAGGCGCGCTGATCGCGATGGCGTTGACCGGTTTCTTGCTGTGGTCACGTCTGCATGGAGGACGGCTGTTGGCGGGTGCGTTGCTGATTGGCAGCACAGCACTTGGCACATGGGCAGTATGGCCGTTTTTGCTTTAGCGAGTGTCGAGGGCAGCCATATGGGCTTTGCCATTTTCGACATAATGGGCGACGCCCATGCGCATCCCAACCAGCGCCGCTTCGGGCAGTTCGCGCAGCAGCTTGGCCGGACGCCCGACCCATAGTTCTTTGGGGCCAATGTGCTTGCCTTCGGGCAACAGCGCGCCCGCGCCTAGCATACCGTCTTCGTCCACCACACAGCCGTTCATGATAATCGCGCCAAGGCCGATAAAGCCGCGATCTTTAATCGTGCAGCCGTGGATCATCGCCATATGGCCAATCAGCACATCGTCACCGATAATCGTAGGACATTCTACGCGGACGTTGGGAACTGCGCCGTCACAGTGAACGACGCTGCCATCCTGAATGTTGGTGCGTGCGCCGATGACGATGCGGCTGACATCGGCGCGCAGCACGCAATTATACCAGATGCTGGCGTCCGGCCCGATGGTTACATCGCCAATGATCCGGCAACCCGGGGCGATAAATGCGCTGTCATGTATGTGCGGCGTTTTGCCGTGGATGGAGATAATCGAGACATCCGGCCGGCGCTTCATTTTACGGTATCCCACATCAAAAGATGCGGCAGCACCGATGCGTAATCATCGCTCCACTGCCGCGTGTCGCCAGAAGCCGGCATTTTCACCCACAATGTCGGGTCATAATAGGCGCCATTGGTTTGAGCCAAAGGCCCTGTTAGCTTCGCCAGCATCTTGCCATCCATGCTCAACGCAACCCAAACGGACGCACGAATGCCGCGATTAAGGTCTTTTTCAGGCGGGCCATCTTTGCGTAAAGCAAGCGACCAGCCGCCCGCTTTTGCCTCTGCCGCCAACACCGGCTTTAGGTCGATATGCCGGTTAGAGATGTGGACGACCAATATGCCATTAGGCTTTAACACGCGCCGATACACATCGAATGCTTCTTTGGTCAAAAGATGTAGCGGGATCGAATCCGACGAAAACGCATCAATGGCGAGCATATCAAGGCTAGCTTTCGGGCGATCCGCGACTGTTAATCGCGCATCGCCAATGTGAATTGCGGCATCGGGAGTGCAGCGATCAAGATACGAAAAAATCTTTTTGTCTTTTGCAATCTCGACCATCAGCGGGTCGATTTCAAAGAAATCCCATTTCTGTCCAGGCTTTGCATAGCAAGCGAGTGTTCCCGAACCTAGACCAACCACGCCGACGGCCGCGTTCGAGCCATACAAAGCCTCTGCTTTTGCAAAGGCTAGCCCCACGCCTGATCCGGCGCCGTAATAGCTGATGGGCAGTTTCGGTTGGGTCAGGCTTTGCATACCATGCAAAGTAGTTCCGTGCGTCAACCAGCGATATTGGCCGGTGTCGTCTGACTTGACGGTGTAAATCCCGAAATAGCTGCGCCAGCGGACGTTATCAAAGCTTTGTTGCAGATTAAAAATACCGCCGCTCGCCGCCATGATCCCTGCGACAATCAGAGCATATGCGATGCGGTTACCGATGGTGAATAAACCAACGACGATCATGACCACCATTATCGCCAGCTTTATCCAGCCATTTCCAGCGGGGTCCATCACACCGCCGATAATACCGACGACCAGTGCAATCACACCTAGGGCAATTGTCGCTTTGTTGCGGCCACTATCCGCGCTTGTGTCACCGCCGCTTAGATTGAACAGCCGAATTTGCGGGATCAGCAACGCCGATGCAAATATCAACAACGGGTGCTCCCAAGTCCAATCGAACAGCAACGGCGCAGCAATCGCACAAAACAGCCCGCCGACAACGCCGCCGATTGACATCATCAGATAAAATTCGGTCAGCTGCGCAGCATCCGGCCGGGTGCGGTACATTTCAGCATGAAGCGTCGTTGCGACTGAAAACAGCAACAATATGGTCGACATCAGGCTGGACATCACACTGCCGCCGCCTGAGGCAAACGCTGTTGCTGCGGCCAGTAACAATACCGTGGACGTGACGCGCGTAAACACACGCGAAAGCAGCCGGTTATCAGCAAAAGCAACCGAGAAGCTGAGCAGATATAAACCCAGCGGAATGACCCACAATAACGGCATGGCTACCAAATCAGTGGTAAGATGAGCAGTTGTGGACAGCATTAACCCGGATGGGACGGCAGACAACGCAATCCAATACAGCCGTTTACGCCAGCCTGTCGCTGGTAACGATGCGGAATGGATGCGCGGTGCGGTCTCGACATGATTTTGATGGCGATACAGGCTCAAAGCGCAGGATAGAACAAGCACAACGAGTATTGCGTATAGGCCTGACCAAAGCCCGCTTTGCTGCTGAATCGGCATGAACGGTTCAACGAGCAACGGGTAAGTGATGAGCCCCAAAAAGCTGCCGATGTTCGACGCTGCATAAAGCGCATAGGGCTCTCCCGTATTGCCCGCGAGGCTGAACCAGCGCTGCATCAACGGCGCTTGTGCAGCAACGGCAAAGAACAGCGGGCCGATAGAGGCTACTAACAACCACGGCACCCAGAATATCGGCGAACCATCCGCCGGAATTTGCAAGGTCGCAAGGCTAATGGGCAACCAAATCGCTGCAAGCAAAAGGATTATGATATGAACCATCGATTGTGTGCGCGCGGTTTCGCGGGTCAATCGGTGCGCATAAGCATAGCCGGCCAGCAACAGCGCCTGATACACCAGCATCGCGCTGTTCCAAACAGCAGGCGCTCCGCCCAATTTGGGTAACGCCATGCGCGCCACCATTGGCTGCACAAGGAAGAGGAGGAAACTGCCTGTAAAAATGGTCACAACAAAAAGGCTGCGACTGCGCTGTGTGGTGACATTTTGGTTCATACTAAGTCCGATGCTGCGTCCAAGTGTAACGATCAATGCTATAAGTAACATGTCTTAACAACGGGCTATCTGCCTCGACCTTGGGATGATCGAAATCAAGTTCGGGCAGATGCACCATCCCTAGCCGCTGCATCACCGCACGGCTTGCACGGTTTTCAGTGCTGGTTATGGCCCAGACAGCATCGTCGTGATGATTGTCGAATGCCCATTGCACCGATGCGATGGCCGCTTCGGTGACATAGCCTTTGCCCCACGCTGACGGCGTCATCCGCCAGCCAGCTTCCAATTTGGCGGCAACCGGCGTGCCAGCATCGCCGCGGATAATCCCGCACCAGCCGATAAGGTGTTGATCTTCTTTGCGCTCCATCGCCCAGAAGCAATGGCCAAGATCACGTTGCAATCGCTGCATCCTTGCAACCGTCGCCGCCACCTGATCGCGCGTCATCAACGGGCCTAGCGTTGCCATGACGACAGGGTCAGAACAAATGGCGTGAAATGGCTCGATGTCCGCTTCGTGCCAATCGCGCAGGATTAGTCGCTCGGTCTCTAAGCGGAATTCAGCCACGCAGCAGCTTCGCCGCATGGGCCGCGTGGTAGGTTAGCACACCCGAACAGCCCGCGCGTTTGAACGCGGTCAGCGTTTCCAGAACTAGCGCATCGCGGTCACCAGCTCCCGCCGCGACCGCCGCCTCAATCATCGCGTATTCGCCCGACACTTGATACGCGAACACCGGCACGTTGAAATTGTCCCGTACGCGGCGGACGATATCCAGATAGGGCAGGCCGGGTTTCACCATCACGCTGTCCGCGCCCTCGGCAATGTCCATCGCGACTTCGCGCAACGCTTCGTCGCTATTGGCCGGGTCCATTTGATAGCTTTTCTTGTCACCTTTTAACAAGCCGCTGGAACCCACCGCATCGCGGAACGGGCCGTAAAAGGCGCTGGCATATTTGGCGGCATAGGACATGATCTGAACATTGACATGACCATTCATTTCCAGCGCGCGGCGGATGGCACCGATGCGGCCGTCCATCATATCCGATGGCGCAATAATGTCTGCGCCTGCATTGGCTTGATTGACGGCTTGATCGACCAATGCGGCCACGGTTTCATCGTTCAGAACATAGCACGTATCGTCAATTATCCCGTCTTGGCCGTGGCTGGTATAGGGGTCGAGCGCGACGTCGGTCAGGACGCCGACACCTTTTCCGTGGGCGGCTTTGACAGCTCGGATCGCTCGGCACATTAGGTTGTCTGGGTTTGCAGCCTCTGCGCCATCGTCGCTACGCAGAGCAGGAGGCGTGTTGGGGAACAATGCGATGCATGGGATGCCAAGCGCTATAGCTTCGGCAGCGCGGGCAACGATGCCGTCAACGGACCAGCGCGATACGCCGGGCAGTAAGGTAATTGGTTCCTCGACATTTTCGCCCTCGGTGATGAACAAGGGCCAGATCAGGTCGGCGGGCGATAGGATGTTTTCGCGCACCATCGCCCGGCTCCATCCGGTGACACGCGTGCGGCGAAGGCGGTTGTTTGGAAAGCTGCTATCTGTAACCATGAATGCCGCATAGCGAAGCTTTTGCACTCGCTCAATGCCGGTTGCGTATCAGCCGTTTTGGCGGCGGAGGTTTTGTGCCGCTGAAATACGGTCGATTTCGCGGTCAGGCGTAGCAGCTGACTTCCGTGCGCCACCTGTGGAGGAAAGCGCTGCCCCTGGCTTGACCGATTTCAGCCGTGCCAGTTGCGACTTAAACCGCGCCAGATCGCTACCACTCAGTTGAGCACGCTGCGTAAATTTAACAGATAACGGATTAACAACGCTACCATTTTTGTACAGTTCGTAATGAAGGTGTGGGCCGGTTGAAAGGCCGGTCGATCCGACATAGCCGATGATCTGCCCCTGCCGCACACGTTGACCACTGCTGGTTGCAACGCGGCTCATATGGCAATAGCGCGTTGCCAGATTGCCGCCGTGATTGATCTTCACGGCATTGCCGCAACCACCGGCCCGTCCCGCCATGACGACGATTCCGTCGGTCGCTGCATAAATAGGCGCTCCGTGCGGTGCCCCAAAATCGATACCAGCGTGCATTTTTCGATAACCAAGGATCGGATGGCGGCGATAGCCAAAGCCTGATGTCATCCGTCCATTAACGGGGCTAGCCATTTGTCCGCTGGTCTGGCCGACACCAGATGCTTCAAACCATTGCGTGCTGTCGCCATCCTGCCATTTCAGCATCTGGATCTTTGGTTTTCCACCACTGTCGATACCTGCAAATAGCAAAGCGCCGGTTTGCACTTCGCCAGTCTCCGCACGGCGATGTGCAACGATAATATCAAACTCGTCATTCGCGCCAATGTTGGTTAGCGAGGTCCGGCCAGCGATGATTTTCAGATAATCTTGGATGACATCGGCTGGCGCTCCGGCTGCGCGGGCGGAGCGATAGAGGCTGCTGCCGACGGTGCCGCGAATGCGAAGCGGTGTTTCATCAACAGCGATGGACTTACGCGTGAGAGCTAATCCGCCGCCCGCACGGTTGACGGCCAGATGCAGGTCAAACCGCGCCCGGAAATCAAGCGATTCAAGCGGACGCGGCGCGTCGCGCGATGTCCGGCGGCCAAGCACAATGGCAATCGGCGTTCCCGGTGCAATGTCGGAAAGAGCAGTAGTGCCGCTTACCAGCGAAACCGCGCGCTGCACATCGCCGCCGCCAACGCCTGCGCGTTGCAACACACGGGCAAAGCTATCGCCTTGGCCTAGGGTCGCGGTTAATTCGATGCTCGGCCGTTCGGGGCTGCCGGATAGGGCCACCACATTCTCATTTGCAGCCATCCGTCCGCCGGTGTCGCTACCAAACGCGATCGGCATAATCGTTTGCGTGCGCGCAATATCAAGCTGAACCGGCGTTGGCATGGGCGGTTGCGCGCCATAAACAGGTCCAAAATCGGGCAAGAACGACAAGGCCACTACGCTGAACAATGTTAGCGTCGCAAGCCCACGAAACCAACGCTGTGATCCGATGTCCTCACCCAGATCGGGTGCCCAATCAATCGCTGCTAATCGCGCGCGCCAACGGGGTTTTTCAGATGTGCGCAAAGGCGCAACCATTGCGTCTGCAATAGATACATCTCCAGTGCCATTTGCTCCGGCAAAACTTCTGCTTCCGGCTTCGAACACGCAATACCCTTTTGAACCGGCGGCTGATTACCGCGGACATCCGATGCGCCGACTGTAACCAGACAAGGTTAATGTCAATTTAATGTCTGCCGCGCCGATGTTACCTGCGATGAAGAGTGTAAATTCACAGGCGGAGCATTTTTTGGGGGGGTGTCATTTATCCGCTTCTATCCCGCAGTAAGTGGCTTTAAGGATGCGGCGTGAAGATTTTTCGAACGGCTCTTTTGGCTTTCATGTGCGTTGCGGTGACCGCATGCCAACCGGCATCTAACGACGAAAGTCGGCTGGAAACCGCGCGCGCCTTTCCGCGCCCTGACCGCGCAGTCTCCGACGCTAACAGCACCGAATTTTCGACCGAAGCCGCGCGCGACGAGGCAGGCGAAGCGACCAAGCTGATGAACTGGGCAGATATTAAACCCGGTACAACGGTGGCCGATATCGGCGCGGGCGAGGGCTATTACACTGTCCGTCTTTCGCAACGCGTAGGCCTTAAAGGCCGCGTGTTGGCGCAAGACATTAACCGCGATGCTCTTGACAGGCTCGGCGAACGCGTGGTGCGCGAACGGTTGCTCGATAATGTGGCGATTAAAGAAGGCGGCTTTGACGATCCGCGCCTTCCTCCGGGCAGTTTCGACCGCATCTTTATGGTGCATATGTATCACGAAATCGGCGAGCCCTATGCGTTCCTCTGGCGGATGCGGCCTGCGTTGGCCATCGGCGGCCAAGTAATTGTCGTTGACCGCAACCTGCCCACCAACCAGCACGGCATCCCGCCAAAGCTGTTATTCTGCGAATTTGCAGCGGTCGGATATCAGTTAAAAGAGTTCGTCGAACGCCCCGAAGTCAGCGCCTATTTCGCGCGCTTTGAATTGGCTGGGGAGCGACCAAAGCCAGAGGCGATTAAAGCGTGTAAGGCGGGGGCGTTGGCTGGGTAGGGGTGAAATTGTCGCAAGGGACTGTCCCAAGCGCAGCGCCGTGGACTGTCCCGATAGGTCGCCCCCGCTAGCGTTTAGGGACAGTCCGCGGCGCTTACGCTTGGGACAGTCCCTGTAAACCTAAGCCGCC
>JANMGR010000124.1:0-10937 GCA_031374785.1 Sphingomonadales bacterium | reverse complement strand
ATAGTGGCACCATCACCGCGTATCGCCATTGATGCGATGGGCGGAGATGAAGGCGTTCGCGTGATGATCGCAGGGGCCGCATTGGCGCGCCACCGGCACGACCGGTTCAAATTTTTGCTCGTGGGTGACGAGGTGCAGATAAAAGCTGCGCTGGAGGATCACCCCAATCTGCGCGCCGCGTCCGAAATTCTCCACACCGATGAAGTTGTCTCTGGCGAGGATAAGCCCAGCCAAGCCATCCGCAAATCGCGAGGCAGCTCTATGGGGCTTGCGATCAACGCGGTAAAAACCGGAGAGGCTGCGGCTGCGGTCAGCGCGGGCAACACCGGCGCGTTGATGGCGATGTCGAAACTGGCGCTGCGCACGATGCCGGGGATTGACCGGCCAGCGCTTGCGGCGTTGCTGCCGACGTTAATTGAAACTGATGTTGTTGTCCTTGATCTGGGCGCGAATACCGAATGCGACACGCGCAATCTGGTGCAGTTTTCGATCATGGGGGCGGCTTATTCGCGGATCATATTCGGCTTTGAAAAGCCGCGTGTGCGCTTGCTGAACATCGGGACCGAGGAGATGAAGGGCACCGATAGCGTGCGTGCCGCCGCGCAACATCTGCGCGATTATTCGGCGCTCCACATGGATTTTCAGGGCTTTATCGAGGCCGACAAGATTAACCGCGGCGAATGCGATGTTGTGGTGTGCGATGGCTTTACCGGCAACATTGCGTTGAAATCCATCGAGGGTGCAGCGCGGTTTGTGACGGACCTTTTGCGCCGCGCCTTTACTAGCTCGATCCGGTCGAAATTCGGCTTTCTGGTTTCGCGCCCTGCGACCGAATTGTTGAAGCATCATCTTGACCCCAACAACCATAATGGCGCGGTGTTCTTGGGCCTGAACGGGGTGATCGTCAAAAGCCACGGCAGCGCCAGCGTTAAGGGCGTGGCGAATGCGGTGGAGGTTGCCGCGCGGCTGGTTGAGGAAGATATTACTGCGCGGATTGCGCAAGACCTGAAACAGATTGCCGACAAGGACGTGGCTGCGGGATGACCGGGGCAGCTCTCCGAGCCGTGATTAAAGGCACAGGCTCTGCGCTGCCAAAGCGGATTGTGACCAATGCCGAGCTTGCGGCGCAGGTTGATACTTCGGACGAATGGATTACCGAACGCACCGGGATTAAAGCGCGCCATGTCGCTGGCGAAGGCGAGACAACAGCGTCTTTAGGGACTGATGCAGCGCGGCGGGCGCTGGATGCGGCGGGGATGACCGCTGCTGATATCGACCTGATTATCGTGGCGACGTGCACGCCGGATCAGACGTTTCCGGCAGCGGCGACGAAAGTGCAACATGCTCTGGGGTGCAATGGCGGCGTGGCCTTTGATGTTGCCGCCGTTTGCTCCGGGTTTTTGTATGCGTTTTCGGTCGCGGAAAGCATGATTCGGGCAGGGTCGGCGAAAAACGCTTTGGTGATCGGGTCGGAAACGATGACGCGGTTGCTCGATTGGGAAGATCGCGGGACGTGCGTGTTGTTTGGCGATGGCGCGGGGGCAGTTGTTTTGTGCGGCGAAGTGGGCGAACGCGGTGTTTTGGCGACAAAACTGCACGCGGATGGTCAGCATAACCAACTGCTCTATGTTGATGGCGGACCCTCGACCACGGGCACGGTGGGAAAGCTGCGGATGCAGGGGCGCGAGGTGTTTCGGCACGCGGTGACTAACCTGTCGAGCGTATTGCTAGAGGTGCTGGATGATGCCGGATTGGAGGCTGACGCGATTGACTGGGTTGTGCCGCATCAGGCGAACCGGCGAATTATTGATGCTACGGCAAAGAAGCTGGGATTGAGTGCGGAGCGGGTGATTCTGACTGTGGACCAACATGCCAACACCTCTGCGGCTTCGGTTCCACTGGCGCTCGATGTTGCGGTGCGTGACGGGCGGATCAAGGCAGGCGACCTGATTGTGTTGGAGGCAATGGGCGGCGGTTTCACCTGGGGCGCTTCGCTTGTCCGTATGTGAAACACGCTTTCACAAATTTGCATTGCGAAAATTCTGAAATATGCGACAATTCAATATAATGGGTCTGTTACAGGAGAAATATCATGGCAGATGCTGGCACACTGACACGCGCAGACATTGCAGAGACGATAAACCGGCAGGTCGGGCTGTCGCGCGCCGATGCGGCATCAATGATCGATTCGATCCTGAACCACATAATCGACGCGGTTGTTGACGGCGAAAATGTGAAGATTTCGGGTTTTGGCACATTCGTCCTGCGCGATAAAGGGCAACGCATTGGGCGCAATCCTAAAACCGGCATCGAGGTGCCGATTACACCCCGGCGCGTCCTCACCTTCCGCGCCAGCCAAGGCGTGCGCCACAAAGTCAAATAGGGGTTGCCTGTGGACAAATCCCCTGATGCGTTTTTGACAATAGGCGAAATGGCGCAGCGGCTGGGTGTCAAAACGCATATCTTGCGTTATTGGGAAGAACAGTTCCCGATGCTAAAGCCGCTAACGCGTGCGGGCGGGCGGCGATTGTATCGGCCTTCGGATGTTGCTTTGGTGACGCAGATCAACGATTTACTGCACCGGCAGGGTTATACGATCAAAGGTGCGCGGCAGTTTTTGGTAGGGGGTGCGGCGCACAGTGTCGCAGCTGTAAAGCCAATGATTGTAAGCTCTACAAATGGCCCTGAAATGGCGTTCATTCGTGACGAGCTAAATCGCGTTCGCAACCGACTTTCGGCGGCGTTGGACGGCGCTTAGTCAGTCTATCACATAATCGGGCAGGTCATAAAATGCGTTACGCAGCGCATCTGACCAGCCGCTCGAAATCGACCTGAAATACGGGTCATTGTCGGCAATCCGCCGGTGTTGTAACGGCTCGAACGCGTCCTTTGGCAGGATCATCATGTCCAGCGGTAATGCGACCGAAAGGTTAGCTGCCATTGTCGAATCGAACGACACCATCAACAATTTGACCGCGCGTTCGAAATTCATATCTGCCTGAAAACCGCGCACCAGAATCGGACGCCCGTATTTGGTTTCGCCGATTTGAAAGAACGGCGTGTCCTCGGACGCTTCGATGAAGTTACCCTCGGGATAGACCATGAAAAGCCGCGGTTCCATGCCTTTGATTTGCCCGCCGACTATCAGCGTCGCGTTAAAAGTCTTCTCCGCCTCAAATCCCGATTCGATCCGGCCGCGGATGGTTTCGCGCAACAAATCGCCAATGATTTGCGCGACCTGAAACATCGATGGCGCAGATAATATCGATGGATTACGATCTTCGGGTGCTTTGGTGCGTTCGGCCAGCAAACTGATAATCGATTGGGTCGTCGCCAAATTTCCTGCGGTCATGATCGTAATGTAACGTTCACCCGGCTTATGAAAGCTGTGCATTTTGCGAAAGGTCGATATATTGTCCACGCCCGAATTGGTGCGTGTATCCGACATGAAGACCAGCCCCTGTTCAAGCTTCATGCCCACACAATATGTCATGTTAGTCCCAACCCCTTAGCCCCGTATTTCGTCCGCTTACTGTTCGACCGCAAGGCTGACAACCATGCTTTGATCGCCCCCACCATAAGACATGCCCGATATCGGTGCGGCCTCGGCGTAATCAGCGCCGGTTGCGACGCGCACATAATGCGGATCGGGGCTGATGCCGTTCGATACGTCAAAGCCAATCCAGCCGAGCCCGTCCACATGTGCCTCTGCCCAGGCATGGCCCGCGTCTTGTTCTATCCGGTCGGTCATCATCAAATATCCACTAACATAGCGCGCCGGGATGCCGAGGATACGCGCGGCGGTGATGAAGATATGGGCATGATCCTGACACACGCCATGTCCTGCCGCTAAGGCGGCATCGGCAGTAGTCTTGGAATCGGTATAGCCAATGTCATACTGGACGGTGGTAAGGACTTTCGCTGACAAGGCGTGGAGCATTTCCAGCGGATTGCTGCGGTCCGCCTCCAGCGATTTAGCGAACGCCTGCAACTCGCGGGTCGGTTCGGTCAACGGGGTCGAGCGCAGAAAATACCACAAAGGCACATGCCCGCCGTGCCGACCGATAATGCCATGGTTGTCGGTTGTTTCAACTTCACCGTCGCTGGTGATGCTAATTTCCTGCGCACCTTCGTTGATACGGACGAGCAGTATGTGGTTGTTGTGGTAATCAGTGTAATCCGCCTCGACCTGCCCACCCTCGATCACCGTCTCCCAGTGCAGAATTTTCTGCGACGCGTTTTCCTTTGGGATCAGCCTTAGCCGTTGCAGCCCATAAGGAACCGGATTCTCAAACCGGTATTGCGTATTATAGTGGATTTTCAGGCGCATAGGTCAACCATAAAACCGGTAGTTGCGTTCAATCTCAGCAGCGAGCTTTGCGTTGTGCGTCATAAAGTCGCTCAAAAATTCGTGCAGTCCAGATTCGAAAATCGCTTCAATCGGCCGAGAAGACATACCAGTATGGATTTGGTCAGCCAGATCATGCGCGGCAACGCGGAAGCCATAATCCTTTTCCAGATAGCAAAGATTTCCGTGCAGCTTTTGATAACAGAATGCCAAAGACCGGGGGAATCTGTGGTCGCAAATGAGGAATTCGGCGACGCCCACCGGTCGTCGCGCACCACCGGCGTTGAGCCAGCGAAAGGCGTGCTCGGCCGAAACAGACCGCAGGATCGTTTCCCATTGCACATTGTCGAGTGGTTCGCCGACGAACGATAATGATGGCAGCAGCACATAATATTTCACATCAAGGATGCGGGCTGTGTTATCAGCGCGTTCAAGGAATGTCCCCAATCGCGCAAAGTTGTATACATCAATACGCAGCATGGAGCCGTGCAATGCACCGCGCACTTGCGCCGATTGTTGCCGGATCAAGGCAATCAGGCTGGGTAAATCACTTTCACGGACAGGCCGCGCCAACGCTTCCTGAACGCGCATCCAGAAAATGTTGGTCGCCTCCCACACCTCGCGAGTGAGAGCCGTGCGCGTCATCCGCGCGCTTTGCCGCGCCGCTTCAAGCATCGAATACACCGATGCCGGATTGGACTTATCGCGCAGCAGAAAGTTGACGACATGCTGCGGTGAATAATCATCAAAGCGTGCTTCATAGGCGCTGCGTAGGCCGGCGGTCATTACGACTGAGCGCCATTCTTCATCCGACCCCAAGCCGCGCGTCAACGCCATGCGGTGGCCGGCCTCCACCAAACGCGCCATGTTTTCGGATCGTTCCAAATAGCGGAACATCCAGAATACGCCGCCTGCTGTTCTTCCTAACATGTCGAGGCATTCAATTTAGGCCGGGACTGTCCCCTTGGGGACTGTCCCTTGAGAAAGGTCAGCCTAAGGAGTGTCCCAATAGGGACAGTCCCTAAGGGGACAGTCCCCAAGAGGCGTGTTGTCCTGAGCATCAATCCTCCAAGACCCAACTGTCCTTGGTGCCGCCACCTTGGCTCGAATTCACAACCAGCGACCCTTTTTTCAGCGCAACGCGCGTCAGGCCGCCGGGGGTGATGTCGATCTTGTCAGGCGCAACAAGGACAAAGGGACGCAGATCAACGTGGCGCGGCGCAAGCCCCGCTTTGGTCAGGATCGGCACAGTGGACAAAGCCAGCGTCGGCTGCGCAATGTAGTTGGAAGGCCGCGCCTTAAGCTTTTTGGAGAACGCCTCCAGCTCGGCTTTGTTCGCGGCTGGGCCGACCAACATACCATAGCCGCCCGATCCGTGGACCTCTTTGACGACCAGTTCTTTCAGATTGTCGAGCACGTATTTGAGCGAATCGGGTTCGGCGCAGCGCCAAGTCGGCACGTTGGCGAGCAACGGCTTCTCTCCGGTGTAAAACTCGACAATGTCGGGCATATAGCTGTAAATCGCTTTATCGTCGCAAATGCCTGTGCCGGGCGCGTTGGCAATCGTGATTTTGCCAGCACGATACAGGTCCATAATCCCCGGCACGCCCAGTTTTGATTCAGCCCTGAAACTCATCGGATCGAGATAATCGTCATCGACGCGGCGATAGAGCACGTCGATCTGTTTGAAACCCTCTGTCGTGCGCATGGCGACGCGGCCATCGACGATACGCAGGTCATGGCCCTCGACCAATTCCGCCCCCATTTGATCGGCGAGGAATGCGTGCTCAAAATAGGCGCTGTTGAATATACCAGGCGTCAGCACAGCAATCACCGGCTTGCCATCACAGCCATCGGGCGCGCAGGCCTCTAGCGAGCGGCGCAGGTTTTTGGGGTAGCTGCCAACTTCGCGGACACGGATGGCGCTGAACAGTTCGGGGAACATGTTCATCATCGTTTCGCGGTTTTCCAGCATATACGATACGCCAGACGGGGTGCGGGCGTTATCTTCCAGAACGTAAAACTCATCGGGGCCAGTGCGGACAAGGTCGATGCCGACAATATGCGTGTAGACGCGCCCCGGCGGGGTAAAGCCGATCATCGCGGCAAGGAATGCGCTATTCTTTGCAATCAACGCCTCGGGCAAACGCCCCGCGCGGACGATTTCTTGGCGGTGATAAATGTCGTGCAGAAACGCGTTGATCGCGCGCACACGTTGCTCGATACCGCGCGACAGCTTGCTCCATTCCTGCCCGCCGATAATACGCGGCACGATATCAAACGGGATCAGCCGTTCCTCGGCCTCGGCAGCACCATAAACGTTGAAAGTAATTCCGGTACGGCGGAAAAACGCATCGGCCTCATCGGCTTTGCGGCGCAGACGGCTTAGCTCTTGCCCCTCAAACCATTTTGCGTAATCGCCATATGCCCCGTGCGCGCTGCCATCGGGGCGCAACATCTCGTCAAAGGCGGTGGGCGGTTTTTCCATGTTCGCCCAAGCTGTCAAAATTTTAGGCAGCGCACAAGTGCTTTTCGCACATGCACAAATTTTGCGCATCTAAGCCCCTCCCGCTTCAGGGGAGGGGTTGGGGTGGGGCTTGTCAGTGAAGTGCAAGACCTCAAATCCCCACCCCACTGCGACTAAGCACCTTACGGCGCTAAGTCTCGCTGCCCCTCCCCTGAAGGGGAGGGGTGAAATCCAGCATTTTGGCATAAACCTTGTCGCGGAATGCGACGTCAGCGACCATGAAAACTGTCTCACCGATATGCGCAAATCCTTGGCGCTGATAAAAGGCGATGGCGCGTTCGTTGACTTCATATACCGCGAGCAGCAGCCGGTCGGCCTGCCTTTTGTGCGCCATGTTTAGCGCTTGTTCCATCAACGCACCGCCATTGCCGCCGCCTTGCCAGCCGGGGAGCAGGTAAATGCGTTTCAGTTCCCAATCGCCAGCCTGATGCAGCTCGGGGTGTTCGGGCGGGCAAAGCATCGCATAGGCCACCGGCGCACCCAAAGGAGTTTCGCCGATGATGATGTCGATGTCGGGATCGGCCAGCTTTGCGGCGTAAAATGCGGCGCTGTGCAGGTCGAGCAAAAACTGGATCAACGGCCCACCGGGATGGTCGAAGGCGAACGTGTTCAGGAACGTCGCTTGCCCGAGCAGCGACAAGGCCTGTTCGTCGCCGGGCTTTGCGGCGCGCCAATGGATCGGGGTCATTCGTCCTCTGGCCCCAGTTTCGCGTCCAAATCGCGCGGTCGGACAAAGCGTTTTAGATGCGCTGTGGGCTTCCCGATATCGGCCCATTTGTCGATATCCAGAACCAGTTCGGCAAGCGCGGCGGTGGGGTATTTAACCTCCACCTCGTCGCGCAAAGGCGAGCTGCCGTCATCGGGGACCAGATCGAACACAATATCCTCCACCGCCGGGCAATGGCCGACGACCAGTACAACATCATGCGCGTCGTCGCCCTCGCGCAGCACGTCGATCACCGTCGCGCCCGATGCTAGATAGATCCGCCGATCCCATGTCGGTTCAATCCGCCTGCCATAGCCGCCCCAAACGCCGTCGAGTGTTTCAATCACACGCACAGCGGGGCTGGCGATCACATGGTCAAAATTCAGGCCGTTTGATGCCATCCATTCGCCGACGACACGCGCCGCTTTCTCGCCGCGTTTGTTCAACGGTCGGTCGAAATCGCGCGCGACAGGATCATCCCAGCCCGACTTGGCATGGCGCAACAAATAAAGCGTCTTAGGCCGTGAACTCATAAATATCACCTTCGAGGCGTCAAAATGGCAAAGATATCGGAGCAAAATGTCCGCCGCAGACAGTTATTCTGTCCGCAAGGGTATTTTGTTTCGAGATCAAAGCCATTTTGGCGTCCTACGGATTTGACCCATTTTGTCCATTGCTTCGTTGGCAAGCTCGGAAATATCGACATATTCCCCTCGCTTGCCGCCTCGCACTGAACAAAATGGCCTCAAACCTCGAAGGTGATATTTATGAGCTCACGGCCTGATCAAAAAGGGATGTCCTCATCCAGTATATCTTGCGAGAAGTCCTGCACGATTTTGGTGACAGGCGAAAGACCCGATTTAATCCGTTTCACCGCCTCGTCCAACGTCACGCGGTGGACGGGCGTTCCCGGCGGAAAGGCGGTCAAAAGCCGCGAAGGCGTTGCCGCAGAAAGCAACACAAACTGCCCTTTGTCATCTGCAGTACGGATCAACCGGCCAAAGGCTTGCGCAAGCCGCGACCGTATAATGCGGTCGTCATACTCCATGCCTCCGCCCAGCAAACGCCGCGCTTTGTGCAAGATATCGGGTCGTGGCCAGGGGACTTGTTCCATAACCACCAGCCGCAGCGAATGGCCCGGAACATCCATGCCATCGCGCAACGCATCGGTGCCTAGCAACGACGCACGCGGATCATCGCGGAAAATATCGACCAGCGTGCCGGTGTCCATCGGATCGACATGCTGCGCATAGAGCGGCAGCCCGTCACGCGCGAGCCGGTCAGCAATGCGGGCGTGGACGCTGCGCAATCGCTTGATCGCGGTGAACAGCCCCAACGTCCCGCCCTGCGAAGCCGCGATCAGCGCCGCGTAAGCCCCAGCAAGCGCAGGCATATCGCCGCGCTGAACATCAGTAACGATCAGCACCTCTGACTTGGCGGCATAATCAAACGGGCTTGGCGCAGCAAAATGCGCGACTTTATGGTCGAGATGGACGGCGCCCGTGCGCGCCTCTGCGGTGTCCCAATCACCGCCGCTGCGCAATGTCGCCGAAGTCGTCAGTACGCCGTGTGCGGGTTTCAGGACGGCGGCGGAAACTGGACGGGTGGGGTCCAGCCAATGGCGGTGCAGGCCCATATCGAACTCGCGCCCTTCACCGCGTTCGACGGTCAGCCAATCGACAAAGTCCGGGTCGGCAGGGCCACCGCCGCGTCCCAATAAAGCGATCCAACCGCGCAATGTATCGATACGCCAGCCAAGGCTGGCCATCGCCCCCTCGATCCGCGCCCGCGCCGCGCCATCGAGCCAGTCGGGCGCCTCCTCGATCATAATTTCCAACCGCTGCCCCAGCACCGTCAACGGCTTGGCCAGCGCATCAAGCGCCGCCATCATATCGGCAATGGCTTCAATCAGATGCGCATCAAGATTGGCGTATTCGGTTTCCAGCGCATAGCCGCTTTCGGCTTGGCCCTCATCGCGGGCATAGACTGTCGCCCGCACCGCCGCGAGCAAGCGTTCGGCGGGCCCCAATGGTGTCCCTTCAGCAATGCGGCTTAACCAGCCGTCGCCGGGCAGCGCCTCTGCCGCAATCCGAGCGTTTTCAATCGCCATGCCGCCTTGTTCATCATAGCTGGCGACGTCGGCGAGCCGTGCGGATAGCCCGCGCCGCCGTCCACGCGCTTTGCCTTCGGGGCCAATCACCCAGCGGCGGATTTCGATCATCTCCGCACCGGTCAGCGCCGACGCAAAGGTCGAATCGGCGGCATCAAACAAATGATGACCTTCATCAAAAATGATCCGCGTTGGCCGGTTGGCTTCTTCGCGTCCGCGCGCGGCGTTGACCATCATCAGCGCATGGTTAGCGATCACGATGTCGGCTTTGGCAGAAGCGCGACTGGCACGTTCGATGAAGCATTTGCGGTAATGCGGGCAGCCGGCATAGATGCATTCGCCGCGCCGGTCGGTCAGCGCGGTGGACCCGTTGCGCCGAAACAATGTCGCCAGCCATCCGGGCAAGTCGCCACCGACCATATCGCCATCCGCCGAATACGCCGCCCAGCGTGCGACCAGATGCGCAAGGGTAGCGGCACGTCCGGCAAAGCCGCCTTGCAATGCGTCTTCGAGGTTCAGCAAGCACAGGTAATTTTCGCGGCCCTTTCGAACGACGACCTTTTCTTTGAACGTCGCTGTGTCGGGGTAAACGCGGCGGGCCTCGCTGACCAATTGGCGTTGCAACGCTTTGGTATAGGTCGATATCCACACCGCGCCATCGGCTTGCTTCGCCCATAATGATGCAGGCGCGAGATAGCCGAGCGTTTGGCCGATGCCCGTGCCAGCCTCGGCCAGCACCATATTCGGTTCGCCTTTGCGATCGCGTGGGTCGAAGATGTGCGCTGTTGCCTCGGCAAAGCTGCGCTGCCCTTCGCGGATTTCGGCGCCACTGCCGGTTAGGCGTGCAAGCTGTGTGTCCACGGCGGCGCGGTCAAGCACCACTGAACGCGGCGCGGTGCGCGGCGGCGCTTCCTCCCATTCGGGCAGTTTGGAAAACAGCCAGCGTTCTTTTTCGGCGGGCTTAGGTAGTTGCTGGCTAACTGCGCGGGCCCACGGCCAGCGCAGGCGGGTGAGGGCTTGCGCTGAATCCCACGCACCTTCGCGTTCGGGCCAATTGGGGTCGGTGAAAGTGGCGAGGAGGTGTTGCGCAGCGGTTTGCAGGAGGTTGGGGATTTGGGCGTCGCTTAACTCCCTCTCCCCTTCAGGGGGCAGGGCTGGGGAGGGGGGGCTGTCGGAAAGCGCGGAACTTGAATTTACAGCCCCCTCTCCCAACCCTCTCCCCTGAAGGGGAGAGGGCTTAAGCCCC
>JANMGR010000044.1:0-1576 GCA_031374785.1 Sphingomonadales bacterium | reverse complement strand
GCGATGGTGTCTTCCTGAATTTGGCAGCGGCAACGAACTGCATATCGAGGGTGGCCGCCATCCGGTCGTCGAAAGCGCCTTAGGGCAACTCGGCGAACGCTTCATCGCCAATGACTGCGACCTTGCGCCGGACAAGCGCCTCTGGCTGGTCAGCGGCCCCAACATGGGCGGTAAATCTACGTTCTTGCGACAGAACGCGCTGATTGTGATCTTGGCGCAGGCGGGCAGCTATGTTCCCGCAACAACCGCACGCCTTGGCCTTGTCGATAGGTTGTTCAGCCGCGTAGGCGCGTCGGACAATCTAGCGCGGGGTCGCTCAACCTTCATGGTCGAAATGGTCGAAACCGCCGCAATTATGGCGCAAGCAACCGAGCAGTCGTTTGTGATCCTCGACGAAGTTGGTCGCGGCACATCGACCTATGATGGCTTGGCGATTGCTTGGGCGGTGGTGGAGGGCATTCACGAAACCAACCGCTGCCGCTGTTTGTTCGCAACACATTACCACGAACTGACGCGGCTCTCCGATACTCTCGACGCACTCTCGCTGCACCATGTGCGTGCTAAGGAGTATAAAGGTGACCTCGTTCTGCTTCACGAAGTTGATGCTGGCCCCGCCGACCGCAGCTATGGCATCGCCGTCGCTAAGCTTGCGGGCCTTCCGCCGCCAGTGCTGGCTCGCGCATCTCAAGTGCTGGAACGCCTCGAAAAAGGCCGCGCCGAAACGGGTGGGTTGGCAGCTGGCCTTGGCGATATGCCACTGTTCAGCGCAGCATTGGATGCCGCAGAAGCTAAGGTTGATGCTCTGCGCGACAGATTGGCCAGAACCGACCTAGACGCGCTAAGCCCAAGAGCCGCGCTCGATTTGCTTTATGAGTTGAAGGGTTTGGCTGGCGAAGAGTAGGCCCTCATCCGCAGGATGTATATAAAAGAGAGGAGAGAAGGGGAGAGGTCAGCCAAGATCCAACCCCTCCCGTTCTCCCGTCTCTTTTACATTATTTCAACCAGCCTCATCGGCTCTGCATTGCACCTGGCATTGACGACAAATCGTTAAACACCCCAAAAATCGGGTCCCATTTCGTCACCGTCATATTTGCAATCAGCCCATATTCGGCAAAAGGATCGCGGGCGATAATTGCGTGTGCCTCCGCCTCATCGGCAGCCTTAATCAGCAACATTGCCGATTTCACATCTGCATCGGGATACGGCCCCGATGCCAGCAACACACCCTCTGCCAGCAAATCCTGCAAGAAATGGATGTGCGGAATCAATTGCAGCTGCCAGCCCGCTTCATCAGGGTGTTCAAAGTGGACTATGAAAACTGCCATCACGCAAGACTCAGGAACAACCCCGCCAACGCCGCACTCATCAGGTTGGACAGTGAACCCGCCGCCAAAGCCTTTAGCCCAAGCTTGGCAATCACTGGGCGTTGATTGGGGGCCAAGCCGCCCGTCACCGCCATCTGGATCGCAATCGAGCTGAAATTGGCAAAGCCGCACAGGGCAAATGTCACGATGGCGACGCTTGCAGGGGACAGGTTTTTCAGCGCGCCCAAATCGATAAAGGCGACAAATTCGTT
>JANMGR010000008.1:0-27408 GCA_031374785.1 Sphingomonadales bacterium | reverse complement strand
GGTACGCTGGCGGGGCAGGGCAGCGAGATGGACCCTGAAGAAGTGCGGGCGATTGAGGAGCATCACTTCCCCGATCTCGACTGGATGTACTGGCGTGAAAGCCGTCCGCGCTTTGACACTTTGGCGACGTTGATTGAGGATCTTGAGTCTAAACCCAAAGGCCCGCCTTTGCGCGCTGCGCCAGAGGCGGTCGATCTAGCCGTCTTAAAACGTCTTGCCGATATGGACGAAGTGCGCCGGATGCTTGGCGGACCCAAATCGGTCGCGCGGCTGTGGGAAGTCGCCAGCCTGCCCGATTTCCGGCAGATGGGGCCGGAACATCATAGCCGTTTTGTCGCAGCGCTTTGGCAGCATCTTGGGATAGGCGCGGTTCTGCCGCACCACTATGTCGCGGGCGAAATCAGCCGGCTGGATACCATTCAGGGCGATATCGCCACATTATCGGCGCGTATTTCAGCGGTGCGGACATGGACCTATATCGCCAATCTTGCCGATTGGGTTGCCGATCCAGCGGCGATGGCGGAGCGCACACGCGCGCTGGAGGAGAAGCTATCCGACGCGTTGCACCACGCTTTGCGGCAACGCTTTGTTGACCGCCGCACGTCAATGCTGCTGCGTAAAGGGGCAAAGGATAATGACTTGATGCCCGTTGAGGTGGATAGCGACAATCAAGTTTACGTCGATGGCGAACATATCGGAGAACTGGAAGGTTTCACCTTTCGCGTTGACCCGGCGGCGCGGGTAGGCGAACGGAAACTATTGCTTGCAGCAGCCGAGAGGCATCTGGCATCATATCTGAAAGAAAAGGCAAAGGCAGTGGCAATGGCCGAGAACGAAGAATTCGCACTGGAAAAGGATAATGAGGGGCGACCAGCCTTATTCTGGAACGGCGCATTGCTGGGGCATTTGGCCAAGGGGCGCACGTTGATGCAGCCTTTGTTTAAGCCTGCACGCGCAGTCGCTGGCCTTGAAGGGGAAGCATTGCGCGCCATTGCGGATCGCGCCGAGGCGTGGATTCAGGTGCAGCTTGCAAAGAATATGGGCGGCCTGATGGCGCTGAACCAATTGGCGTCCGATGCGACAACCGACGGGATTGTTCGCGCATTGGCAGCGCGGCTGGCGGATTCGGGCGGGATCGCCGGTCGGCAGTTTTTGGCCGATACGTTGCAAGCGTTGCCCAAAGAGGCTCGGGGCGCAGCGCGTAAGGCGGGGATCGTCTTTGGTGCGTTGGATGTCTATCACCACGCAATCCTCAAACCGGCGGCAACACGCTGGCGCGCGGCGTTGTTCGCGGCGGTCAATGAAACGCCGATGCCCAACCTGCCGCCTGAAAGCGCGGTTCACCTGAAGGAATGGGAATTTGCCTCGGCGGCGGATTGCCGCAACGCGGGCTACCGGAAAATCGGCAATGAATATGTCCGCATCGACCTTGCCGAGCGGGTGATTAAGAAAGCGCATGAGGCGCGCGGTGTGCAGACTGAATTTGACATGGATATGGCGTTTGCAACGTCTTTGGGGCTTAGCGAAGAGGGACTGAACGCGTTGATGCGCGATGCCGGGTTTAAGCATGCTGTGCCAAAGGTCGAAGAGGCGGTTTCTATTGCGTCTTCAATTCGTCATCCCCGCGAAGGAGCTTCGGGTCGGATCGTCCCCCAGACGATCCTTGAACATGCGGGGCATATTCAACCCGAAACTGATCCATCACCTGAAGCCGAAGTTTCGACTGACCCTATGGAGATACCGACAGTGCCGGTGATGGACTCCCGCCTTCGCGGGAGTGACGAAGTTTTGAGTGAAGAGATTGGCATGGAGGTCGAGACAGTCGCAGCCGAACCCATAAAATTAACCCATTGGCGCTGGGTCGGCATACGCAATGCAAAGCCGAAACATGCGCGCAGCGATAAACCGCGAACCGACACAAAGCCTCGAGGCGACCGAAAGCCCAATGGCGCTCGCAAACCTATGGCGCAGGCCGCGCCGCCGCAACGTAAAGCCGAACCAGCGGCGTCTCCATCCGCGCTGGCGCTGCAATTGACTGCGCTTCGGGATAAATTGGGCCGCTGAATTTGGCGCTAGAATCGCTACGTATCGATAAGCTTCTATGGCATCTGCGTCTGACCAAGTCGCGCAGTCTGGCTCAGGCATTGGTCGCGGCGGGTCATGTTCGACTGAACAGCAGGCGGGTTGAAAAAACGAGTGTCGAGGTCAAAGTGGGTGACAGCGTCACTATTCCCGCAGGCGAAGGCGCGTTTGTTTTCCAACTCATTACCATTCCGCTGCGGCGTGGCCCAACCGCCGAAGCACGCACCTGCTATAAAGAAATTTGAGGCTTTAGGAGATTTCCCCCGTTGACTTCGCAGCCCAAGGCACAATAGGCGTGACGCAACAAAATACGCCAAGCTGGGGAGAACTCGACCAATGACTTATGTCGTCACCGATGCCTGCATCAAATGCAAATATATGGATTGCGTCGAGGTTTGCCCCGTCGATTGCTTCTATGAAGGCGACAATATGCTCGTCATCAACCCCAATGAATGCATCGATTGCGGCGTGTGCGAACCCGAATGTCCAGCCGAGGCGATTTTGCCCGATACCGAAAGCGGCTTGGAGCAATGGTTAGAGCTGAACACTACTTACAGCGCGGAGTGGCCGAACATTACGACCAGCCGCGAGCCGCCTGCCGATGCCGATGAGCACAAAGGCGTTGAGGGTAAGTTCGACAAATACTTTTCGGCAGAGCCCGGCCAAGGCGATTGATGCTATGAACGTGAAAATCGCGATCGGCGTGGTGCTTATGAGTGCTGCGCTGGTCGCCCCTGTTCAGGCCAAAAAGCCTGACGCTGCAGATGAGGCTGACATACAGCGCATCATCGAACGGGTTTACGAGGGCTATACAAAGCCACTGCCTGAGGCGCCCGAAGATGGCACCTATGCTGTGGAAAATGACCCCGGCGCGGCGATTGACGGCTATGAACCACCCTATACTACGACGCTGGATAAATTGGTGGGCCGGTGGAGCGGCCTAATGAAGGCGACTGGCGAGCTTTACAATATGAACGGTTTTGACTGGTATTGCCAATGTCAGGATTTCGACAGCAAAACCGCCAAGATAATAACGCAAAGCTATAAGTTTGCAGGCCAAGACCGGATCGACGCCAATATCCTGTTCTCGCCGGGTTGGGCAGAGCAGGGTGAGACTGGTTCTCCGCTGCTGTTCCGGTTCAAACGCGAAGGCGGCGCATGGAAGCTGGACGATCTGAAGTTTGACGGTGGCGGCACGCTGCGCAAGGATTTGGCGACCGACATACAGGACGCCACGCGCGATCAGACTAAGGCGTTACCGTAAAATCCAACGCTTGAATTTGCGCACTCTTTATAGGAGCGAGCAACAGCGTCCCGTTTACCTGACCTGTTTTGCACGTCCAACTGAAACGCCCAGCGAGATTTCCAGTTGGCGTAAATGGCGCGTTGGTGTCACACTCGCCGGATTTGGCTTTTGTTTCGTCAATCACTTTCGCCCAGTTTTCGACCGAACGATCCAGCAACACGTTCATGGCTAGCTTTGTGTGTTGCCCCGAAACGCTGCCCTCAGCCCAAATCGCCTTCGCTGCCGCATATCCGTCGGCCAACAATGGCGATACGGGCAAAATCGGCGCTCTGACATACCCGCTTTGCATCAACGCCGTTGCGGCATCCCATACCGGAGCCGACGGCCCCGCATAAGTGCGGTTGGTCAGCGCAAAAATGCCAACGCCCGCATCGGGGATCAACAGCATGTGACTGCCATAACCGGGAAAGCCGCCGCCGTGGAACAGCACTGGTCCCAGCAAACAATCATTCGACGATACCAACCCTGCGCCATAGATACCGCTTATCCGGCAGTTCGCGCCTTCCTTTCCGGGACGCGAGCGTTTGTGCGGCAAGCCACCACCATATTGCATCGCGCGGATGGTGGATTTAGCCTTTGCATCGCCCTCAGCGGCTGGCCAAGCCGATAGCAAATAGCCGATCCATTTGGCATAATCATTGGCGCTGGTGGTAATCCCGCCCATCGCGCCGAATGCGCCGTGCTGCATATAGGGCTCCTGCACCCAAGCATCATTTTCCCAGCGATAGCCGATAGCGCGGGTGGCGGTGGGCACATCAGCGTTTTCGTATGTCGTCGCCGTCATGCCCAATGGCTTGAAAACGTTCGCGCCGACATAGGATGCGTAGTCCTTTTTCGAAACGTTGCTGATGATCCGCCCCAGCATGGCAAAACCCATGTTGGAGTATTCATAGCGGGTGCCACGCGGAGCCGTGCGCGGAACGCCCGCTTTCAATAGCTTGGTGAACGCCGTTTCTGGCATAACTTGCTGCCGGTCGCCCCAGGGATCGTCAGTGACGAAACCGGCGGTGTGGTGCAGTAGGTCAGCGACAGTGATATCCGATGCCCAGCTTTTTATCTCCGGAATATATTTCCACGCCGGATCATCCAGCCGCAATTTTCCTTCATCGCGCAGTTTCAGGATCGCATAGCCGGTAAAAGCTTTGCTCATCGATGCAATGCGGAAACCCGAATCGGCGGTAACGGGTCGGCGGGCATCGCCCAAATCCTGCACCCCCATCGCCTTTACATGCACAAGCTGACCATCGCGAACTACGCCCCAGACAAGCCCGGGGACGTGATTTTCCTCCATCCATTTGGCAAACGCCGCATCGGCTAGGTTGAGCCTGTATGAAAGACTGTCTTCGGTCTTAAGCTCGCTTTGCGCCGACACAGGCATTGCGGGCAGGGCGGTTGCGAGGAGGAGCGGAAGGTAGATTTTGAATTTCATCGAAATATCACCGTTAGTGCTGAGCCTGTCGAAGCACGTCTGTCAGGATAGCGCTAGGCCTTGGGACACCCTTCGACAGGCTCAGGGCTAACGGTAATTTTGAGGCGTAGCAAACGGCAAATGGCGTGGTGGCTAAATCAACCCCGCACTGCGCATACTGGAAATGCCGTCTTTGCCGACGATTACATGGTCGTGAACTGCGATGCCGAGTTTCTTCCCCGCTTCGGCGATTTCACGGGTCATATTGATGTCTTGGCGGCTTGGCGCGCTATCGCCGGATGGATGGTTGTGGACCAATATGATGGCAGCGGCCCCCAGATCAATCGATCGCCGGATAATCTCGCGGGTGTAGATGGCGGCCTGATCGAGCGAGCCTTCGCTGGCGACCTCATCGCGGATTAGCATATTTTTGGAGTTGAGATACAGCACACGCACCCGTTCAATCGTCAAATGCGCCATGTCGGCGCGCAGATAATCGAGCAGCGACTGCCAACTGGCCAATATCGGCAGTTCGCGGACAGGTTCGGATAGCATTCGCAACGCAGCTGCCTGCACAATCTTAATCGCCGCTGCACTGGTTTCACCCATCCCGGCTTGGCGCGTCAGACTCTCCGCATCCGCCGTAAAAAGTGCAGTCAGGCTGCCGTAATGAGCGATCAGCTGCTTTGCCAACGGCTTGGTATCACGCCGAGGTATCGCCAAAGACAGCAGATATTCGACCAACTCATGATCCAGCAGCGTCTCGCCGCCGCTGCTGAGCAACCGCTCGCGCAACCGGCCGCGATGGCCCTTGCCGTAATCGTTTGTTTTGTCTGCCCCATCCGCCATAGCTAAGTGTTTTTCCGCAAATCCCCCTCCGCTGCAAGCCATTTGAACGAGACAGGCGTTGCAAGATGCGACGCTTTCCCCCATTTGGGGGGCTATGGATGCACAGGAAGTCGAAACTCCTTCAGTCCGGCGTTTCAAAAAGCGACGGATATTCGGTGCAGCCCTCCTGCTTTTGCTGGCGCTGCTCACAATCGCCTGGTGGCAACGCTACCGGTTGGCGGATAACTTTGTCCAAGACCAAATTGCCAGCCGGGATATTACAGCATCGTATGAAATCGACGAAATTGGGTTGCGAACGCAGCGGTTGAAGAACGTTGTGCTGGGCGATCCCGCCAATCCTGATTTGACTGCGAAAGTGGTTGAGATTGATGTCATCATTGGTTTTGGCACACCGACGATCCGAGCTGTGCGCGCAAGCGGCGTGCGCCTTCGCGGGCAGTATCTTAGCGATAAACTAAGCTTTGGCGAGCTTGACAAGTTCATGGACCCAACGAGCAAAGAGCCGTTCACCTTCCCCGATTTCAACCTGCAGTTGCGCGACGCGTTACTGTCGATGGCAACGCCTTGGGGCGGCATTGGCGCGTCGCTTGAGGGCAGCGGACATTTGCGCAACCGGTTTGACGGGCAGCTGGTGGTGCGGTCACCTAAACTGGATGGCGGTGGGTGCTTGGCTGCGCTGCCGCGCTTTGACGGCGCGATTCGTATTCGCGATAGCCAGCCAGAGCTAGACGGTCCGCTGGCTGCGGCACGAGTTGACTGCAAAGCGCAGGGGATTGCGCTGGCCGCGCCAGCGTTAAAGGGTAAGGTTAAGCTTTCAAAAAGTTTCGACAATTGGGTAGGCGATCTGGGCTTTGCCGCAAATAATGCTCGGCTTTCCGGCGAACAGCTGGATGCACCTGCGGGCAAGCTGTCGTTCTTCGGCGACAAAAAGCGGAGCGAATTTGATCTGGCGCTTGTCAAGGCTGGCTATCGGGGCAGCAGCCTTGCGGTCAATAAACTATCGGGCAACGCGACCGGCAATGTTGGCTTTGGCGACGGCGGAGTAGCAATCAGCGCGCGGGGCGATGCGCAAATTGGCGGGGGTTCGGTTCCAGCGTCGATGCTCGCCGGGATCAGCGGGATGGCGCGCGGAACCAAAGCGACACCGGTTGGCCCGATTATGGCGGGGCTCGAGCCAGCTCTGCGCGATGCGTTGCGCTCTTTCAATGGGCAGTTAGGCTTTGATTTCGCCACTGGTCCCGAACGTGCGTCTAACGTGGTTGTGAACGGGCTAAGCCTGTCGTCGCAATCTGGTGCGCAAATCAGCCAGTTTGGCCCGCTGAATTTGTCGGGCGGGCGATTGACTGGGCCGTTGTCACTCTCTTTATCCGGCGGCGGTCTGCCCAATGCCAATCTGGCGTTGCGTCAACAGGGTTTCGGATGGGCCGGAACATTAGCACTCGCCCCTTATGCAGCTGGCGGGGCGAGCATCAGCCTGCCTAAGCTGGCGTTTACCGGCGGCAGCGGCGGGCCTTGGCGGTTTAACGGCCAAGCGACACTGACCGGACCGTTGATGGGCGGAAAGATTGAGGGGTTATCGCTTCCCGTCGATGGTTCCTATGGCGGTGGTCGTTTTTCGATGCTGACCGGTTGCCGCGATGTGCGCTTCACGCGTTTCCAAACCGGCGCGCTTAACCTGCCTGCCACGGCTTTTAAGGCATGCGCAACAAATGGCCCGATCCTGCAAGTGGCGGGCGGCGAGACGCGGATGGTCTTTACCTCCCCCAAAATCGCGGCTCGGGGAAGCCTAGGCAGCACACCCTTGGCGTTTGAAGGCGGCAATGTTCGCTTCAATCTCGATAGTGGCTTTGCCGCTAGCAACGTGTCGGTCGATCTGGGGCCGCCCGATGCGCTGACGCAGTTCAATATGGCGAGCCTAGGTGGTCGGTTTACTGGCGGCAACGGCCTGTCCGGCACGCTGGAGGGTGGGGCAGGGCAGATCGGCAATGTGCCTTTGTTGATCGAAGCCGCTAACGGCAATTGGGGCTGGAACAACAGTGTGCTGACGCTGGACGGTATGGCCAATGTCTCCGATGCTGAGCAGGTGGACCGGTTCAAAACGATGGCTGTGCCGAATATGCAGATTGCACTGGAAAACAGCATCATTACCGCGATTGGCTATTTGGCCGAACCTAAGACCGGCATCCGTGTTGCTGATGTGGACATAAGGCATGAACTGAATAGCAGCACTGGGCGGGCGTTGCTGGCAGTCGATGGGTTGACCTTTGGCGACCGTTTGCAGCCAGAAATGCTGACGCCGCTTACGTTAGGTGCAATCGCAAATGTAGAGGGTAGCGTGTCCGGTGACGGCATTATCGAATGGAGTGGTAATGGCGTGCGCAGCCGAGGCAAATTCGGCACTGCTGGCATCGATTTCGCCGCAGCCTTTGGTCCCGTCACGGGGCTTGCGACGGAAGTAAACTTCACCGACCTGTTGGGTATGGAAACCGCACCCGGGCAGGTCGCCAAAATCGCAGTCGTCAATCCCGGAGTTCCAGCGTTCGACGGCAGGCTGGAATACCGATTGCTGCAAGACCAAAAGGTGCAGATCGAGGGCGGCCGCTGGCCTTTTTACGGCGGCGAGTTGATCCTTGAGCCAACGATCCTCGATTTTGACATTAAGGCTAAGCGCGAACTGACATTCCGGCTGCTCGGTCTTGACGCCGAAAAATTCCTTGCTGGATATGATCTTGAAAACCTGCGCGTGTCGGGCGTATTCGACGGTACGCTGCCGATGGTATTCGATGCAGAGGGCGGGCGGATCGTTGGCGGTTCGCTCACGTCGCGAGCAGGCGGTGGCGAAGTCAGCTATTTGGGGCAGCTGTCCTATGAGGAAATGGGCGTATTCGCCAATTTCGCGTTTGAGGCACTGCGTTCAATCAAATTTGAAGAAATGCAGATCGGCGTTGAGGGCAACATTGCAGGCGAAGTCGTCACGCAAGTCAAGTTCCGCGGACTGCAACAGGGCAGCGGCGCCAAACGCAATTTCATCACCAAACAGCTGGCGAAATTGCCATTGGAATTCAACGTGCGGATAGAGGCAGAGTTCTTGACACTCATTGGCAGCCTGCGCGCGCTTTATGATGCCGAATACGCGGCGCAACGCTATAAAGGCTATCTGACAAACCCGCCTTTACTTCCCGGAGAGGAAAAGCCGAAGCCATGATCGGCATCAGAAAAATGATACATTTGTTGAATGATCCATTAAGCATGCGGAAAGCGAAAGGGGAGCATATGCGTGATAGATTGACGAAGGGTCGCAATAATGCGATTCATTCAATTATGAAAAAAGGAGCGATCCTCTTAGTGCCTTTGACGGGATTGTTGCTGCCCGGTTGCGTTCAGGTGACGGCACCTGACAAACCGATAGTCATCAATCTGAACATCGCTATCCGGCAAGAGGTTCTCCTGCGTCTGGACGAAGCGTCGAAAAAGGTAACCGAAGAGAATCCGGAGATATTCTAATGGCTGAAAAAAAACTGATGAAGAGCGCGAAAATGCCGAATGGTGTCGAAATGCTGGTTGCTGCATTGCTGCTGGGCGCAACCGTGACGACTGCCGCTTATGCGCAGCGCGACCCTGCGTATCAGGCAGCGCGTAGCGAGGGTTTGATTGGTGAAATGCCAACGGGCTATGTCGGCTATGTCACTGCGCCGAGTGCTGCGATTGATGCGCTGGTTAAGGACATCAATATCAAGCGTAAGCAGGTTTACACCGAACAGGCGTTGACCAATGGTGTGACGGTTGAGGAATTCGCGTTCCGCAACGGTTGCCGGTTGATCAAAGAAAAGACCGTAACTGGGGAGAAGTATCAAGCGCCCGACAAAAGCTGGAAAACGCGCGATGCTAGCGCGCCTTTGCTCGATGCGCGTTGTCCTTAAAGTTAGACGCAACATGATTTGAAAAGGCCCGGAGAAGCAATTCTTCGGGCCTTTGCTTTTGCGGTGCAGCATAATGTTTGCGCCGCCGGTTGACTTCGCTGTGACCCTCTCCTAATGGACCGATGCCTTGGCGGGATTGACTGGTTCCACGCGGTTCTCCCTTATGAAAATCAGGAGGAATTGCATGGCTTCGGAAGACCCCGCGCAGGAAGGTAACGGCAACAAAGACCCTCGGCTCGATTCGTTAGACATGCAGCTGAAAATGGTCCGGAAAGCCGAGGCAGAACGTACCGGGCAAGATGTGCCCCCAGCCAAAGGAATGCGGCAGGGGAACCGGGTCTTGACCGAACTGATCGCCGGTCCTGCGGGTGGTTCGCTTGTTGGTTGGTTGTTTGACCGCTGGCTGGATACCACGCCTTTGCTTCTGTTGGTCTGCATGTTTTTGGGCATCGCAGTCGCCTTCAGAAACATTTATAAGATTTCACAAGAGCGTCCGGAGTAACCGGGCGCTTTGATCGTATTCATTTGGCCTCGCTTGCGGGGTTTTTGGCATAAGCTAAGGTTGGCATAACGTGGCAGGCGAAAGCGGCAAAATCGATCCGATGCACCAGTTCCAGATTGAGCCTTTGGCGCAGCTGGACCTGTTTGGTTACGACATCTCGTTTACCAACTCGTCGCTATTCATGCTCGTCGTGCTTGGTGCGATCTGGGTGTTCATGGCGGGTGGAATGAAGCGAGAGCTTATTCCCGGCCGTTGGCAGATGGCCGTTGAGGGCGTTACTGGTTTTATCAACAACCTGATGTCGGCAAATGTCGGACCAGAGGGCAAGAGATATGTGCCTTTGGTCTTTTCGTTGTTTATCTTCATACTGATGGCGAACTTCATTGGTATGATGCCGTTCGGTATCGTTCCCGGCGTCCATCCCTTTACCGTCACTAGCCATCTGACCGTTACCGCTGTGTTGGCGGTATTGAGCTTCGGCACAGTATTAGTGGTTGGCTTTTGGCGGCATGGTTTTCATTTTTTCAGCCTGTTCGTGCCTCATGGCACGCCGTGGTGGCTGCTGTGGCTCATCCCGCCCATTGAACTTTTTTCTTTCCTCATTCGCCCTTTCAGCCTTGCGCTACGGCTATTCGTTGCAATGACCGCAGGTCACGTTTTGATGAAGGTTCTGGCTGGATTTGTGATTTCGGGTTTGAATGCGGAAGCCTTGTGGGTTGCGCCGATTGTCGCCATTCCTTCGTTTATGCTTATGATTGCGATCACGCTGCTCGAACTGCTGGTGTGCGCCATTCAGGCCTATGTTTTTGCGCTTTTGACTTCGCTCTACATCAACGACGCAGTCAATTTGCACTAAGTTTTTCATCCGTTATTTTTTAGTTTGAACAAGGAGTTAGTATTATGGAAGTCAATTCAGCAGCAATGATCGGCGCCGGTCTCGCGGCAATCGGTGCAGGCATGGCCGCCTTGGGCGTTGGTAATGTCTTCGGCTCATTCCTTCAGGGCGCATTGCGCAATCCAGCGGCTGCGGACAGCCAGCAGGGTCGTTTGTTCATCGGCTTTGCGGCTGCTGAACTTTTGGGTCTACTGTCGTTCCTGATTGCTATCCTCCTTTACCTTAAGGCTGCGTAATCGGATGCCGGAGCGATCCGGCATTTTCGCAATCCGTCCAACCAGCAGCATAGGCTGAACAATGCCGCAATTCGACCAAATCCTATTGACCTATGCGTCACAGATATTCTGGACGCTTATCGTCTTCGGTCTGATTTATTTCACCGTGGGCAAATCGATGGTGACAAAAATCGACGCCAACGTCGACGCGCGTGATCGCAAGATTGCGGATGACCTCGCCGCTGCTGAAAAGGCACGGGCCGAGGCCGATGGTTTAGTTGCAGGCGGAAGCGATGTCTTAAATGAAGCCCGCAGCGAGGCGCAAGCTAAAGCTGCGGCAGCAAAAGCCAAAGGGGCTAAGGATGCTGAAGCAAGACTGGCTATTGCAAATGCAGAAGTGGCGGCCCGATTGTCAGCTGCCGAAGCCGATCTTGCCAAGGCTCGCACAAAGGCGCTCGCTGGTATTGAAGCAATAGCCACGGAAGCTGCAAGCGACATTGTTGCAAAGGTTTCTGGTGCGAAGGTTAACGCGGCCAATGCTGCATCTGCGGTCAAGGCGGTGTTGGCAAATGGCTGAGGAAACAAAAATGAATGCAGCGCCGCAGTCTGAAGCTTCGAAAGTTGAAAAAGGCATTGCAGATGCTGATAAATCGCTAGACGTGCTGGAAAACGACCAAACCCCTATACCACAGGGCCATACTGTTGCGGATGGTGGAAAAACGCACGCAGACCCCAGCGCATTGGGGCTTGATCCCACAATGTGGGTCGCGCTCGCGATGCTGGCCGTAATCGGGATCTTTATCTGGAAAAAAGTACCAGCGATGGTTGGTGGGATGCTCGATACGCAGATTGCGGGGATCAAAGCGCAACTCGATCAGGCGACAAACCTGCGCAAAGAAGCTGAGGCGATCAAAGCGGACTATCAGGCGAAAGCCAAGCAAGCCGCCGTTGATGCCGAAGCGATGAAAGCGCATGCTGAGGAAGAAGCCAAAGCGATCATCGCCAAAGCCAAAACCGACGCGACCACACTGATCGCTCGCCGTGCCCAATCGGCGGAGGACAAAATTGCTGCTGCTGAACGCGCCGCCATCGCCGATGTGCGCGCGCATGCTGCCTCGGTGGCCGCGATTGCGGCGGAAGCTTTAATCGTGAAGCATCATGACGGCAAAGCGGACTCTGGCCTGATCGACGAGACGATTGCTACGTTGAATTAAATATATCCTCTCCATCGACTTGCGATGGGGAGGTGGCAGTTGAGAAGCAACTGACGGAGGGGCTTCAACCGTCGTTGAGCGGACTACGTCCGCTTCCCCTCCACCACCCTGCGGGCGGTCCCCCTCCCCATCGCAAGTCGATGGAGAGGATTAAGTTCAAAACCCAATCATAATCCGCCGCGCCAGTGCAGGCGAGATGCTGTAAACTACGCGCAAAAACTTGACCATTCCGACATTGGCTTCGTTCGCATTCGCCTCCGTCGCGCGGACAATCTCTGCGGCGCAATCTTGCGGGCTCATTTTCTTGCTGCCGCGCCCCGCCGTCATCTTGGTTTCCACCACCGGCGGCAAAACCTCCAGCACATGAACGCGTGTGCCTTTTAGCTGTTCACGCAAGGCCAAAGTATAGCTGCGCAACGCGGCCTTGGTCGCGCAATAGATCGGCCCACCCGCGCGCGGCGCAATCGCCAGCCCCGACGTTGTATTGACAATCATCGCCTCTGGCCGCGCTTTCAATGCATCCATCATATTGGCAATCAGATGCACCGGCGCATTCAGGTTCAAGAAAATGCACCGGTCATTGTCGGCTAAATCCGGCGCGCTTTCACGGAAATCATGGTCGCTACCAACGCCTGCATTGTTAATCAGCACATCAATATCGCGGCCCTTAACAGCCGCCAACACCGTATCGACACCCGCCGGGTTTGATAGATCAGCGGAAATCGCCTCATATCCCGCAGACTGCGCCGCTGCGATCCGCTCGGGCGTCCGGCCAGTGACAATCACCGTCGCGCCCTTGGCTTTCAGTTGCCCGGCAAGCTCGCGCCCGATTCCATCTGTGCCACCCGTCAATAATATGGTTTTTCCGTTAAGTTGCATCTAGTCTGTTCCTCTTCCTCATCTTAAGTAGCCTATCGCAACTCAATGTCCAAAGCCGAACGTCCCGAACAGCCCAATGCGTCCTCGCGCTTTAATGAAGACGCGCAGACTTATGCTGTGCGCGGCGCGGACCAGCCCGATCTGGACGGCGGCATCGCGGCGATCCGCAATGTATTGAGGACTCTGCCGACCAAACCCGGTGTGTACCGGATGCACGACGCGCGCGGCGATGTGCTGTATGTCGGCAAAGCTCGTGCGCTGAAAAACCGGGTGACGAATTATACACAAGTGGATCGGCTGCCCAATCGGTTGCGGCGGATGGTGTCGCTGACCCGTAGCATGACGATTGTCACGACCAATAGCGAGGCAGAGGCGTTGCTGCTAGAGGCGCAGCTGATTAAGCGTTACCGCCCTGCCTATAACGTTCTGCTGCGCGATGATAAAAGCTTCCCCTTTATCCTGCTCCGTGCCGACCATAGTTACCCCCGCATTCAAAAACATCGCGGCGCACGGCGGTATAAGGGCGAGTATTATGGCCCGTTCGCTAGTGCGGGTTCGGTGAATGTTACGCTCAACGCGCTGCAAAAATTGTTTCTTTTGCGCAGTTGCACCGACAGTTTCTTCAACAACCGCGACCGGCCCTGTTTGCTGTATCAGATAAAACGCTGTTCCGCGCCGTGTGTGGATCGCATTGATAAGGCTGGCTATTCGGAGTTGGTAAGTGATGCCAAAGCCTTCCTCGGCGGCAAATCCACGGCGGTGCAATCGAAGCTAGCAAAGGAGATGGAGTCTGCATCGGCAGAACTCGATTTTGAACGCGCCGCGATGGTGCGTGACCGGTTAAAGGCGCTGACCTTTATTCAGGGGTCACAGGCGATCAACGCGGCGGGCGTGGGCGATGCCGATATTTTTGCGCTGGCGCACAAAAATGGTGTGATGGGCATTCAGGCGTTTTTTATTCGCGGCGGACAAAACTGGGGCCATCGCGCGTTCTTCCCCGCGCACACGCAAGACAGCAGCGAGGAAGAGGTGCTAACTTTGGTGCTCGCGCAGTTCTACGAAGAAGTGCCGCCCGCGCCCACAATCATGCTCGACCGCGAACTGCCAGAGGAGGCGTTGCTGGCCGAGGCGCTAAGTGCGCAGATCGGGCGCAAAGTGACGGTCACCTTTCCGCAACGCGGCGACCGGGTAAAGCTGGTGACGCAGGCCAAGCGCAATGCCGAGGAAGCGCTCGACCGGCGGCTGGCGGAGACGACGACGCAGGGTAAGCTGCTGCGCGAAGTAGCCGAGCTGTTTGAACTGGCCGAGCCGCCGCAGAGGATTGAGGTTTACGACAACAGCCATATTTCGGGGACCAATGCTTTGGGGGCGATGGTAGTTGCTGGACCGGAAGGGTTCATCAAAAACCAGTATCGCAAATTCAACATCAAACAGGCGGCGACTGACGACGACTACGCAATGATGCGCGAAGTGTTTCAACGACGCTTTGGGCGTGCGCAAGAGGAAGACCCTGACCGCGACAAGGGCGAGTGGCCCGACCTCGTCCTAATTGACGGCGGCAAAGGCCAGATGAGCACCGTCAAAGCTGCGCTGGAGGAAATCGGCGTCGAGGATGTGCCGTTAATCGCCATCGCCAAAGGGCCGCATCATGGCCGCGACGGACGCGAAGTTTTTCACTTCCCCGATGGCCGCGAAATCATGCTGCCGGTCAACGCCCCGGTACTCTTCTATCTGCAACGCCTACGCGACGAAGTGCACCGCTACGCCATCGGCGCACATCGGACAAAGCGTGCCAAAGCGATCACTGCCAGCCCGCTGGACGATGTGCCGGGCATCGGCCCGTCGCGCAAAAAAGCGTTGCTGCTACATTTCGGCACAGCGCGGGCCGTGCGCTCGGCCAGTCTGGAGGATTTGCAGATGGCTCCGGGTGTTTCAGCGGCAGTCGCGCAGACTGTGTATGACTTTTTCCACTCGTCATGATGGACATGGTCTGCTCCGAATGACCTAAATGCCGTATTGTCGTGACATAGGCGGTCCCTAAATTCATCGTCGGGAAATTGCTCTCGAGGAGGAACAGAGGATGCAAATTAAAGATAGACCCGAATTCAGCCGCAAAGGCGTGGTCATGACATTTAGCCCGGATGAAAACGTCTTTACAGCGGTTCAGGCCATGAGTGAAAAAAACTATGGGGCGGCGGTGATTATCTCACCAGAGCGCAAACCTTTAGGCATCGTCACTGAACGCGATTTTATGCGGCGGCTTTTGAACAAAAGCTTGGACCCCAAAAAGACACCTTTAAGCGCGATCATGACGTCTGACCTGAAACTCGCGCGGGCTGACGATGATTTGCTCGACTGGCTGCGTCAGATGTCAAATGACCGGTTCCGGCATTTGCCAGTGGTTGACGATGATGGTTCCTTGATCGGGATTATGAGCCAAGGCGATTTCGTAAGCTATACTTGGCCAGAATTGCTGAATCGCGTCAAAGAACAAGCCAAAGCGACATTCGATATCAACCCGTCGATTTTCATCGGTGTAGGCGCATTTGTAGTCTTGGCGCTTGTGGGAATTTTTGCGCTCCTGCTGGCTCGCTAATTTGCAAAACCTGATGGAGTTGATCGCGAGGCGTTATCGATTTGCAGGATTATGAAAATTCAGATAGAATTTTAGCATGGCAACAAAATCAGTCCCTCCTGAATTCAAAATCGCCGAAAGTGGCGAGCCCATCGAGCTCGGCCATTCCAAATGGAAGCGGGAGAAAGTGTCGCGCGGTTTGGAGCAAGCCAAGGACCGGGACTCGATGATCCCCGCAGAACGCGTCTGGCGCAATCTCGGCCTTGAACGTTAACTTCACGCCGCAAGCGCAGGGTGATCTGCGCGACATTCGTGACTGGATCGCCCTTGATGACGAATTGGCGGCTGAACGAGTTATTTCGCGCATCCGCCAGACTGTCATGATGTTTCAGCAATTTCCGTTACTCGGCCATGAAGGCTAAGTTATGGGCACGCGCGAGTTCAAAGTAACAGGCTTACCTTATTTGATTGTTTATCAGCGCGCATCAGCAACCGATCTCGACGATTCTGACAATCGTACATTCCGCAAGAAAATATCCGTAACACGGGCAGGGGAGCCACATGCCAAATATCAATGCTAACGACATCAATCTCTATTACGAAGCCAACGGCCCCGCCGACGCGCCTGTAATTCTGCTCGTCATGGGCCTTGGTGCGCAGATGATTGCTTGGCCGGATGCGATGATTCAGGCGCTGGTGGCCAAAGGATTTCGTGTCATCCATTATGACAACCGCGATGTCGGCATGTCGCAACGTATGGAGGGCGCGGCCGCACCCAATCTGGTCTGGAGTATGTTTAAGGCGCGTCTGGGTTTGCCAGTGCGTGTTGCCTATACCCTTGCCGATATGGCCGCTGACGGCATTGGGTTGCTGGATGCGCTGGGTATAGAAAAAGCGCATGTTGTCGGCGCGTCGATGGGCGGGATGATTGTGCAGTTGATGGCTGCAAACCATCGCGATCGCTTGCTAAGCATGACCTCTATCATGTCATCCAGCGGCGCACCCGGGCTGCCCGGTGCGCGCGCAGATATCCAGCGCCGCTTTATGGTGAAACGCCCTGCAGATGCCAGCCGTGATGAAGCAGTGGCATTTGGTGTCGAGCTGGTAAGCGCTTTCTCCTACCCCGATCCGGCCCGCCCAGAAAGCGAGTATGGAGAGATGGCTGGCAAAGCTTTTGATCGTGGCTATTATCCTATGGGGTCAAAGCGGCAATTGTTGGCTATTATCGCTGATGGCAGCCGGGTTGAGCGACTTAAGACGATCACTACGCGCACTCTCGTGATCCACGGCGGCGCGGACCCGCTGGTGCCAAAGGACGGTAGCGAGGATATCGCGCGGCATATCCCCGGCGCGCGGCTGGAGATTATCGACGCAATGGCGCATGATTTGCCGCCGTCACAGATCGGACGGATGGTCGATTTGATAGCGGATCATGCGCGCGGCTAAGTTTTTTCGGCCCATCGCTGAATGTCCAGATTTTGTCTGATTTTCTGCGGCCAATTTACCGGTTGTTAACCATTTTTCGCCAGAATTTATCCGTAAACAAACGCGAAAGCGGGATCTGGGTTAAATTCGGAGCGAAGTGTAATGCAATTTTTGCGCAAAATGGATCTGTATTATGCAGCGGCACTTGCCGGAGCGGCGTGTATTGGCTCGCTTGCGGCTTATGCAGCGCCTGCGAACGCGCAGACCGCCGATGCGGCGCGCGTAGTTCTGGTCAGCGATGCCTTTATTGAGCGAAGCGAAATAGGCGCTGATGGCAAAGAAAAATTCTCACTTAAAAAGCCTGCCGACGTTATCATTACGCCAGGTGATCGCGTCGTCTTTACTTTGAAGTATAAAAATCAAGGCACCTTACCAGCCAATGCCTTTCGCGCTACGAACCCAATGCCTGGACCTGTGCAGTTTGTTTCTGCTTATGAGGAATGGGCCGAAGTTTCGGTCGATGGCGGCAAAAAATGGGGTAAGCTTTCTGATTTGTCGATGGCTGCAAAGTCGGCAGACGGTTTGACGGATGTTATGCGCGCCGCCGCTGTCGAAGATGTCACGCATGTGCGCTGGGTGTTCCCGAACGCTATTCCTCCAGGCGGCGAGGGGACATTGTCCTATCGCGGCGTGGTAAAATAAGGCCGCCACCGGCTTCCCAAAACTCAGCTTTGTTAATCGCTGTTGCTGGCCTGTCCCGCGCTGGCACAGGCTATTGCATTGCACACCCCGACAATCACGATTAATAGCATGTTGAGGTCTATTAACCCTGTTTCGGGCTGGCAATGGCGGAAATATGCGCGCAGCGTTGCTATTCAGATACAGTTGGAGCATTTATCATGCACAAGAACAGCCTATTCCGCCGGTCAACAGTTGCAATCCTTTCAGCTTCGATGCTGACCTTGAGCATTTCCGCCTGCGGCACTTCCGCAAACGACGGCGAAGTCGCAGCGCTTGATGAAAAGCTGGCGGGCAAAGGGTCTGACCCTGCAATGAACGCTGCATTGGAAGACCGCATTCTGGTTGATCCCGCCCTGACCGATAGCAGCAACAGCAATATGGTGAAGGCACCTGATCAGCCACTCGACGGTTCGGTTCCGCCCGATACCGGCTATGAAGGCTCCACAGCGTCCGCCGCTGATCTCGATAACGCGAAACTGATGCGCGCACCAAAACCAACGGTTGTTGCGGCGGGAGACTGCCGTGATTGCAGTGCAAATAATGGTAGCGCACAAACGCTTGAATCGCTTGCCGCAGAACAAGGCGTAAAGCGCGGCAAAGGCACATGTGAGGCAAAGCTGCAATATGGCGCAGGCTGGGCTGCACGGATGCCAACCGAATTCCCCGTCTATCCCAAAGGCCGCGTAAAAGAAGCTGGCGGCGTTGAAGGCGGCATTTGCGATATCCGCGTGGTCAGCTTTTCGACCTCTGCCTCGATGCAGGCGGTTGCCGATTATTATTACACCCGTGCCCGCAAATCTGGCTTTACCGCCGATTACGAAGTCCGCGATGGTGAACATGTGCTTGGCGGAACCCGCGATAATGATGGCGGGGCTTATGTTGTCACTTTGAATGCGCTTCCCGGTGGTGGCACTTCTGTGGATATCGTCGCCAATAACGGCCGCTGATTTTTTCAGTCTAACTCCTGAAATTTACCGAACGACTTGGGGGGCTTTATGCCCCCTTTATTTTACACACCGTTCACCGCGTTCTTCGATTTTTCATTTGGAGAAACAGGAATAAGCCGTCACTTTAAGCATAGCATTAGTGAGATTCGTCTGAGAGGAATTTTTTGTGCGGTTTTTATTAAAATCCAGATTGTTTGCATTCGCTGCTTTATTGGCTTTGCAAATCGCTTCGCCTGTCATGGCGCAGGGCGTGTTCGATATGGGCGCGCTGACCAATAGCATTTCGACCAGCGCCAACACGCAAGCAGAGGCTGCGCGAGCGGGGCAAGTGGTTACCGGACCATCGGCGGCTTCGCTGGCAAAGCTGAACTACCGCGCGTCGCTGGATGTCCGAAAGCAGAATATCAAAGTGTTTCTCGATGGCCTGCGCGGCCTAAATCCAGATGTCGCGGGTGAGTTTGAAAAGGTCTTTGCTCAAGTCGATGTTATCGACGAGATTGGAAAAGCCATTGCGCCTTACGGCATGAAAACTGACAATATGGCCGATGCTTATACCGTCTATTTCCTGAATGCCTGGATGGCAGCCAATGGTCGGACCGACCAGAATACGCCAGAACAGATTGCGGGCGTTCAAAAAATGGCCGCCAATGCGCTTGGCAGCACGCCCGATATGCTGAAGCTGGACGATGCGAAAAAGCAGCAGTTTTCAGAAGGATTGATGATCCAAGGTTTTCTGTTTGACGCGATGCTGCAAGCGACCGCATCTGATCCTGTCGCTCTGGCCAAGGTGAAAGCGGATACACGGGCTGGTGCCAAAGAAATGGGTATTGATGTCGATCTGTTTGAACTGACGCCTGCCGGGCTGGTGCGGAAAAAGTAAAATGCGCCGCTGGATTGCGCCGGTCGGAGTTGCGCTGGTTGGAGTTGTGCTGACCGGGGTTGCGCTGGGCGTAAACGCACCTGTCATCGCATCCGATGATCCCCCGACCGAGTTTTCAAAACAAGTCACGACCGCGCTTGGCGATTGGAAGGCGGAGGATTGGCGGAGCGGCACGTTAAAGCTGCATCCGGTGATGTACACTTGGCAGAGCGACCTTTACCTTACCCTGTTTGCTGAGGAACCCTTCGCCGGGCGCACTGCACAGCAAGCCTTGGCCAGCCATTTTGAAGGCGATGATCTTGGCGATGATTCGCTTGAACCGACGAAACTCGATCTGCGCCTGGCTAAGGAATTGACCCCCGGCATATTGGCCGTCCGCTATCGCTGGAGCTATGCGTTTGACGATATTGTTGGTTTTTGGGGAGTCATAGCGACCGCAAATAACAGTTTTGTGCCGTTCACTGCACGGTGCGAGGTCGATGATCCCGATAGACCCGATGAATACCGGTTCGAGGTCTGCCTACGCAAAATGCTCACCGGAACCCTTTTGGTGCAATCTGGCCAGCTGAAAATGCCTGAACCACCAACGCCGCTGAACGTTGCCGGATGGGACGGGCAATATGCAGCCGATGGTACCTCGATTGCGATCAACAGCAACTATAATGGTCTGCGTAAAGCGACGCTCTATGTCACACCGCCGCGTGTAATAGCGGCGGATCAATTGCCCGGTGCAATCATGCAAATGTCAGATGGACTGATCGATGATTTGGACGATCAGGTCGATAAAAATCCCGGCACAAAGCGCTGGGTTGGGACCACCGATAACCCTTGGGTGCGGCGTGAATATCCCGAAGCTTTTTCGGGACCGTCGATCCACATGGCGGGATCGGAACGGACAGCGGACGGCAAGACGGTATTAATAGGTGTGCGTTGCCCCAACGACGGTTGGCTGAAAACCTGTGCTTACGGGGTTGACCAAGCAAAGCTGCAAGTGCGTAGCGGCGCGTTAGAGGCGCGACGGCAACGGATTATCGCGGCGACACAGATACCGTTGCCAACCAACGGGTTAAAAGACACCCAGATTGCAGGCATTTATACTGAGGGCCGGAATACAATGGGGGCCGGTGGTTTCATGACCGGCTTTGAAGTCGATGGACCGGTGTTGTTAAAAGACGGCCAAGCGTTCAGCGATTTTGGCAAACCGCCCGCGTATATTGATCCGATGGCAGACGCGCCCAAAGCGCCGGGTGAATGGGGCCGGTGGACACGTGCAGGCTCCACGATCACTGTCCGCTGGAATGATGGAGAAACCAGCACAGTTTCCGTCACTGGCGATAACCTGATGGCCGGCGGTTCAAAGGGCATGAAGTTGAGCGGCGAGTATCGCCATGTCAGTGGTGGGGGCAGCATAGCCTTTGGAGGCGGCAACAGTTTTTTGAGCGAGAGCAGCTACACATTTTTTCCCGATGGAACATTCAGCAGCGACCAAAGCAGTTCGTTCATGGTCGGCCCCGGTGCAGGTGCAGATGGCGCCACTGCTATGGGCGGTAATAATGGCGGCGGCACACGCGGGCGCTATGACGTTGAGGGCTATACGCTGAAGCTGATCTATCCCGATGGCCGGATTTCGCGTTTGTCGTTTGCGGCCTATGTTCATGAAATGAGCAAAATAGATCGCGGTTCACTGATGCTAAATGGAACTGTCTATTTCCGCGATGATGGAAAATAGTCGCAGTCTGGAACTCCTTTGGATGATACATTAGCCCTCAAATGCACCGGCATTTTTAAGGACACCAATCAACTTTTGCCGCAACGGGCGTAGCGCAATTATCGGCTTAAGCAGTTCGTCTGGATTACGACTTTTTATCGGTTGCGCCGCTACAAACAGCCTCCAATTTTGCGCCGTTAGTGCGCGTTCCCCCTTGGCCCCAGAAAGCAGCGTTTCTGTCAAAAAATAATTCACCCGGCTAAATTCCGATTGCGGCACATCGCTTGGATTGATTTCAGCTAGCCTGTCTGGACGCCCTTGTTGCAGCGCAGCTAATGTCAGCAGCAAACGCCCCCTTGGGTATCGTGCACTTTGCGCTAAAAAAGCTCGGTCGAGTAAAGCTGCAGCTTCAGGATATCTGCAGACAGGTGCTAAGGCGGCAAGATTGGCCATTATCAGCGGACTGTTTGCGTTCGCTTCTATCGAGCGACGCGTATAAAACCGTGCCGAAACACAGTCGTTTTTAAGGTACGAAAGACGCGCCATTGCGAAATTCGCCGAGGCATCATTTGGATCGGCCGCCACCGCAGCGCGTGCAAAACGAAGCCCTGATTCCGCCGCTGCATCAAAATTTGACATAGCAAAACTGCGTTCAATCGTGAACAAGGCGCGGGCGGCAAGCATGGTCGCTTGCAGCTTTTGCTCCTTTACCGGCTTTTGCAGACAGTCGCTAATCTCTCCCTCAATTTCCGTCGCACGCGATTCTACGAATGAAAAATATTTGAGGAGGCAGGCATAGCCAGCATCATTTCGGTCGCGGTAAAGCGTTGATCCATGTGCAGCAATGACGCCAAATGGGCCATTAATGTCTGCGGTAAGCGACACGAGAGCGTCTGACACTGATGCGGGATCGCTGGAAAATTTTGTCTCATATGACCAAAATGATGTTCCGGTCGATGCATCATTCAGACGCAATGTTAGTCTTTGGCTGCCCGATACGTCTTCCTCAAGCCTCGATGTAAGGCGGTATAGGTTGTCGCTAGTATCGGACGGACGCGGGGCATCGTTTTCAGCAATCACTCTAATCCGTGCAACGTTAAATCTCGGCAAATCATTTTCAAATGAGTTCGCAACTATTTGTGCCGTTTTGTTTAGCGCGACTGTATCGGCATGCTCAACCGGTATCAGCTCTAGCACTGGGCTGTTCGGTGTTTTTCGTGTGTGGACAATGTGTTGCCAGCCGATCCAAGCCAACATTGCGATCGCCGCGCCAGCGAGTGCACCAAAAACTATTACCGCGATTCGAGCTTTAGATTGAGGTTGGGATTTTATAGCCGGAGTGGGTGTGGCGTGAAAATCTTCGTTTCTAGAATTTCCGACAAATCCAGTATTGAGCGTGGCTGATAGCTCTTTATCGCCATCGCTATCGGACAGGGGCCGATACAATTGTGGATAAGCATGTGCCAGCCGGGCCAATCGAACACGGTACGATCCTGGTTGCAAGTACAGACACAGATCGTCAACCGGGCCATGTTTTGCATAATAGCTTTCCAACGCTTTGCGTAACCGTACCATTTGCACACGTGCAGAGCTATCAGATGCGGAATCGAATGTTTCCGGACGTCCAAGTCCGTCAACAGCGACAGCATAGGATTTTAAGGCATCACCATGACCTTTGATGGTCTCATCGACAAGGAAGCGCAAAAGTTTTGCAAGCACCGGGGATCGTCGAAAGACCGCGTTGGATAACACGGCGGTGGTTTCTGCGCTTAGCTTAGTATCAAATCCGGTGCGTCGTTCTCTATCATATTCGGCCATTAAAAACCCACTTTGGCGGTTGCCCGCGGCGAAGTAATTCCTCTTGACCCCTGTTCGTAACGTTACAACGTCCATGTAACGAATGTAAAATTGTATTTAACGATCAGCCTGAGAATTTGATTTCAGGATCGATTCCCATCGGAACTACGTGAGTTTACAAAGCGCCTCACGCTAAATACCGTTTCAAACTACGGGGCAAACACTTGGTTTGCCAAATTGTTCCACATGAATTGTCGCTCGTTAGCTGTAGAGTTTCTTTGCGTCGTTGGACTGGTCCCCATGACGCAAGCAGCGTTTGCCGCAGACCCCACATCTCGGCATGTGACAGCAACGGCGACAATTCTTAATATTGTGACGAATGATCGCAAGAACGTTCAGGTGGGAGGGGCGGCCGATAAATTCATTGGCACCGACGGCCGTACCACGAAAATTCGAACTTCAAATTCTAGGCCGCTCATAATCATCGACATGCCGTAAACCTCGATCCCTCCAACCAGTAAAGAAGACTGATATGCTCCAAAGCGCGCCCGATACGACGCCCAACTCCACGGAATACGAACGATCGATAACTGCGCTTAATACCCTTCACAAGACACGCGAGATAGCCTCTGGCTCGGTTGCCCGCTGGCGAAATCGGATCAGCCTTGCGTCGATTGCTGTGGCAATGGATGTGCCGGTTGTGATCGCTACCTATCGGGGCGATAACAATGTTAAAACCATAGCAACACACGGGCTTGACCTGATGAACAATTTGGCGTGTCTGGCGGCGGTGTGTGACGATTTATGTACAGATCGCATTGTCGTTATTCCAGACACACGAACGACCCCGGCAATGTCGGACCTGGCGCGCCATTGGCCGAATGAAGAAAACTGTTTTCTTGTCGGTATGCCGCTGCGCGATGCCAGCGGTAAACGCGTCGGTAGCCTGTGCGTGATGAACACTTCGCGCGCAGTGGCCCGTAGCGGGATATCATTCCGGACATTGGCTGAGATTGCCAAGATTTTTGCGCAAACCGGCCAGTTGCAGACCAGCACAGCGGCGGCGTAGCGCGCGCCTTTCCTTTGCGGGCAACCCCCGCTAAGGCGCGTGCTATGAAATCCTATATTTTAGTTATGGCCGGTGGTGCTGTTGGCGCGGCTTTGCGCTTTCAACTTGCGCGTCTGTTACCTGTATCGGCAGGAGGTTTGCCGTGGCCCACTTTTGCCGCCAATGTTGCAGGCGGGCTAGCGATGGGGGTGCTGGCCGCATGGGCATTGCGCCAAGGCGACGCCGGCGAGCCGATGCGGTTATTGCTTGGTGTTGGCCTATTGGGTGGCTTTACGACATTTAGCGCATTCAGCCTTGAAATGGCGATGATGTTTGAACGCGGGCAGACCATGCTGGCGCTTAGCTATGCGCTGGCATCGGTGGTGCTGGCGTTAATCGCGGTATTTGCAGGACTTGCGCTCGGTCGCGGAGCTTTCGCATGAGCAAAGCCGAAACCGCCATCCGCCATTTTAGGGTGGAGCCTGACGATGACGGCATTCGTCTTGATCGCTGGTTCAAACGCCATTTGCCGGATGCCAGCTTTAATCTCGTGTCACGCTGGGCAAGAACAGGGCAGCTGCGCGTCGATGGCAAGCGTGCAACGCCCGGCGATCGGTTGGAGGCAGGCCAAGAAATTCGCGTGCCGCCCGCCGATTCCGAAGCAGCCGTCACCGGAAAGCCTGCACGCGCACGGCGCGAACTGACCGACCAAGAGGTTGATTTCGCCAAGGATATGGTCATCCACCGCGATGATGCGGCGTTGATCCTCAACAAGCCACCGGGGCTTGCGACACAGGGCGGGACAAAGACAGAGGCGCATGTTGATGGCTTGCTTGATGCGCTGACCTTTGGGCTCGATAACCGGCCAAAGCTTGTGCACCGTTTGGATAAAGACACATCGGGTGTGCTGCTGGTCGCGCGGACATCGCGCTCGGCGGCGCATTTTGCCAAGGCATTTTCTTCACGGACAGCGCGCAAAGTGTATTGGGCGCTCGTCGTCGGTGTGCCGTCGATCTATGATGGCTTTATCGATCTACCTTTGGCGAAACAGCCGGGCAGCGGCGGCGAGAAGATGCATGTCGACGAGAAAGAAGGGGCATCTGCACGCACGCGGTATCGCGTTGTCGAACGGGCAGGCAATGCCTGTGCATGGGTCGAGTTGCAGCCCTATACAGGGCGTACGCACCAGCTGCGCGTGCACATGGCAGCGATTGGTCACCCGATTGTCGGGGACGGTAAATATGGCGGCAAGGACGCGTTCTTGACCGGCACGATCAGCCGCAAAATGCATTTGCATGCGCGGCGGCTGCGGATCGACCATCCTAAGGGACACCAGATCGACATCACCGCCGATTTGCCCCCGCATATGGCCGAAAGCTTTGCTGACCTTGGGCTTGATATTGAACTGGGCGATGCTTTGGTGCTTGATGCGCCGAAATTTGCCGAGACTAGCGAAGGAAAAAAGCGGGTTGCCGCCAATATCGCCAAGTCGGCGCGAAAAGAACGCAAAGGCGAACGCCGTTCGCGCGGCGCTACGGACGGACCAAAAGACAAACGGCGCGCGCCTGCAAAAGCTAGCCAATTGGCCACCGGCAAAAAGATTGCAGCGAAAAAGGCTGTCATCAACAAGGCCGTCTCCAATAAAGCTGTAGCCAAAAAACCAGCGGTCAAAAAGGCTGCCCCAAAAAGGAAGCCGTAATGCATCCTGATCCCCGTTTCCGCGCCACTGGCAGCGACGCTCAACAATGCGCATTGATGGAAGCGCTTGTGCAGGAAATCGGCTTTGGCATGATCTTCGCGCACACACCCAACGGCCCGCGTGTCGGGCAGGTTTCACTCTATTCAACCGGCGACGGCGCGGTGCAGTTTCATCTGGCGCGCGGCAATACGTTGACGAAAACGCTGGCTGGCTCTGACGCGTTGATCGTGGTCAATGGCCCCGATGCCTATGTCAGCCCCGATTGGTATATCGGCCCCGATCAAGTGCCGACTTGGAATTATATCAGTATCGAGTTGGAAGGTCCGGTGCGGGCGATGGAGCAAGATGGGCTGATCGCGCTGCTTGACGATCTTGCCGCTGTCAACGAGGCGAAGTTGACGCCCAAGACCGCATGGACCCGCGATAAGATGGACGATGGCAAGTTTCACAAAATGCTCGGCGGCATAATTGGTTTTGAGATGGAAGTGATGGCATGGCGACCCACGCTGAAATTATCGCAGAACAAGACCGAGGCTGAGCGGATGCGCGTTGCCGATGAGTTAGACAAGCTGGGCAAAAAGGCGATGGCCCATTTCATGCGTGAATTGGTGAAATGAGCAAGCGCCTCGCCATTTTCGACTGTGATGGCACTCTGGTCGATAGTCAGGCGAACATTTGCATTGCGATGGAGCATGCGTTTGAAGAGGCGAGAATGGCTCCACCACCGCGCACAGCAATCCGGCGGATTGTCGGGTTGAGCCTATTCGAAATCATGCGCGCGTTGTTGCCGGACGCGGACACTGCCGTGCATTCAGAAATGGCCGAACGATACCGTGCGTCGTATCTGACGCTGCGCAACAACGGCTTAGAGCACGAGCCTTTGTACGATGGCATGGGCGAGTTGCTGAGCCAGCTCAACGACAACGGCTGGTTACTTGGCGTCGCCACCGGAAAATCCGATCGCGGCTTGGAACGCTGCCTTGATTTTCACCGCATCAAGGGGGTGTTTACAACGCTGCAAACCGCCGACCGTCATCCGTCAAAGCCGCATCCCTCGATGATCCATCAAGCGCTGGCGGATGCTGGCGCTGCTGCGGCGGACGCAGTGATGATTGGCGACACTGTCTATGATATCCACATGGGCGTTGCAGCATGCTGCAAGACCATAGGCGTCGGCTGGGGCTATCATCCGCTGGATGAACTGCGCGAGGCCGGGGCTGATTATCTCGTCGAGACGATGGACGAACTGAATGCTGTGTTAAAGGACATGCAATGACTGACGCAGAACAGCTCGCCAAAAATCGGTTTACGATTTTGA
>JANMGR010000149.1:0-5572 GCA_031374785.1 Sphingomonadales bacterium | reverse complement strand
TCGAGCGTATCGCCCGTTTTGATGTCGTTGGTATCTTGCAGCACGGTGCCGCATTCAAGACCCGCGCGGACTTCGTCGACATCGTCCTTAAACCGACGCAGCGATGCGATTGTGGTTTTCGATACGATAACGTCGTCGCGTGTAAGGCGTGCATGCAGGCCCTTTTTGATGACACCTTCGATGACCAGCAAGCCAGCCGCTTTGTCGCGCTTGCCCGATTTGAACACGTCTTTGACCTCGGCACGACCGACGACAGTTTCGATGATTTCTGGGCCCAATTCGCCAGCCATTTCTTTGGCTATGTCAGCAGTCAGATGATAGATCACGTCGAAGTATTTCAGCCGAACCTTGTCGCGTTTAGCGAGCGCCGCAGCTTTGGTATTCGGACGCACGTTGAAACCGATCAATGGTGCGTTTGAACCAGCGGCAAGCAGCATGTCGGATTCGGTTATCCCGCCAACACCGGCCAGCAAGATGCGGACCTTGATCTCATCCGTAGACAGGTTGTTAAGCGCAGTCGAAATTGCCTCGACCGAACCCTGCACATCGCCCTTGATAACCACGGGATATTCCATCGTCTGCGTTCCGGTAAGATGCGCAAACATATTCTCCACCGATGGCGCAATCTGCGTAGTCCGTCTGCGGGTCGATTGCTCGCGACGATACAAGGCAACTTCGCGCGCACGGCTTTCGTTCTCAACCACAGTCAAAACATCGCCTGCCGATGGAACGCCGCTAAGGCCCAAAACCTCGACCGGTGTTGCCGGGCCGGCTTCGGAAACCTGTTTGCCCTTATCGTCGATCAGCGCACGGACTTTGCCCGATTCCCCGCCGACAACAAAGATATCGCCACGTTTCAGCGTGCCGCGTTTGACAAGTACAGTGGCAACAGCGCCGCGGCCCTTATCCAATTGTGCCTCAACAACAATGGCCTCGGCGGCGCGGTCCGGATTGGCGCGCAATTCCATCAGCTCAGCCTGCAACGCCAGTTTTTCAAGCAACGTATCAAGACCAGTCTTTTTCAGCGCCGAAACTTCGACATCCTGAACATCACCGCCCATCGCCTCGACCACAACTTCATGTTCAAGCAAGCGTTCACGAACCTTTTGCGGGTTAGCGCCTTCCTTATCCATTTTGTTGATTGCGATAATCATAGGCACGCCAGCGGCTTTTGCATGCTTAATCGCTTCAATGGTTTGCGGCATCAGGCCATCGTCTGCCGCGACCACGAGGATCACAATATCGGTCACCGAAGCACCGCGTTGGCGCATTTGCGTAAAGGCTTCATGGCCCGGTGTATCGAGGAAGGTAATCAGCGATCCGTCCTTTGCCTTCACCTGATACGCACCGATATGCTGGGTAATGCCACCCGCTTCGCCAGAGACCACATTGGCTCCGCGCAAAGCATCGAGCAGCGATGTCTTGCCGTGATCGACATGGCCCATCACGGTTACAACCGGCGCACGCGCTTTCAGCGTGTCGGGTGCATCAACGTCTTCGTCATGCGTAATATCGACATCGGAATCCGACACGCGGTTGATGTTGTGGCCGAATTCAGTGACCAGCAATTCGGCTGTATCCTGATCGATGGTTTCGGTCAGCGTGACCGGCATGCCCATTTTGAACAAAGTCTTGACCAGATCGCTGCCCTTTTCGGCCATACGAATGGCGAGTTCTTGGACAGTAATTGCCTCGGGAACCGCAACATCGCGCGCTTGTTTTGGCTGCGCATTGCGTTGGCTGCCGCCGAAATGCAGGCGCTTTTCCTTCTCGCGCGCGCGTTTCAGCGCGGCGAGCGAACGGGCGCGCGCGCCATCATCACCGTCAAGTGCACGCGTAACAGTCAGCTTGCCAGATTGGCGACGATTGTCACCGAGGCGGTCGCCTCTGGCTTTGCTCGGGGACTTTTTCGCTTCCTCACGCTCACGTTCGGTCGGCGCAGGTGCCGCTGCAGGGCGTTTTGGAGCTTCGACGGGGGTGAAGCGACGGGGAGGCGGTGGGGCAACTGTGCCCTCCCCGGACTCTTCCGCTGGGGCTTCGGTTTCAGCAACTTCAATCTTAGCTGCAGCAACTGGCGTAGGCGCGGATTCCGCCTTGCGGTTGTCTTCGGCGCGGCGGCGTTCGTCTTCTGCGGAGCGGAGACGCTCCTCTTGCTCACGCCTGTTGGCTTCCTCGCCCTGACGCAAACGGTCTTCAGCTGCCTCAAGTTGAAGGCGCGCGACGCGTTCTTGCGGGGTTTCGCCATTTGGCGCAGTTTTGCGCACGGGCGCTGATGCTGCCGCAGGGGGCGGTGGTGGTGGCGGAGGCGGCGGTGGCGCTGCAACAACTTCCGGCTCAGGCGCATAACCCGGCTTGCCGACAAGTTTCTTGCGCTTCACCTCGACCACAACCTTGTTGGTCCGGCCGTGGCTAAAGGTCTGCGTTACCGCACCCGATCCGGCTGAAAGCTTAAGCCCCAAAGGCTTTCGACCCAGCGTCGGTTTATTTTCGTTCTCATCACTCATCGGTCAGACCTTGCCCTTGATTATCCGTATTGCGAGACGCAGCTTGCGCACGGACATCCGCCGAAGCGGAGCCGGAGCCGTTACTGCATCCCATGAAATAAAGCCAGCGGTCGAGGTGATGGCTCACCCGTTCCGCGGCACGTGCATCCGTAATGGCGACATGCACAGCGTTTCCGCGCCCCAATGCGGCGGAAAGCGCGTCGCGGTCAACCGGAAGTTTGATCCCGGCCTTGCCACTACCTTCTTCGTCGCTGCCAACGCGCCAGCTCTGGTCGCGTTTTCCGGCTCCATCATTGCTAGCGTCCGCTGCATGAAGCAGTAACGCCACGACACCAGACCTTGCGGCCTGATCGACTTTCTCTGCGCCTGATATAAGGTTGGAGGCGCGTGCTTCCAAGCCCAACCGGTCAAGCGTCGCTTTTTCCAGATTGATGCGAATGCGTTCAACGATGTCATCGGGAACGTGCACAGCATCAGCCTTAAACGCGCGCTTCAACACACCAGCAAGCTTACCCTTAACCCGCGCCGTTTCCAGTTCAGCGGCGGTGACACCAATCCACGCACCACGACCGGGTGCTTTGCCAAGGACATCGGGCGCGACTTTATCGTCAGGGCCGAGCGCAAGACGGATTAACAGGCGTTGTTCCGCCCGCTCACCGCTCAATATACACTTCCTTACAGGAGTATGAGGGTCCTCATTGGGAGGTTTCCGCTGCAACTGCGTCCTCCTCCACTACTTCGGCAGCTTCGGCTTCTGGCTCATCTTCAAACCAGTGCGCACGTGCGGCCATAATGATTTCGTTACCCTGTTCTTCGTTCAACGCGAACACCGCAAGGATACCGGGCTTGTCTTCGGCGCGGTTGGTGCGGCGAGTGTTGTCGCTGCGACGCTGTTCAGTGCGGGCTTTCTGGATCAGCTCGTCGGTGGCGAGATCGGCCAGATCGTCGAGCGTCAGTATGCCTGCCTTGCCAAGCGTCACCAGCATCGCTTCCGTCAAATGCGGTAATTCAGCCAAGGCATCGTCAACGCCAAGTTCACGGCGCGCGGTGCGCGATGCTTCTTCTTTGCGTTCCAACGCTTCTGTTGCGCGGCTTTGCAGTTCTTGAGCAATATCATCGTCAAGACCTTCGATACCGGCGATTTCGTCCAGCGCCACATAAGCAACTTCTTCCAGCTCGCTAAAGCCTTCAGCGACAAGCAACTGTGCCAATGTCTCATCAACGTCCAGTTCCTTCTGGAACATTTCGGACCGTTCAACAAATTCCTTCTGGCGCTTCTCGCTCGATTCCGCCTCGGTCATAATATCGATCGCGCGGCCAGTAAGCTGGCTGGCGAGACGGACGTTTTGACCACGGCGACCGATGGCAAGGCTCAACTGATCGTCAGGAACGACAACTTCGATGCGGCCTTCATCTTCATCCAGAACAACGCGGCTGACGGTTGCGGGTTGCAATGCGTTGACGATGAACGTCGCGGCATCGTCTGACCAAGGGATGATATCGATCTTTTCGCCCTGCATTTCCTGCACAACGGCCTGAACGCGGCTACCCTTCATACCAACGCACGCGCCGACAGGATCAATCGAGCTATCATAGCTGATCACGCCGATCTTGGCGCGGCTTCCGGGATCGCGGGCTGCAGCCTTAATTTCGATGATGCCGTCGTAAATTTCGGGCACTTCCTGCGCGAACAGTTTTTTCATAAAGTCCGGATGTGCGCGGGACAGCAAAATTTGCGGGCCGCGATTTTCACGGACGACTTTCAGGATCAATGCGCGGACGCGGTCACCCATACGAACAACTTCGCGCGGGATTTGCTGGTCACGGCGGATAACGCCTTCGGCGCGGCCAAGGTCAACAACGACATGGCCGAATTCGACCGATTTAACGACACCGGTGATGATTTCACCGGCGCGGTCTTTGAACTCGCCAAACTGACGCTCGCGTTCAGCATCGCGGACCTTTTGAAAGATCACCTGCTTTGCCGATTGCGCATCGATACGTCCCAGATCAACCGGAGGCAGCGGATCGACGATAAAATCGCCAATCGCCGCACCCTTTTGCAGCTTTTCACCCTGCTTCAGGTCAACCTGCTTGAAATAATCCTCAACTTCTTCAACAACCTCAACCACCCGCCAGAGGCGAAGGTCGCCGGTCTGCATGTCAAGCTTTGCGCGAATGTCGTTTTCCGCGCCGTAACGGGCGCGAGCTGCACGCTGGATTGCCTCTTCAAGCGCCTCGACAACAATCGCTTTATCGATCATCTTTTCGGTGGCGACCGCGTTGGCAATGGCCAGCAATTCGGCTTTATTCGCGGCGATGGGAGTTGCCATAGCTCAATCTTCCTGTTCGGTTTCGGGGTCAATTTCGTCGATCTCGTCAACCCCAGCGCTGTTGAGCGGCGCAGTCGACGCAATCAGCCGGTCTGTCAAGACCAGCTTAGCGGATATAATAGCGGAAAAGGGAATGCTGTGACGAACGTCAGAGGTATCGACGATAAAGACATTGTTGTCAGCATCAATACCATCCAGATTGCCACGAAAGCGTTTTTGGCCGTTGATAGGCTCGGCAATTTCAACTTTGCCCTCTTGCCCCGCCCAATCGGTGTAATCTTTCAACCGGGTTAGCGGGCGATCAATGCCGGGGGAGCTCACTTGAAGGCAGTAGTTTTCCTCAATCGGATCAAGCTCGTCGAACTTGTCAGACACGGCGCGCGACAGGCTGCTGCATTCATCGGCTGAAAGCTGCCGTGTATCGGGCCGCTCTGCCATAATTTGCAGCGTCGGCAGGTCCGATCCATCAATACCCTGCGGAAACCACGCAACGCGCACCAGATCAAAGCCAAGCGTTGTGGCTTCAGGGGCGATCATTGCGGTGAGGACGTCGAGGTTCGGCATGCGGTTCCAAATTTCGTAAAGACCCAAATTTTCGTAAAGACAGCGCGAATGACCGATTGCGCCGGCCCCGTTCGGCGCCAGCCCCTTCAGTGTTTCGCAATGTCGGGATGCTGTTCGTTTAGTCGCAGCATGATTCGAATGCAACCCTCTTGCAACTTGGCGCGCAGGTTC
>JANMGR010000047.1:0-10702 GCA_031374785.1 Sphingomonadales bacterium | reverse complement strand
GATGGCGGTGAAGGCGGAGCAGGACAAGGCTAGCGCGGCAGAGGAGCCATCAACAGGTTTTCAAGAGCGACTGACAAAATGCGTTGGCGCGATGAACGCAAATTTGGGCGCGATGGAAATGGCAGAGGGCGCTGAGGAAGCGGCACCCGCGCAATGAGCCTGCGCCCGTTCCACCTTGCATTTCCCGTGCATGATCTTTCGGCGGCGCGCAGCTTTTACCGCGATGTGCTGGGTTGCGGGGAGGGGCGTTCGTCTGATCCTTCGACAGGCTCAGGATGGATCGATTTTGACCTCTATGGGCATCAAATCGTCGCGCATCTCGACCCCGAGATGACCCCGCGCCCGATCCACAACGCGGTTGATGGCCATGCTGTGCCAGTGCCGCATTTCGGTTTAATCCTGACCTTGCCGCAATGGGAGGCATTGGCACAGCGGCTGCATGCGGCTGGAACGGTGTTCGGTATCGAACCGCATATCCGCTTTCAGGGGCAGGTGGGGGAGCAAGCCACGATGTTCTTTACCGACCCAAGCGGCAACGCGCTGGAGTTTAAGGCGTTTGCTGATGATGCGCAGATTTTTGCGGCCTAATACAAAACCGTTAGCCCTGAGCCTGTCGAAGGGAGTCTATCAGGTGTAGCTCCATGCCGTGGGACGTGCTTCGACAAGCTTAGCACTAACGGTTACGGGAAGGGATTAGCTCTACCCAAAAACCTGTTCCATCGTCGTGACACCCGAACATTTATCGCCCGCTTTCGCGCCACCCCCGGCAAGCATCGTAAACGCGACAAAGCCGCCCACAACCGCAACGATAAACGCCGCACTGACCCACGCCAGATATTTGTCGATAAAGGCTTTAATCGGTGCACCGAATTTCCAGAACAATATGCCGACCAGCATAAACTGAAACGCGCGGCTTAATACGCTGGCCCAGACGAAATCGAACAGGTTCATGTGGATGAAGCCAGCGGTCAGCGTCAGCAGCTTAAACGGGATCGGCGTCGCGCCCTTGATCAGGATAATCTCGGTGCCAAATTCGCGCAGATAACAGGCCGCGGCAGGGAAGCTGTCCCACAACCCAAGCGCTTTGAGCAGTGAAACTCCAATCGTTTCATACGCGAAATAGCCGATTGCATAGCCGAACAACCCACCCAATACCGAAGCCAAAGTGCAGATAAAGCCAAATCGCAACGCGCGTTCAGGCCGTGCCAAACACATCAGCCCAAGCAACGGGTGCGGCGGGATGGGAAAAAAACTGCTTTCGACAAACGAAAATAGAAACAGCCATCGTTCCGCATGGGGGTGCGCTGCTTTTTCCATCATCCAGGTATAGAGTTTGGTCAGCATTTAGGTTTCCGTTTGTGTTTTGGCAGTGCCCATCACCCGCCCATAAGCCCAGCCGATGCCGATCAGGGCAATGCCAAGGCCAAGGAACGACAAGATACGCAGCACGCCTGTAAGCGCGGCGGCGTCGATCAGGAAGACCTTTAACGTCACCGCCGTCAACAGCGCCAGACCCGCCATTCGCAGCAACCGCGACCCTGCCATCATCCCGCGCGTGAGCCATGCAATGGCGAGTGCTAGCAAGCCGACCGAATAGAGGTAATTCTCACCCGTGCCGATAAAGCCGCCGGATAGAATCGAACCCTGCATCGCTTGGCGGACGGTGACCAAGACGGCCACGATCATCGCGCCTAGGCTTATCAGGCGCAGCGCCAATTGCTGTCTCATATCGCCCGCAAAATTGCCAAACAGCCACAGCCAGCTTGCGACCAAAGCCATATGCCCGGTGGCGAGATTGGCGACGGGGACATGGCCGACGGACTGGGCAACCAGTGCTGGATTCAGTAGTATAAGATCAAACCAGACCACGCGGAACAGAGCAGTGGCAACAAGCAACCAGCCGATAATACGAAGCGCGAGCCATTCGGGTCGCTTCGGTGCTTGCGATAGCGCCAACCAGCCCAGCGCGAACAGGCCATGCGTGAAAATTGCCCGTTCGGCAAAACCAAGACGGATAAAATCGCTAGGGCTCTGGATTGCGGCGGGTTGTTTTGCGAGTAGCCAAACAAAGCCCGCCAACCCGGCACCGCCAAAGGCCCAGATGACTTTACGTGTTTTGTCGCCAACGCGGAACCAGCGTGTCCACAAAATCGCCATTGTCAGCAGCGCTGGCGTCAATGTCGTTCGCACTGTGTCGACTATTTCGGGTAGCATCGCATAAACATTGCTGTCGCCCGACAATGAAGAGGAGAACGCACCGATGATTTGGTAAGAAGACCCTGCGGCCCATAGCATCGCAATAGCCATTGGCGCGATGGCGATGCCGCGTATGATGCGGTCGCCAGTGACTAAAGCCCACGCGGCGACACCTATTGCGATCACGGCGCAGTAAACGGCGACCCATTCCTCGGCGATCAAATAGGGGTTTGCCATCAGAGCCATCAGGACAGTGACCGCAACCGAGAGGCGTTGTAGAGTGTCTCTCTTGCCCGAACGATGCTGATGCCAAGCCAATGCCGCGCTGACAGTGGCGATCGCGAGCGCAGAAACGCCCCACACAGTATCGCTGATGCCGGATGCATAAGAGAAAGCAGCGGTGAACCAGACCAGAATTGGCGCACCCAGCGCCGCCGCTGCCCACGCTAATAAAGGCTGCCGATCTCGCCAAAGCGCGAAATGGCCCGCGCTTGCAAAAAGCAAAATAATGGCAAGCGACGCAGCGATGGTAACGTCGTCAGCGCCGCGTTCCACCCAAGCACCGCTTAACGGCGATGCGGAAAGCAACAATGCGCCGAGCATGACCAAAGCCATCCGCGTTTCGCGCCACGCCAGCGCGATGGCTAGCATGAATAGCGCCCCGAAAAACGCCCAAGCAACAATCGAGAATTCCATCTGCGGCAACAACATTGCTAGCTGCACCAGCGCCAAGGCCATTGGCGCATAGGTTGCGGCGTCCCTCCACTTGCTATCGGTTTGCCCAAAACGGTCGAGCGCGAAGACCGCTGCGGCTCCGCTGATCAGTATAAACAGGCCGAGATACGCAAGATCGCTTTCGGCTGCCACCAGCATAGCAAAGCTCCACAATGCCCCGCCGCCGGAAGCCAGCACCAGCAGCCACAGCCAGCGCCGCCACACCGCAAGCCCGAACAACGCCGCGATGAAAACCGCAAGATACAGCAGCAAAGTCGGCAGATTGCTTGCCCCCATGCCCGCAACCCAAGGGGCCGCAAAGCCTCCCGCGAGTCCCATCAATGCCGTCGGCGGGCCGCGGCGCAGCGCCAGAACAAAGGCGATGGCTGTGACGACGATGACCAGCAGAAACGCGGTCATCACCCCGATCAGGCCGTAAATCTCGCTCGCCATATACAGCGTGCCATACAGCGTCGCGACTCCCGCCCCCGCCAGCGATTGCGCGACGCGCGGGTCAGTTGTGAAGGACTCGCCGACCTTTGGCAGCCGTCCGCCAAATTCGGACAAGGCAATCAGCGTCAGCGCAAACAGGGTCGCAAGGATCGACCGCGCCCCCGGCCCAAGCAGCCCCGCCTCAATGGTATAACGCACAAGGAAAAACCCGGCAAAGACAAGGGCGATGCCGCCAATCCAGATCGGTAGCTTGCCGCCGACTAAGTCTTCAAAGCTAGCCCCCGCCAATGGGTTTTTGAATGCGGGTTCGGGGGCTGTTTCTTCTGGCGCTTCAAAGGCTGGGGCGGGGTTGGGGGCAGGCGCAGCGCCAACATCGCGGCCGACGACCGAGGCGGTGCGGCGGGGAGTTGCTTTCGCGGCGACCTTGAACGGTTCAACAGGGTCGCGCGCGACAGGTTCAAGCGCCGGCTCGGTTTCTATGCGCAAACGCAGGCCATCCTCAAGATCCGTGACCCGCCGCCGCAAATACGCCATTTCGCCGCGCATCAGGAATAACCAAAGCCCCAACCCCGCAACCGCGACAAACAAAATAGTTTCAGCCATCCGACCCCCGATATGAAACCGCAGTTATGGCGGGGTTTGGCGCAGGGTCAAAGCTAAAATGCTGCGGCGTGTCGGCGGAAAGTCACACTAAGGTCTCACCTCAAACGTGTCTGAAGGCGCTTAAAACTACAAAAGATACCGGCGCACGCGGTGGGATTGTATCCTTTGTCGCTTTTAGGGATGAAGAATTTTGGCTGATTGCATGCCCCTACAGCCATCGGGCGGTCAGCGATGTGATGGTGAGAGGATGGCAGATGCAATCCTACATTTCAAGGAGGGATTGCGTGTGTTGGCGTTGAAAACCCAAACCCCGTGTCAAGCACGGGGTGGCGGAGTGGTGGGGGAGGCCAGAACCCAAACCCGTCCCTTAAAACGCCGCAATCCCCGTTATCGCGCGGCCCAGTATCAACGCATGCACGTCGTGCGCGCCTTCATAGGTGTTGACGGTTTCAAGGTTCACCATGTGGCGGATGACTTGGTATTCTTCGCTAATGCCGTTGCCGCCATGCATGTCGCGCGCAGCGCGGGCGATATCCAGCGCTTTGCCGACATTATTGCGTTTGACGATGGAGATCATGTCGGGGGCGAGGCGGCCTTCGTCCATTAACCGACCAACGCGCAAGCTCGCTTGCAGGCCAAGTGCGATGTCAGTCATCATGTCCGCCAGCTTTTTCTGGAACAATTGCGTCGCGGCCAGTGGCTTGCCAAACTGATGCCGGTCCAAGCCGTATTGGCGCGCGGCGTGCATACAGAATTCGGCAGCGCCCAATGCGCCCCAGCTGATGCCATAGCGCGCACGGTTTAGGCAACCGAACGGACCTTTCAGGCCTTGTACTTCGGGTAGCAAAGCTTCCTCGCCGACCTCGACATTGTCCATCATGATCATGCCGGTGGTAGAGGCGCGGAGCGACAGCTTGCCCTCGATTTTTGGTGCGGAAAGCCCCTTCATCCCTTTTTCAAGGACAAAGCCTTTGATGCCGCCGCCGTGCGCTTCGCTTTTTGCCCAGATGACGAAGACATCGGCGAACGGCGCGTTGGAGATCCAAGTTTTGTTGCCGTTCAGCACATAGCCGCCGTCGACTTTTTTGGCGGTGGTGCGCATTCCGGCAGGGTCGCTGCCTGCATCAGGCTCGGTCAAGCCAAAGCATCCGATAAGCGTGCCAGCGGCGAGGCCGGGCAAATACTTGCGGCGTTGTTCCTCGGTTCCATAGGCGTGGATCGGATACATCACGAGGCTGGATTGCACCGATGCCATCGAGCGATAGCCCGAATCCACACGCTCAATTTCGCGCGCGATCAGGCCATAGGCAACATAGCCAGCGCCCGCGCCGCCATAAGTTTCAGGAATGGTCGCGCCGAGAAGGCCAGCTTGTCCCATCAGCGGGAACAATTCGGGCGCATCGACTTCTTCGCGGTACGCTTTTATAACGCGGGGTTGCAACTCGTCTTGTGCAAAGCCGTGCGCGGCATCGCGGATCATGCGCTCTTCTTCGGTCAACTGATCTTCGATTGCGAAGGGATCAGACCAGTCGAAACGTGCCAATTCGGCCATGAGATTCTCCATTGGGTGTTGCCGCGCTCTAGGCGTTTTGGCAATTTACGGCAACACCCCACTTCCCCCGTAACTCTTCGTCATTCCCGCCCTTCGACTGCCCGCAGGGCGGGCGCTCAGGATAAACCCGGCTGTGCGGAGCGGGAATCCATCACCGGCACTTGCGGTCCCCTGCAACGGCTGTGTAGTGCTTGTCGCTCTGGTGATGGATTGACGTTCCGTCACTGCGTTCCCCGCCTTCGCGGGAATGACGAAGTGGGAGAGTCGTGATGGTATTTTTGTCAGCTGAGGTTGCAGAGTTGCTCAACCAATTGGGCGCTGAAATTCCCTCGGGCGACTTCCCAGTCTACACCCCTATTGACGGCAGTCAGATTGGTTCAGTCACAGCCGCCACGCCTGCGCAGATCGAAACCGCTGTTAATCGCGCGCAATCCGCGTTCGTCACATGGCGCACCGTCCCCGCCCCACGCAGAGGCGAGCTTGTCCGCCAACTTGGCAATGCGCTGCGCACCCACAAAGCCGATCTCGCGCGCCTTGTGACCATCGAATGTGGAAAGCCGATATCCGAGGGCGAGGGCGAAGTGCAGGAGATGATCGACATCTGCGATTTCGCGGTCGGGCTGTCGCGGCAACTGCACGGTTTGACTATCGCCAGCGAGCGTCCGGGCCACCGGATGATGGAGCAATGGCATCCGCTGGGGCCGGTGCTGATTATCAGCGCGTTTAACTTTCCAGTTGCCGTCTGGGCGTGGAATGCGGCGCTGGCGTTGGTGTGCGGGAATAGCATCATCTGGAAACCATCGGAAAAAACGCCGCTGACGGCGCTTGCGGTGCAGGCGATTTTGGATGGTGCGTTGCGTGATTTTGAAAGTGCGCCCGATGGTCTGTCGCAGGTTGTGATTGGTGGGCGCGATACCGGTGCGGCGCTGGTTGCTGATCGCCGTATCGCTTTGGTATCCGCAACGGGCAGCACTGCGATGGGCCGCGCCGTGGGGCAAGTGGCGGCATCGCGCTTTGCCAAGACTATTCTGGAACTCGGCGGCAACAACGCGGCGATTGTCAGCGACAAGGCCGACCTTGATCTGGCTTTACGTGGTGTGTTGTTTTCGGCGGTCGGGACTAGCGGACAACGGTGCACCTCGTTGCGGCGGTTGTTTGTGCACGATGCAATTTACGATGGCTTTGTCGCCAAGCTGAAAGCGGCGGCGGCGAGTATTCCTGTTGGCAATCCGCTGGATACGAGCAATTTGGCGGGGCCGTTGATTGATGACGCGGCATTTACCCATATGCAATCGGCACTGGCCGAGGCGCGGGGACTGGGCGCGGGTATCAGTGGCGGCGAACGGCTCGACCAACCCGGCGTTTATGCCAGCCCGGCGATCGTCGAAATGGCGGCGCATGTTGGCCCGTGTCTGCGCGAGACCTTTGCACCAATCCTTTACGTGTTCCGCTACACCGACTTGACCGAGGCCATCGCGTTGCAAAACAGTGTAGGCGCAGGACTATCGTCATCCATCTTCTCACTCGACCTACGTGAATGCGAACTATTCCTGTCGGCACAGGGCAGCGATTGCGGCATTGCCAATGTCAACATCGGCACATCGGGCGCGGAAATCGGCGGAGCTTTTGGCGGCGAAAAGGAAACCGGCGGCGGGCGGGAATCGGGCTCAGACAGCTGGAAAGCCTATATGCGCCGCGCGACTAACACGATTAATTACAGCGCGGACTTGCCACTGGCGCAGGGGGTTAAGTTTGATTTTTGACGTGTGATTTTGCGAAATGCACGTTTGTTTCCCATACTCATCCTCGTCCCAATCCCCCACCTCGTCACCCCGTGCTTGACACGGGGTTAGGCTTTATGGGGCGAGGTAGCAGAAGAAAAGCCAAGCCCCGTGTCAAGCACGGGGCGACGGGGGGGTAGAATGAAAGTGATGTGTGAAATGGTTGACCGGTGCTTACACAGCTAATGGTAGTTCGACTGGCTTACCTCGCCAATTTCTGCCTTTCGTCTGATGTATCCGTATGCACAGCGGTTGCTATTTCGCGGCCCGCTTCTAAGGTCTGGCGCATAATTATCGATAGGAAATGCGCACCGTGAAAGTCGCCGCTGACAAGCTTTTGCTCTTTGGTGCGACGGGCGATCTTGCTCAGCGCATGTTGCTGCCCTCGCTATGTGCGCTGCATATGGACGGGTTGGTGGCCGAGGATTTACGGATCGTTGGCACTGCGCGGTCACAGCATGACGACAACAGCTACCGCGCCTTTGCTCGCGTGGCGCTCGACACCTATCTGCCAGACGACCGCAAACACGCGATTGACGGCTTTCTGGAACGGCTAAGCTATCAACCGCTTGATGCGTCAAAGCCAGAGGGTTTTGATGCGCTGGCGGCAAAGGTTGGGCCGGTGGATGACGGGTTGGCGATTTTCCTGTCCACTGCGCCGTCGTTATTTGAACCGACTATTGCGGGGCTAGCGGCTAGCGGCCTTGCGGGCGACAAAAGCCGCATCGGACTGGAAAAGCCGCTGGGCACTGATCTGGAATCAAGCCGCCATATCAACGACGCGGTGGCATCGGCGTTCCCCGAAGACCGGATTTTCCGCATCGACCATTATCTCGGCAAGGAAACAGTGCAGAATTTGCTCGCGCTTCGCTTTGCCAATATCTTGTTTGAGCCGTTATGGAACTCGGCGCATATCGACCATATTCAGATTACTGTGTCGGAAACGGTAGGACTTGAAGGGCGCGTGAGTTTTTACGACGGCGCAGGCGCGCTGCGCGACATGGTGCAAAACCATATGCTGCAATTGCTCGCGCTGGTCGCAATGGAGCCGCCATCGAGTTTCGATGCAACTGCAGTGCGCGACGAAAAAGTCAAAGTGCTGCGCTGCCTGCGACCGATTGTAAATGGCGACAGCGTCACTGGGCAATACCGGTCAGGCGCGATCAACGGTGCAGCGGTGCCCGGCTATGACGACGAATTGGGCAAAGACAGCGATACGGAAACCTTCGTTGCGATCAAAGCGCATATCGACAATTGGCGCTGGAACGGTGTGCCGTTTTATCTGCGCACCGGCAAACGGCTGCCCGAACGCAAGACCGAAATTGTCATCCAGTTTAAACCCGTGCCGCATTCGATTTTTGCGGGGAAAGGCGCGCAGTCGCAACCGAACCGGCTGGTTATTGGCATTCAGCCGAAAGAAAATATCGGCCTGACCGTGATGGCGAAGGAACCGGGGTTGGATCGCGGCGGTATCCGCCTACGCGAAGTGCCGCTCGATATTTCGATGCCCGATGCGTTTGCGGGGCCGAAAAAGCGCATCGCGTATGAGCGGTTGCTGCTTGACCTGATCGAAGGCGACCAGACGTTGTTTGTCCGCCGGGACGAGGTGGAGGCGCAGTGGGATTGGGTCGATGCCATCCGCGCCGGATGGGTGGAGAACAGCCTGAAGCCGAAGAACTACACATCGGGCAGCTGGGGGCCATCGGCGGCGATTGCCTTGGCGGAGCGGGACGGGGTGACGTGGTATGAGTGATTTATTTCGCGCAAAGATGCTAAGTCACAAAGAAGAGTTTTGCCAACAGGCGCGGAGCGCCAATCATTTATTTCACACGAAGACACGAAGACACGAAGAAGAAATAACCCCCTTCGTGCCTTCGTGTCTTCGTGTGAGTCAAATCTTTGAATCGCGCTACCGCGCCGGTCTAAATCTTTGCGCCTTTGCGTCTTTGCGCGAAAAATATCTTGGAGTTCCAGCATGAACGCCGCCATCCACAGCGTAACCCAGCGCATCATCGAAAAGTCGCGTCCCACCCGCCAGCGCTATCTCGACCTGATTGCGCGCGAGGGTGACAAAGGCGTGAACCGCGCCACGATGTCGTGCGGCAATCTGGCGCATGGCTTTGCCGCCAGCGGCGAAGATAAGCCCCTAATCCGCACTGGCCGCGCAATGAACATCGGCATCGTCACCGCCTATAACGACATGCTGTCGGCGCATCAGCCCTATGGCCGCTATCCCGAGGCGATCAAGCTATTCGCCCGCGAAGTCGGCGCGACCGCGCAGATTGCGGGCGGCGTTCCGGCGATGTGCGACGGTGTGACGCAGGGGCAGATGGGGATGGAGCTGTCGCTGTTCAGTCGCGATACGATTGCGCTGTCCACGGCGGTCGGCCTTAGTCATGCGATGTTTGAAGGCGCGTTGCTGCTCGGCATTTGCGACAAGATCGTTCCCGGTTTGCTCATCGGCGCACTGCGCTTTGGCCATTTGCCGACGATCTTGGTGCCAGCAGGACCAATGCCGTCGGGTCTTGCCAACAAAGAAAAGCAACGCATCCGTCAGCTGTTTGCCGAGGGTAAAGCCAGCCGCGAAGAACTGTTGGAGGCAGAGGCGGCATCCTATCACGGTGCGGGCACCTGCACATTTTACGGCACCGCCAATTCGAACCAGATGATGATGGAAGTCATGGGCCTGCATATGCCGGGCAGTGCGTTCGTCAATCCGGGCACAAAGCTGCGCACCGAACTGACCCGCGCCGCGACGCATCGGCTGACCGAAATCGGCAAAGACGGCGACTATCGCCCGCTGGGTCTGTGTATTGATGAAAAAGCGATCGTGAACGCCTGCGTCGGCTTGCTGGCCACTGGCGGATCGACTAACCATGCGCTCCATATCCCCGCGATTGCGCGCGCTGCGGGTATCCAGATTGACTGGCAGGATTTGGACGAACTGTCCGCTGCTGTGCCTTTGATTGCACGGGTGTATCCCAATGGATCGGGCGATGTGAACCATTTCCACGCGGCGGGCGGCATGGGTTTTGTTATCCGCGAATTGCTCGATGCCGGATTGCTCCACCGCGATATTATGACGGTCGGGGCCGATGATCTGACGGGGTATGGGCAAGAGCCGGTGATGGACGGCGACGCGCTCACTTGGCGCGATGCTCCTGCCCAGTCAGGCGACGACGCGATGCTACGAGCCCCAGCGACGCCCTTTATGGCCGATGGCGGCATGCGGTTAGTGCAGGGAAATCTGGGCCGTGCGACATTTAAGACCAGCGCAGTCGATCCATCGCGCTGGATTACCGAAGCGCCCGCGCGGGTGTTCCACAGCCAAGAGGATGTGCAGGCAGCGTTCAAAGCCGGTGAGCTTGACCGCGATGTTATCGTCGTCGTCCGCTTTCAAGGG
>JANMGR010000089.1:0-27414 GCA_031374785.1 Sphingomonadales bacterium | reverse complement strand
CTTTGCGAGGTATGCCGAAACGATGGTGCCTAACCGATAGCGTGCCCCTTCGCTCCGCTACGGGATTTTTCACTAAAATCACGCCCCGCGTGATTTCTTAACGCGAAAAATGGTGCCCGGAAGAGGACTCGAACCTCCACGCCGTTACCAGCGCCAGCACCTGAAGCTGGTGCGTCTACCAATTCCGCCATCCGGGCACGATGATGTCGGACAATTGCCAGACACCGGGTAAGCGCGTGTCTTTAGTTTGTGAGCTGGGGATGTCAACGGGGGATTGAGGTTGCGGGGTCGTTACGCTGCTTCTTTGCGCAAGCGACCCATTTCTCGGTGAAATTCTGTCACAAAATCCTCCGCCTCAGGCTCGGGAAGATGTGATGCGATTTCGGGGAACATATTGCTGATTTGAAGCATCTGCCGGGCTTCCCATGGCATCACAGTGGATGCACGAAGAAGTTCGACGACTTCCTGCAATTCGGCACGGATTTCGGCGGCAGTCATCATCGTGTCGAGCGAACCTTGTGGCTCACCAAACATATCCTGCTGGCGCGGGGCAAGGCCGAAAATATCAGTCCGCATCATCGTCCTCCACTTCATCGTCGTCGGACTTCACTATAGGCACAGGCGCGACGCCAATCAACTGGGCAACCAGTTTTTCGATTTCAATCGCAACGCCATTGGCGATCAAAGCCTGACGGATGCGTTTGCGGGTGCGGGGAAAATGCTCGCCCTCTTTCAGTTCAACCTTCGCCGCCAGCTTTTCCGCTTTGGCCGCCGCCTTGGCGAGTGCATTGTGGAGCGGATCGGCGGCATCGAACAAGGGAATGGGCAGATTGAAAACGGCTTTATCAAAGTCCCGCTTTCCCCATTGCCCTTCGGATTGCCAATGTTCGGCGGCGGCACGCGCGGTCTCGCTGTTCAGGATGGCGCAGAGAAATCGGCCTTCTTCAACCACTTTGATAGGCATCTGATAAAGCTTGTGATCGATAACGGCAGATTTATCGCTAATCACAGTCGCCGCTGGTTGCGATCCAGCTTTTGAATACACGATGCGATGCGCCGACAGTGGAAATTGGTTGGAGATTGCATGACCATAATCCCAGCGATCACGAAGCAACATACCGCCAGTGCCGTGCTTGTCCCAGAGCGCTTCCGCTTTGGTCAGCCATTCGGCCAAAAGTCTTTTCCCGACGCTATAGGCCCCGACCTTATCCATCACTTTGCGCGTGTTCGGATTCCACGGAATGATGCCCGTCACGTTTGACAACACGCGGTAAGGGGCAATCGATTCCCCCAGATATACAGGCCGCAGAAACTCAGCCTCAACCGGTCCTTCGAGTGGATCCAAATCTTTCCACGGCTTTTTATCCTGCTTTGATGTCCGACCACGCACACGCGGCGCGTCGGGATTGGCACCCAGCCGACCACTCGCAGGCAGCCGCTCGACGATGACAAGACGGCGGGGGACCAAAGTCGCCCCTTGGCGGAATTTCTCTCGATATGGCGATGCGGAAACGCCTGTATCGGCAGGCCAGTCTTCGACCATTACGTTCAAACAATCGTCGGCCATGTCCGGCGTCGCATCGCGTGTTGGCAACTGTCCTGAATGCCGCGTGACATTTTTTGGCAATGGGCGCGGCAAATCCGAACCTTCGGCAAACAATACGCACGATGGCACGGGAAACAAAGGCTGGACATCGGATGGAAACGTCCACGCATCAGTGAATTTAACGGAAACAGGCAGGGCCCGATGTTGAAAATCGCCTTTGCGGAATTTGGCATAGGGGTCACGGCTCATCGCCGCATAAGGCAGGACAAAGGCAATTTTGCCCTTCCTGCGCATATACAGCGCCACTGCGCGTGCAAAGAAATAGGCGCATAAATCATTGGCGGTCGCTGCTTTGCCGCCAACCCAGACAGCGGCGAATCCAGCCTCGGTCTTCAATCGTTCCTGATTGACTTTGGACAAGGACGAGTAACGGACCCATGGCGGGTTGCCGATGACAATGTCGGCTTTCTGCCGTTCGGTAGCCAGCCAGATGGGTCGGGATAAGTTGCGGGCGACGTAACCCCAGATATGGTTCCGCCCTTCTTCATTCAGCCGGACCAGTTCTTCGTAAGTTTTGACCAGCATGGCTGCGTCACCCGGAACGTCATTCTCGCGCATCCAGTCTTTAATCGCTTTGGCGGGTTGCCCGCTTTGCGCAAAACTCAACATCGCTTCGAGGGTTTGATCGAACAGCTGCGGTTTATCGATGACGTCTTCGGGGAAGCGAAGCACTGTGGGATTGTCGTTTGGATTGGCTGGCGGCACAAGAATTTCGAGCTCGCTCTTGTTCATCAAATCCTTGGTGTTCCATTGCAGCGCATCGCCCAGATATACCGGCACGGACAGTGACGGTGGGCGGCCTTTGGCAAAGGTGGTGCCAGCGCCAGCAGCCACGTCGCCCGCGCAAAAATGACGGCAACGGGGTGGATATCGATCCCTGCAACCTTTTCCCCTGCCAAGGCGACGATATCGGCAGGCTTCATCTTTTGTGCTTCACCAGCATCCACCAACCGCCGTAGCGCGTGGAACAGGAATGTTCCCGATCCACAGGCAGGGTCAATCACACGTTGTTCAAGCGGCCTGTCTATCGCGGTGATGCAAATCCGCGCGGCGAGCCAATCTGGTGTGTAATACTCGCCAAGGTCATGGCGCTGCGCCGGGTCGATCAGGCTTTCATACAGTCCTTTCAAAACATCCACGTCAATGGCGTCAAGCTTAAACCTTTTTGCCTGTTGCGCGATGCGCAGGACGAGCGCGTCGCCATTTTGTTCGTCGCATAACAACCAGTCGAAGAAATCAGCCTCGACGGCATTCAAAATTCCCAAATCGCGAAAGGGTTGCCCGTCAAGCAATTCTTTGGCGGTTTCAGGAAGCCCGCCAGTCAGCGCCATTGTGGCGACAGTCTTTGCAAGGATAACCAGATAGCTGTGCTGGAAAAACAATTCTGGCGCGTCGATTTCAGCGCCATAGGCCACGCGAAGCAGCCTGTCCCATAGCTGACGCTTCAATACCACTTCTGGATTGTCAGCCAGCCGTTCCCACAAGTGCCGCAACTCCCGCATGGCGCGCCGGTATAATACGGACTCTCGCCCCAGTTCGATGCGGATTCGGGCAATGTCAGGCAGCAACTTATCTTGAAGTGCTACGACGCTTTCCAGCCAGCTCAGCAATTTGAAAGGCGATTCTGGATCGGGGGTGAATGTGCTGAGTTCGATCAACGAAGCGTCATCTTCGGCCAATTCATGGACAGCGAACGTAGCGCCGTCTGTAATGATGCCGACATATTCACTGCCGGTTAAACTGCGTTGATCTTTCAGATAATTTGCAAGCTGTGTCTCGAACACTTCCTTACGCAAATCGGACTTTACCTCAATGACCGTCCGCCCCAGCAACGCATCGATCCGACCGCGAATTTCAAATGTTTGTTTCTCAAAGGTGATGTCGCGCGATGTTGCGCCAAGGCCGTCGGTCAACAGCTTGAATACCAGCCCGCGAACTTTCTCATGGCCGGGGCGGGTCGCCAGTTCAGATATGATTTCTTGTAGGTCTTCTTCGGACAACGTCATATTTTACCCCATCTTCCAATCGATAGCGCAAACGAACGGTGATTAAAGCCCAAAAGCACAATGCTAGCCGTCTGCCCTTAACCCCTGCCCCAATCAATGTCATGTTGCTGCTCGAGCATTTTTTGCCTTTGGGTTTCTGGCACCAAGGACTATCGAAATAGGTAGCGCCATTTCCCACCCATCCAAATACTCCACCCGGTGCTTGACACGGGGTTAGGCTTTAATCGGCAGCAAAAAGCCAAGCCCCGTGTCAAGCACGGGGCGACGGGGTGAGTGAACATTGGCGACGGCGTTGTATCCGGTGTTCGCCCCGAAGTCTGGAGTTACCAAGTCAGCGGCATGGTGGTTATGCGCAAATGGCTGGGATACCGGACCCGTAAAGGCACTGGAAAAGCGGCCAGTTCTTCAAGCGACCTCGACAAAATCCGGCCGACCGTTTGGGCCGACGAATGGAATGACGAATTGCTCGATCTGCTCCGTGTGCTGACGATCACGCTGGATCGTCAGCCCTTACTGGAGGGTTTGCTCGACCGGATTTGTTCAGAAGCATTGCTGGAGACCGCTTTGTTACCCGTGCCCGATATCAAGGAACGGAGCGTCCCCAAATAGCGAGTTCGATTTTCCCACAATTTAGTGTGCTTACGCGCTTGCATACGATCACCGTGGAGGGCATTTGTTGCGCTGCATGTTATGCAAATTAGGCGGTATTGATGGACGATCTTTTTAACAATGGACCGATGCAGCTTGGCCTTGATCTGCCGGTGCAGCAAGCCGACGAAAATTGGCCGCCCGATCCGGTTGAAATTCGGGAAGAATTGCAGGCGATCCTTGCTATTGCCAAGCGCGCACAAGACTGCTGCCCATGGGACGCCAAAACATTCAAATTTCACAAGACGGTGTTTCCGCAAATGGCGACGTGGCTACCTGATGATGAACGCGATCAAATGCGGTTTGAATTCGCGCAAGAAGTGGAACGCATTGAGTTGTTGATGGCGGCTTAAGTCGTCTGTCCGCCACCCTCCCCCCTTGAAACCCGCCCCCTGCTGGTGCAAAGCGCAGCTCACTATTCACCCCAATACGCAGGCCCCAAACATGCACGATCTGAACAACACATTGGTCACAGTATTTGGCGGCGGCGGGTTTGTTGGGCGCTATGTGGTGCAGGCTTTGTGCAATGCGGGGGCGCGGGTTCGGGTGGCGCAGCGCAATACGCGCGTAGCAGGGTCGCTGAAAACTTTGGGCAATCTGGGTCAGGTTTCGCTGGCGGCGTGCGATGTGACCAAGCCGGGCTCAGTCGCCAATGCGTTGGCCGGGGCGGACATGGCGGTGAACCTTGTCGGCAGCTTTGATAATATGGATGCGGTGCAGCGGGCGGGTGCAGCGAATGTGGCGCAGGCGGCGGCGAATGCCGGGCTTGCCGCGCTTGTCCATATCTCGGCCATTGGCGCGGATGTGGATAGCGACGCGGTGTATGGCCGCAGCAAGGGTGCTGGCGAAGCGGCGGTGCGCGCGGCGTTTCCGGGCGCTGTTATCCTGCGCCCATCCATCGTGTTTGGCCGCGAGGATGCGTTTATCAACCGCTTTGCCGGCCTGATCCGCATGTTGCCGGTGGTGCCGGTGATCGGCAGTGGCACGAGGTTTCAGCCGGTGTTTGTCGGCGATGTGGCAAAGGCTGTGGTTGCGGCTTTGCAATCTGGCAACGCGGAGACGTTGGAGCTTGGCGGGCCGCAAGTGCTTTCAATGCTGCAACTCAACGAATGGATCGCGCGGGCGACGGGGCGCGGCGGTAAGCTGTTCGTGCCCGTGCCCGACTTTGCGGCAAAGGCGATGGCGGTTGGCACAGGCTGGCTGCCCGGCGCGCCGATCACCAGCGACCAATTCAAAATGCTGGGCCGCGACAATGTGGTATCGGGCGTGGATGGGCTTGCAGCCTATGGCATTACGCCCACACCATTGGATGCGGTGGCCGAGGGCTGGCTCGATATCTATCGCAAGCATGGCCGGTTTGATGGTGGCCAAGGAAATGGGGCGTCAGCTGCATGACCGAATTTTGGACAGCCGTAATCCTTGGCATCGTTGAGGGGATTACCGAGTTTCTGCCGGTATCCTCGACCGGGCATTTGATCCTAGCGACCGAGCTGATGGGGTTCGACCAAAGCCAGTGGGAGGTGTTTAACATCGCCATCCAACCCGGCGCGATCCTTGCGATTGTGCTGTTGTATTGGCGGACGTTTTGGGATGTCGCCAAGGGACTGTTCGGGCTGGATCGCGGCGCGCTGCATTTCGTGCGCAACTTGCTGGTGGCGTTTTTCCCGGCGGTTTTGCTGGGGCTGGCGTTTGGCGACATCATCGAAACGATGCTGGGTAATGCGCGGCTGGTGGCGTGGACGTTGATACTCGGCGGCGTCGCGATTTTGGTGGTCGAACGCTTTGCTAAGCCGGTCGAGGCAGGCGGGGTTGCGGCGGTGTCGTTGAACACATCGGCGTTGATCGGCGTGGTGCAATGCCTTGCGATGATCCCCGGGGTATCACGGTCAGGCGCGACAATCTTGGGCGCGATGAGCCTTGGCGTGGACCGCAAAACAGCGGCGGAGTTCAGCTTTTTCTTGGCAGTCCCGACGCTGACCGGGGCTACCGCGTATCAGCTCTATAAACATGGCGGGTCGCTGACCTCGGATGATTTTGGGTTGATCGGCGTTGGCTTTGTCGTGTCATTCTTCGTCGCTTGGGCAGTCGTAAAGGCGTTTTTGGCGGTGGTGACGCGGTATGGTTTCGGGCCGTTCGCGTGGTACCGAATCATTGCGGGCATCGCGGCATTGGTGTGGCTTGGAGCGAAGTAAGTCCGTGGCGGACCTAATTAAGTGAAATATAATTGCGCAACCCTATAACGAAGCTGCAAATGCGATTTTTTATGTCAGCATACCTGTCCTAAATTGCATTTTGTTAGTGATACATTCGCAAACTTTCGTTATGCGGCGGTATGGCAAAAGAACGCATGCTCCAATTCGTCGATACCACCCAAGCTTTCCCTGAAAAGCGAAAGGCCGAACTGCGCGCAGACGATTTCCAAGAAATCGCCAATAAATACGCGCCCGATAAAGCTGCCGAACAATCGTCGCGCTGCTCGCAATGCGGCGTGCCGTATTGCTCGGTGCATTGTCCGCTGGGCAACCACATCCCTGATTGGCTGCGGCTAACCGCCGAGGGCCGCTTGCGCGAAGCCTATGAGCTATCGAACCTGACCAGCACCATGCCCGAAATCTGCGGCCGCATCTGCCCGCAAGACCGTTTGTGTGAAGGCAATTGCGTCATCGAATTTGCCGGTCACGGCGCCGTCACCATCGGCAGTGTCGAGAAATACATCACCGACACGGCGTGGGCCGAAGGCTGGGTCGAGCCAATTGCGGTCGGCAAATCGCGCGGGCAGTCGGTCGGAATTATCGGCGCTGGTCCCGGCGGATTGACCGCTGCCGAGTATTTGCGCGTCGCGGGTTACGATGTCGAAGTCTATGACCGCTACGACCGCATGGGCGGATTGCTGACTTACGGCATCCCGGGTTTCAAACTGGAAAAAGACGTCGTCATGCGGCGCATTGACCGGCTGGCCGAGGGCGGCGTTGTGTTCCACGCGAACTTCGAAGTCGGCCGCGACGCGACCCTGGACGAGCTGCGCGCAAAGCATGACAGCGTGCTAATCGCCACGGGCGTATATAAAGCGCGCGATATCAAAACCCCGGGCGTTGGCCTAAATGGCATCCATGCCGCGCTCGATTTCCTAACCGCATCGAACCGCAAAAGCTTCGGCGATGCCGTGCCTGCTTTTGACGATGGCACGCTGAACGCCGCTGGCAAGAACGTCGTTGTCATCGGCGGCGGCGATACCGCGATGGATTGCGTCCGCACCGCCATCCGCCAAGGCGCAAAATCGGTCAAATGCCTCTACCGCCGCGACCGTGACAATATGCCGGGATCGAAACGCGAAGTTGCCAATGCCGAGGAAGAAGGCGTCGAGTATGTCTGGTTATCGGGGCCAAAATCGTTCGATGGCGGCGACAGCGTCGAACGCGTGCACGTATCTAAAATGCGTTTAGGCGCACCCGATGCCAGTGGCCGCCGCGCGCCCGAATCGGACCCCGATGGCGACTTCACGCTTGATACCGATATGGTCATCACTGCGCTGGGCTTTGAGCCAGAGGATTTGCCCACTTTGTTCGGCAGCCCCGATCTGAACGTCACCCGCTGGGGCACAATCCGCGCCGATCATATCACCGGCATGACTAACTTAGACGGTGTGTTTGCTGTGGGCGACATTGTGCGCGGCGCGAGCCTTGTCGTTTGGGCAATCAAGGATGGCCGCGATGTGATAGAGCATATGCACCGATGGATGCAGGCCAATGATAAGGCCCGTTTGGCCGCCTGAATTTTAGGAGAGAGATATGCGTAAATTGATATTGGCCACTTTGCTTGCGACCAGCGGCATGACCGTTGCGGTGCAGCCTGTGTTTGCGCAGACTGAGAAAGCCGAGACGTCAGACGCGGATACAAAGACTGCCAAAGAGCTGAAAGAAATGGAAAAGCTGTTTGCGAACATTTTCGATACCAAAGATTTGGGACCAATCGATCCACAGCGCCTGACGCTTGCCAAAAAGACCACAGCCCAGATTATGCCTGATGGTATTTACAGCAAGATGATGACCGGCATGATGGACAAAATCATGGGTTCCGTATTTGCACAAGCAGGCGGTATGTCTGATCTGGAAATTTCGCTGACTACTGGTGTTGAAACACCCGAGGGTGGGTATGACGAGGCCAAGCGGAAAGCGATCACTGACCTGCTTGATCCCAATCACACGCAGCGCGCGACAGCAATGCAGAATAGCATGACTCCAATGATGGACAAAATGGCCAAGGTCATTGAACCACCGATGCGCGAAGGCCTTGCCCGGGCCTATGCACGCAAATTCTCGGTCAGCCAGCTGAACGAACTCAACAGCTTTCTGGCCACGCCAACGGGCAGCTTTTACGCGTCAGAATCGTTTTTGCTGCAAGCCGATCCAGAAGTGATGCAGTCGGTTTTTTCGGCGATGCCTACAATATTGGGTGATATCATGAACCCAGAGGCTGACATTGAAAAGGCACTCAAGGCCATTCCACCGGCAAAAACGCTTTCCGATTTGTCGGCTGGCGAAAAGAATGATCTGGCGAAATTGCTGGGCACGACTGCGGACAAGCTAAGCGCATTTGCTGCAGCCGACGATGGTGGTGGTGAAGCAACCGAGGCTTTCGCAGTGACAACCGCAGAAGTTGCAGATCCCTTCGCCAACGACACCGGCAACGAGCCTTGGTGGGACAGCACCAACTGGGACAAGGCCGACCAAAAAAAGAGTGCTGATTTGAAGAGTGCATCAGCAGCTCTGGCCGAAAAATCGGACGCCGCAACCACCGCCTCATTCGAGTTCGAAACCGAGGTTATGCTGCGCGTCCGCGAACGCTATCTTGCCAAAGGCTGGAAGCCTGATGCCAACAGTGAAGCCCAGAGCGGCGAATAATTCAATATCGGGCTGTATGAATTAAAAAAGCGAGAGGATTGCTAAGTGATAAAATCAATTATTAGAACAGTATATTTGACACTTCTATGGTCTCTTACTCTCGTTTCTCCGACTTATGCCGATGATGCCGGAACACCTACTCCGCTTGAAAATGCGAAAGCAATTTTGGTCGCTAGCAATGTCCATCAAACTATGGATACGATGTTTTCTGAGCTCGTTCCCGTTATGGAATCGGGGTTCATCGGACAGCTTGCACAAATAGAGGGCGGAAATGAACTCATCCAAAAAATAGATGACAATTTCCCGGGCGGAACCAAGGCATTTGGTAAACGTTTTGGCGAACTGATGATGGAAGGCTTAAAAACCAATTACGATGTGATCATCGAAAAAACCGCGCAGCAATATGTTGCGGAGATCGCACCTACCGACCTCTTGGCAATTAGAGCTTTTGTAGAGTCTCCAACGGGTAAAAGCATGGCTGCTGCCCAACCTAAAATTCAGCAGAAAATGAGCGCCGCAGGCGGAGAGATCGGTCGTAAAGTTGGCGAAGACGCCGCAATTCAGTTGATGGTCGAAGCCGAAAAGTATTTTGGAAAAAGAGAATGACAATAACCGGCCGGCAGCCTGAGTTTGAGGAGTGAATAATGCGTAAATTGTTCGTAGCAACTTTGCTTGCGACTTACAGTATGTCCGCAGCTGCAGTGCCTGTGAATGCGCAAGCTGAAGCAACTGCCGCGTACTCCACCTCAATGGATTCGCACCAAGCCAAGTCCATGCTGCTTGCGGGCATTCTCAATAGCGAAGCGATTATCATCGGTGACGACAAGTCTGGTGTAAAAACAGAAGCCTTAATGCGTGAACTGATGGCATCCGATCCTGATATCACCGAGTTAGAAGTTGAATATCCAGGCGTTGGCATGGAAATGGCGAAAGCGACTTTGCCGATCATCAACAAATATTTACGCCAACGCTTGCCTGATTTGCACGCGCGGCAAAGTGCACTGTATCGTGCCAATTTCTCAGAGGCGGAGCTTAACACCCTGATTGCGTTTTATTCATCTGTAACCGGTCAAAAGATGATCGCCGTTATGTTGGAACAGCTGAAGCCGGACGCCATGATGGAAGAAGCCAAGGCGTCGGAGGATTTCCGGATTTCAGCAGACTCGGCTTTGAAGGATATTAGCAAAACTGTTCCTTCAATTGTAAACGCGTTGGACGCTACCGACACCAGGGCACTCGATGCGCTGATGCAAACTGGTTTGCTGTCCGGCCTGGAAAAAATCGGTCCGCAAACGCAACAGATTGCGCTCTACTGGCTGAATGAAAGCGCGCCGGGTGAAGACAAAGAAATAGAAGACGCCGCTGTGATAACGCTCACACGGCGCATGGAACAGGCATCAAAATGACATATCAATACCCCACTCCCGAACACGAACGGCTGGCCCGCGAAGGCATGTATTATCCGGAATCCGAGGGTGATGCTTGCGGCGTTGGCCTGATCGCGGCGACCGATGGAAAGCCTTCGCGGCGGGTGGTGGCGTCGGCAATTGAGGCGTTGAAAGCGGTGTGGCATCGCGGCGCTGTCGATGCCGATGGCAAAACAGGCGATGGTGCGGGCGTGCATGTTGACCTACCGGTGCGCTTTTTCGACGATGCGATTGCAGCGGGTGGGCATAAAGTCATGCCCAACCGCTTGGCCGTGGGCATGGTGTTTTTGCCGCGCACCGATTTGGGCGCACAGGAAAATTGCCGGACGCTGGTCGAAGCTGAAATCATTGAGGCAGGCTATACCATCTATGGCTGGCGTCAGGTGCCAGTTGATGTCTCTGTCATTGGCGACAAGGGACAGTTAACCCGTCCGGAGATCGAACAGATCATGATCGCCGGGCCGCTTCCCGACGAAGTGAGCATTACTGAGTTTGAAAAGAACCTGTATCTCGTCCGTCGCCGGATCGAAAAGAAAATCATCGCTGCGCAAATCCGCGATTTTTATATCTGCAGCCTGTCGTGCCAGTCGATTGTCTATAAGGGGCTGTTCCTTGCCGAGAGCCTGTCGGTGTTTTATCCCGACCTGCAAGACGACCGGTTTGAAAGCCGCGTTGCGATTTTTCATCAGCGCTATTCGACCAACACATTCCCGCAATGGTGGTTGGCGCAACCGTTCCGTAGCCTTGCGCATAATGGCGAAATCAACACGATCCGTGGCAACCAGAACTGGATGAAAAGCCACGAGATCAAGATGGCGAGCATCGCCTTTGGTGCGCATTCGGATGACATCAAGCCGGTGATCCCGGCGGGTTCGTCGGACACGGCGGCGCTGGACGCGGTGTTTGAGGCTTTGGTGCGATCTGGCAAAGAAGCGCCGACCGCAAAGCTGATGCTGATTCCCGAGGCTTGGCAGGCGAACCCCAATCTTCCGGCCAATCATAAAAGCATGTATGAATATATGGCGAGTGTGATGGAGCCGTGGGATGGCCCTGCCGCGCTTGCGATGACCGACGGTCACTGGGCGGTGGCGGGTGTCGATCGCAACGCGTTGCGGCCTTTGCGTTATTGCCGGACCAATGACGGCTTGCTGATTATCGGGTCGGAAACCGGCATGGTTGTCGTGCCCGAAAACACAATCATTGAAAAAGGCCGTTTGGGACCGGGTCAGATGATCGCGGTCAATCTGAACGAAGGCAGGTTGTACCGGGATGCTGACCTCAAAGACCGTGTGGCGGATGAGCAGGACTATGCGGCGCTTGTGGGCGGGTTCCGGTCGATGGACGATCTTCCCAACAAGGGCACCGAAACGCTACCCGTATTTAGCCGTGCGGAACTGACGCAGCGGCAAGTCGCGGCGGGGATGACGCTGGAAGATATGGAAATGATCCTCGCGCCAATGGCAGAGGATGGCAAGGAAGCCATTGGCAGCATGGGCGATGATACGCCGCTGGCCGTCATCAGCGACAAGCCGCGTATCATCAGCCAGTTTTTTCGGCAGAATTTCAGCCAGGTGACTAACCCGCCGATCGATAGCTTGCGCGAACGGCATGTCATGAGCCTGAAAACGCGGTTTTCAAACCTTGCCAATATCCTTGAGGACAGCAGTCAGAATAGCGATGTTTTGGTGCTGGAAAGTCCGGTTTTGCTGACAGCCGAATGGACGCGGCTAAAGGCTGCGTTTGGAAAAAACGCCGCGAGCATCGATTGCACCTATTCGGTCGATGAGGGGCAAGAGGGGCTGCGCGCTGCGATTGCCGGTATCCGCGAACAGGCCGAGGCTGCGGTGCGCTCTGGCCAGACTGAACTGTTTTTAACCGACGAAAATATCGGGCCGGACCGCGTTGCGATTGCGATGATCTTGGCGGCAGCAGCGGTGCATACGCATTTGGTACGCGTGGGGCTGCGCAGTTACTCGTCGGTCAATGTGCGCGCGGCGGAATGTCTCGACACACATTATTTTGCAGTGTTGGTGGGCGTTGGTGCGACTACTGTGAATGCGTATCTGGCAGAGGCTGGGATTGAGGATCGGCATGCGCGCGGTCTTTTGGGCGGCATGGACTTGCAAACTGCCAAAAATAACTACCGAAATTCGATAAACGAAGGTTTATTGAAAATCATGTCAAAGATGGGGATCGCGGTAATCTCCAGCTATCGCGGCGGCTATAACTTTGAAGCGGTTGGACTTTCTCGCGCTCTGGTGAACGATTTCTTCCCGGGAATGCCAAACAAAATATCGGGTGAAGGATATCACTCCCTCTTCATAAACGCCCGCGACCGGCATGCCGATGCTTATGATGCAGCCATCACACGCCTGCCCATTGGCGGCTTTTACAAACAACGCAAAGATGGTGAGGCACACGCATACTCTGCCGGGCTGATGCACTTACTGCAAAGTTCAGTCGGTAATGACAGCTACTCCACTTACCTGCAGTTTGCCGCCGGTGTGCGCGAATTGCCACCGGTGTATTTGCGCGATTTGATGGAGTTTAACTTCCCCAAAGATGGCATTGCGCTAGACGAAGTTGAAGCGATAACTGAAATTCGGAAACGTTTTATCACGCCTGGCATGTCGCTTGGTGCATTATCGCCAGAGGCGCATGAGACGCTAGCGATTGCAATGAACCGCATCGGTGCAAAGGCCGTGTCTGGCGAAGGCGGCGAAGATAGCAAACGCTTTACCCCTTATGAAAATGGTGACAACGCCAACAGCGTTATCAAACAAATCGCATCGGGCCGTTTTGGCGTGAGTGCTGAATATCTCGGCGCGTGCGAGGAAATCGAGATCAAAGTCGCGCAAGGGGCAAAGCCCGGCGAGGGCGGGCAGCTGCCCGGCTTCAAAGTGACTGAGATGATTGCGCGTTTGCGGCACTCAACGCCCGGCGTAACCTTAATCTCCCCTCCCCCGCATCACGATATCTACTCCATCGAGGATCTGGCGCAGCTGATTTATGATCTGAAACAGATCAATCCGCGTGCGAAAGTGTGCGTAAAGCTGGTGAGTGCAGCGGGCATAGGCACAATTGCGGCAGGCGTTGCCAAGGCGCATGCGGATGTTATTTTGATCTCCGGCAATGTCGGCGGCACGGGCGCTAGCCCGCTGACCAGCATCAAATATGCAGGTACGCCTTGGGAAATGGGTCTGTCAGAGGCCAACCAAGTGCTTACCCTCAACGGTCTGCGCCACCGCGTAAAACTGCGCACCGACGGCGGACTGAAAACCGGACGTGATATTGTGATTGCGGCAATTTTGGGCGCAGAGGAATATGGCATCGGCACGCTGAGCCTTGTGGCGATGGGCTGTATCATGGTCCGTCAGTGCCATTCAAACACATGTCCGGTGGGCATCTGTGTGCAGGATGAAAAGCTGCGCGCGAAATTCACTGGCACGCCGGAAAAAGTCATCAACCTGATGACTTTCATCGCCGAGGAAGTGCGCGAGATATTGGCCAAACTTGGCTTCAGGTCGCTCAATGAAGTCATCGGGCGCACCGAGCTGCTGCGGCAGGTAAGCCGCGGCGCAGAGCATCTTGACGATCTTGATCTCAACCCGATCCTCGCAAAAGTCGATGCGCCAGATAGCGCGCGACGTTTCCATATCGAGGGCCATCGCAACGAAGTACCCGACAGTCTGGATGCGCAAATCATCAAGGACGCCCAGCCGGTATTCAACCGGCGTGAAAAGATGCAGCTGACCTATAATGTCCGCAACACGCATCGCGCGGTCGGGACCCGGCTATCGTCAGAGATTACGCGACTATATGGTATGAAGACATTGTCGGACGGCCATGTCCATGTGCGTTTGCGTGGGAGTGCGGGACAATCGCTGGGCGCATTTCTGTGCAAGGGTGTAACCCTCGAAGTATTTGGCGATGCCAATGATTATGTCGGCAAGGGATTGTCCGGCGGACGCATTGTCGTGCGCCCCACGGTCAGCTCACAACTGGAGAGCCAGCATAACAGTATTATCGGCAACACCGTGCTTTACGGAGCGACCGCAGGGACGTTACTGGCCGCAGGACAAGCCGGGGAACGGTTTGCAGTGCGCAACAGCGGCGCAAAGGTCGTCGTCGAGGGCTGCGGCGCTAATGGCTGCGAATATATGACCGGTGGTATCGCCGTGATCCTTGGCGAAACTGGCGGGAATTTTGGCGCTGGGATGACCGGCGGCATGGCATTTATTCTTGATCCTGACGGCCAGTTCGAAAGCCGCGCCAATCCCAACAGCATTGTCTGGCAAAGGCTCGACAGTGAGCATTGGGAAGGCGTGCTGAAAGACTTGATCATCGAACATGCTGCCGCAACGGACAGTCAGTGGTCGAATTCGATCCTGGAAGATTGGAATCGGAGGCGCAGTGAATTTTGGCAAATCTGTCCAAAGGAAATGCTGACGCGATTGCAGCAGCCATTGAGTGATGCAGAAGTGCTCATCGCGGCGGAGTGAAGCCACCTAACATCCCGTTACAACTGTTTACCATGCTTTCGCATAGTTGACCGGCTTGTTCAGTTTCCAATCAGCTAAACGCTGCTAATGGTCCAATCGTTCAGGCACAAAAGAGCCTGTTATTGGCCTGCAAAGTTGGGCTGGTTGAAAGATATGCTGATGCGTTCATCTGATTTCCGCGTTCCGTTGCTTGCTGGGGCCGCTGTGCTGTTACTCGCGTTTTCGCAAGCCAAGGCTGCAGAGCCGATCCAGTTCGTGCTAGGCACCGGCGAAGCGGTCGCTTCTGATACGGCGCCAGAGCTGCTTTATGCTGCGCCTTTTGCGGATAAGCGCGCTGACCGGACCGACACGCAAGCCGAACTCAACGCGCTTGCCGACAAGCTCGATAACCCGAAAATGCAAGACGGCGTTGCCAATATGGTCGAGCGCGTGACCGAGAATATGCTCGATCTGCCTATCGGTAAATTTGTTGTGGCGATGGAAAAGTCATTCCCGGGCGCAAATAACAGCCGCAAGCGCATCCGCGCCAACGACACGCTTGCCGATCTCGCTGGCCGTGATGCAGACCGCTTGCCCGATCAATTGGCCGATGGCAGCCGCCAGATGATAGGGATGATGAGCGGTTTCGCCGCAGCGTTTGCAACGATGGTTCCCGAGTTTGAAAAACTCGGCCGCGATATGAAAAAAAGTTTTGCGGATATCGATAGCGTTGTCGCAAGGGGCAGCCGCAAACGCGACTGATATTGATGTTCAAACACCAGCTTCGTTAACAGGGGGCATCTTCGTTAACGGGGGGAGGGGCAGTGGCGGGGTCGCACACTGCCCCTTTCGATTTCTACTCCTCAAGCGACAGCAGCGAAGCGTTTCCGCCCGAACTTGTTGTATCAACGCTAGTTGTTCGCTCTGCGCAAAACCGATACAAATAATGCGGACCGCCAGCCTTGGGTCCAGTGCCCGAGAGCCCCTCTCCGCCAAAGGGCTGGCTGCCGACTACTGCACCAATCATCGACCGGTTAATGTAGAGGTTGCCCACATGCGCGCGCGCCTCGACAAGATCGGACACGCGCGCGATGCGGCTGTGTAGCCCCATAGTCAGGCCGAAGCCTTTGGCGTTGATGTGCGCGATTGTCTCCTCAAGCTTTCCAGCCTGCCAAGTGACGACATGGACAATGGGCCCAAACCATTCGGTGTTGATTTCGTCGATGCTATCCAGCCGAACGACAGTTGGCGGCACGAACAACCCACCAGTCGGCACGTCCAGCGTGTGAACAATCCGCCTCGCATTGGCAGCGCGATATGCCATCAGCCGGTCATACGCGGATTGATCAATCACTGGCCCGATGTCAGTCACTGGATCGGACGGATCGCCAACCACGAGTGCATCCATCGCGCCTGCCAGCATCTCCAGAGTCGATTCGGCAATTTCCTCTTGCAGGCACAGCAGCCGCAAAGCCGAACATCGCTGCCCCGCCGATTGGAAACCCGAAACGATCACATCGCGCACCACTTGTTCGGACAGTGCAGTAGAATCGACAATCATCGCGTTCAGACCGCCGGTTTCGGCGATCAGCGGAACCAGCGGCCGATCATCATCGACCAGCAAATTGCGTGCAATCGCCTTTGCCGTCGCTACCGATCCGGTAAACACCACACCAGAAATGCGAGCATCACCCGTCAATGCGGCGCCAACATCGCCGCCGCCTGTGACCAATTGCAGCACCGCTTTAGGAACACCCGCTTCATACGCCAGCCCTACCGCGTAACGCGCGATATCGGGCGTCTGAGGCGCAGGCTTTGCCACCACAGTATTGCCCGTAACCAAAGCCGCCGCTACCTGCCCCAAAAATATTGCCAGCGGGAAATTCCACGGCGCAACCGCTGCCCAAACGCCTTTGCCCTCCATCCGCAACACATTGCGCTCGCCGGTTGGCCCGGGCAGTTCGATTGGCTCTAGATCGCTGATCGCGCGCGCCGCATAATAGCGACAGAAATCAACGGCCTCGCGGACTTCTGACAGGCCATCGGGGATTGTCTTCTTGGCCTCTTGCACCGCGATGGCCATTAGTTCTGGCTTATGCTCCTCCAACAGATCGGCAAGGCGCATCAAACACGCGGCACGTTCGGTGACGGGCGTTGCCGACCAGCTTGGGAATGCCTCTGTTGCAACAGTGATTGCGTGCGAGACTGAATCTGAATCAACGGTCGGGATTTGTTCGGGCTGAGTAACAGCCGCAGCGATGTCAGCCAAAACGCCCGCATCGTCCAAATCAATGCCTACACTATTGGGGCGTTCCGGCGCGAAAAGCTCTGATGGTAACCGAATCGCTGGATGGCGTGTGCCGCCAACGGCCATCACCTTTTCAACAGGATCGGCGAGCAGTTCTTCCTCGCTAACATCTGCATCGGCCAGTTGATGAACAAAGCTGCTGTTCGCTCCATTTTCCAGCAAACGGCGGACCAGATAGGCCAATAGGTCACGATGCCCGCCGACCGGCGCATAAATGCGGCAGTGATGGCCTTGCTCAGCCACCAGCCGTTCAAACAGCCCCTGCCCCATGCCGTGAAGCCGCTGAAATTCAAAGTCGCGTTTGTTGCCTGCCCATTCGAGGATCGTCGCAACTGTCATCGCGTTATGGCTCGCAAAAGCCGGGCGGATGTTAGTCGCCGCCAGCATATCGCGCGCGCACGCCAGATACGACACATCGGTCGCGGCTTTCCGGGTGAATACGGGGTAATCCGATAGCCCGCGTTCCTGCGCCCATTTAATCTCACTGTCCCAATAAGCGCCTTTGACCAAGCGCACCTGCATGATCCGCCCGGTTTCGCGGCCCAAAGCATCGGCCCATGCCACCACCGGCCGAGCACGTTTTGAATAGGCCTGAATGGCCATCCCCAGTCCGTCCCAGCCCGATAGATGCCGGTCGCGGGCTGTAGCCTCGATGATATCAAGACTCATTTCCAACCGCGCTGCTTCCTCGGCATCAACCGTCAATTGCACGCCTGAGCTTGCTGCCTGCCTTGCCAGAGTGACAAGCATTCCAGTCAATTCAGGCACGCAACTTGCGGCCTTTGCCGTTTCATAACGCGGATGCAGCGCAGAGAGCTTGACCGAGATGCTGTGCCCCCGCTCCGCCTTTTTACCGACAGCGGCAATTGCCCCGCGATAGGCATCGAAATACCGGTCGGCATCAGGCGTAGTTCTCGCCGCTTCCCCCAGCATATCGAAGCTGGCGGTAAAGCCGCGATGATCGCGCCCCTCCATCCGCTTCATCGCTTCATCGATGGTCCGGCCCATAACAAAGACCTGCCCCATCAACCGCATGGCGGCGCCAACGCCTTGGCGCACAAAAGGTTCGCCCGCCCGCGCCACCAGCCCGCGCAGTGCGCCGCTGACCTGATCGCCGACCATCGCTTTGCCCAGCACCAGCCCCCAAGTTGCGCTGTTGACGAGCAAGCTGGCCGACTGCCCTTTATGCGCCCGCCAGTCGGCATCACCAAGTTTGTCCGATATCAACAAATCGGCAGTCTCAGGGTCGGGGACGCGCAGGAACGCCTCTGCCAGCGACAGCAAGGCTGTGCCTTCCTCCGTCCCCAGCCGGTATTCTTGCAGGAACTGATTGACCCAGCCATCGGTCTGCGCGTCGCGCAATGCGTCCAATAAATGGCGTGCGCGGTCGGTAATCTGTGCATAGTCGCCCGCGCCCAATTGCGCAGCGGCAACCAACGGCGCAAGCGTTTCGGGTTCGGGAGTGCGGTGCAGCGGGCGGATCGCCGCGCGTGTTTTATTCAGAACAAATGCCATATCGCCGCATAGCGCGTATGGCTATGCGGCGACAAGTTTCGATTGTTACCATTTATTCTCGATATCAGCGATACCGGCGGCGGCAATTGCTGTCCGCTTTGTCAATCGCACGTCCGGCTAGTGAGCCGATCGCTGCGCCGATAATGACACCTTCTGTCTTGTTGCCGCGCCGTGCAACCTCGCGTCCGGCAAGTCCGCCGACAACTGCGCCGATCACTGTTCCGCCGGTGCCTTTATCACAGCGATTGCTGCGGTAATTGCGATCATCGCGGCGGTTGTCACGACGGTCGCCATAATATCCGCGGTTGTCATAATTGTAATAGCCATCATCACGGTCGTGGCGTGCAGCTGCCGGAACAGCTGCAAAACCGGTTGCCAAAGTGGCCGTTGCGATAAGGATGGCAAATGTTTTTTTCATCATGATCTGTGCTCCTATACTGTTGAGGGTGGCCCGCAATAATTGCTGAAAAATGCGGGCCAGAAACTCTTTCCCTGTGACTTCTGGATACCGCTATGCTTTTGAGCCATTGCTGAATGCGACGTTATTTGTTGTTCATGTTATAAGGCATTTAGATGAACAATTTTCGGAGTAGCCTGTGACCCGCCTTTTGCGCCTGTCGTTGATTATCATGCTCGCCGTTCTCGCAATTGGCGGCGCGCGAACGACGTACAAAAACCGGAGCCAGAACATTGCACTGACGCCCCTGTTGCTTGACGAGAGCCATCCGAAGCGTGCGACGGTGGGACAGCTGAGCTTTCTAGGCGCGTGGGAGCTGCGCAGCGACAATGGAGATTTTGGCGGGATATCTGCATTGGTCGCCTTGAAGGACGGACGGTTTCTAGGCGTCAGTGATTCAGGCGCATTAATCGGATTTGGCATGTCTGGTGATGCACGCGCGGACAGGCCGTTTATTGCCGCACTTCCCGGCGCGTTTGGCAAAGGCATTACCTATAAAGATCGCGACTCTGAGGGGATAGCTTACGATTCTATGACAGGCCGCGTCTGGGTCAGTTACGAACACAGCCACGCCATCCGCCGCTTTCCAGCTTCGATGTCGCGCGTGGATGGAACGGTGCGTCCAGTAACCATGCGGCGCTGGCCGCGAAACAGTGGAGCCGAGGCATTAGTTCGACTTAACGACGGTCGCTTTCTGGCCTTTGCTGAGGGTGGGCCTGATGACGGCATCTATCCTGCTATCCAGTTTTCTGGCGACCCTGTGGAGTCGGGGACAACACAGTTCCCGTTCCTTTATCGCCCCACGCAAGGCTATCGCATTACCGATGGGTCGCAGCTTCCCGACGGGCGATTGTTGCTGTTGGAACGGCGGATTGGTTTTCCCGAAGGGTTCACGGCGAAGCTGTTGGTATTGGACCCTGCAAAGATCGCACGCAATGCGACCGTCTCGGGCGAAGTGATCGCCAAATTGGCTCCGCCGTTGCTCGTTGATAACATGGAGGGGCTGGCGATCACGCAGGAACAGGGCCGCACTATCGTCTGGCTTGTGTCCGACAATAATTTCAACGCGATTCAGCGAACGCTGTTGATGAAATTTACGCTGAATTTGCCCAATAAAAAACCTGAGGCGTTGGACGCCCCCGGCTTTGATTCTTTGTAAAGCTTGTCGGTCGGATTAAGCGGCGACAGCGACAGCCTGCTTTTTCGACAAAGCTTTTTTGACTTTGCGCGCATTGATGCTCAGCTTTTCGTCCGATGTTTTCAGCAACCAGTTATCTAGGCCGCCAACATGCTCAACCGAGCGCAGGCCCGATGTCGAGACGCGGAATTTGAAACCTTGATCAAGGCCGTCGGACAGCAAAGTCACATTCTGCAAATTTGGCAGAAAAGTGCGCTTTGTTTTGTTGTTCGCATGGCTCACATTGTGACCAACCATGCGACCTTTGCCGGTCAGTTCGCAGATACGCGCCATGTCTAAAATCCTATAAAATATGATGTGCGGGAATCATGTCCCCGGAAAGCGGTAGCCCCTAACCTTAGGCCGGTAAAAGGTCAAGTAAGAAGCAAATCCGCCAGCTTGCTGCGGTGATATGCCGCGTCCCCATGTTGCGACGCGTGAAAAATCGCTGTGCGCCGGTGAAGCCCCGCGTCACAATCATGCGTGAAACCAAAGCCGCCGTGAAACTGAATCGCGCGGTCAGCAGCAAAAGCATAGGCCTTGTCCGCCGATGCTTTGGCCATATGCGCGGCAATGCTGCCGTTGCCCTGTTCGGCGTGGCTGTGCGCGGCGCTGTAGAGGTGCGAGCGTGCCTTTTCATAGCCGATATAGGCATCGACCATCGGATGTTTCAGCGCCTGATACTCGCCGATCAATTTGCCGAACTGTTTGCGCGTTTGCAGATAGCTGAGTGTGTAGTCGATCACCGCCTGCGTGCCGCCGACCATCTCGGCGCTTTGCAGCAGCAATGCGGCATCGGTTAAGGCCTGTAGATTGGCGTTTTTGATCAAGGCCGACGCCGGAACCGTTATTCCGCCGAGCGACAACGCGAAGCTGCGTTTGGTCTCGTCAATAATCGTCTCGCGGCGGAGTGCGGTTGGTGGAATGTCGCTGCGGTTCAGCAACACCCAAGCTGCAGCGCCGTCATACCGCACCGAAACGATTATCAAATCGGCGCTGTCCGCCCAAAGGACAAAGTTTTTCTGCCCCGATAAAGTTAATCGATCGCCATGAAGCGTTATGCGCGCATCGATATGCCCCAAATCCCAGTCGCCATGTGCCTCGGCCAAAGCCAGCGTCGCAATCGACCCAGACGCTAGCTGCGGCAACCATTCCGCCTTTTGCGCAGCGGTCCCGTCCGATAGCAACACTTGCGTCACCAAAGCCGCCTGAACAAACGGCGACGCTAGCATAGTCCGCCCCATTTGCTCAACGACCGGCACAATGTCGGCCAATGAAAGGCCAACGCCGCCAAATTCTGTTGGCACCGCAATCGCCATCCAGCCGAGATCCGCCATTTCGCGCCACACCGCAGCGTCAAATCCGGTGGGGCCGGTCATCAGCGCGCGCACTTTGGCCATTGGCGACCGATCCCGGCAGAATCCTGTCGCTACGTCGAGCAAATCGCTCTGCGCTTCGCTGAAACCGATATCTGCTAACTGCATGTGCGTCTCCTATTGCGCATAGGCATGGTTTAATCACATGATTAAATCAACAATCAATCCGCAAAAGGATCGCGCACCAAAATCGTATCCTCACGTTGCGGCGAGGTAGAAACCAACGCCACCGGACATTCGATCAATTCCTCGATGCGCCGGACATATTTGATCGCTTGGGCGGGCAAGTCGGCCCAGCTGCGCGCGCCTGCGGTGGTTTCTTGCCAGCCAGGCATTTCCTCGTAAATCGGCACAGCGCGGGCTTGGTCAGCGGCATGCGGCGGCAGATAGTCATAGGTTTGGTCGCCGATTTTATAGCCGGTGCAGATTTTTAGCGTTTCAAAGCCGTCGAGCACGTCAAGCTTTGTCAATGCGATGCCAGTGATGCCGCTGACCGCCGCCGATTGGCGCACCAGCACAGCGTCGAACCAGCCACAGCGCCGCTTGCGTCCGGTGACCGTGCCGAACTCATGCCCCCGCTCGCCCAAACGCTGTCCGGTTTCATCCTCCAACTCGGTCGGGAAAGGCCCTGCCCCCACCCGCGTGGTGTAGGCCTTCACAATGCCCAGCACAAAGCCGACCGACGAAGGCCCAAGCCCCGACCCTGACGACGCCGTCCCCGCGACAGTATTCGAGCTGGTCACAAACGGATATGTTCCATGATCGACATCAAGCAACACGCCCTGCGCGCCTTCAAACAACACCTTGTCGCCGCGCTTTTTCGCCTGATTAAGGGTCACCCATACCGGCTTTGCAAAGGGCAGCACAAAGGCAGCAATATCCCATAAATCATCAAGCAAACGTTGCCGATCAATCGGCGGTTTGCCAAAACCGGCCCGCAGCGCGTCATGATGCGCGCAGATGCGGTCGAGTTGCGGTTCCAGATCATCGAGATGCGCGAGGTCACAGACTCGGATGCTGCGGCGGCCTACCTTGTCCTCATAGGCCGGACCAATACCACGGCCTGTTGTGCCGATTTTGCCAGCCCCCGCCGATTCCTCGCGCAGTGCATCCAGATCGCGGTGGAATGGCAAGATCAGCGGCGCGTTTTCGGCGACTTGCAGGATTTGCGGATTGATATCGACGCCCTGCCCGGTCAGTTTCGCCACTTCATCGCGAAAATGCCACGGATCAAACACCACGCCATTGCCAATCACCGACAAAGTGCCGCGCACGATGCCGCTGGGCAGCAGACTCAATTTATAGACGTTATCGCCGACCACCAAAGTGTGTCCAGCATTATGCCCGCCCTGAAAACGGACAACAACATCGGCCTTGATTGCCAGCCAATCGACAATCTTTCCTTTGCCCTCGTCACCCCATTGTGCGCCGATTACGGTTACGTTCGCCATGTGAATTTTCCCTAAGGATCAGGGCGGGTTCTGCCCGCTGCCCTGTTGGCCTTTTTCTGCGCAGAAAACATTTCTGCGAAGGGATTCGCCGTGCGCCGCGTTATGGTTTTGGACGGCAAAGGTCTATCAAAAAAGCGCGTCCACCAAAATTTGAGCAGAGGGTTTGAAAATGCGGAAATGGATGCTGGGTGTTAGTGCCATCGCAGTTGTTGCCACAGCGGGCTTTGCTCAACGCGGAGGGCGTTTGTCGAAAGAATGCCGCCGTGAAGTGGTGAAGCTTTGCGGCATGAACCGCGACAAGATGCGCGATTGCGTGATGGAAAAGCGCGGAGAGTTGTCTGAGCCTTGCAGCACAGAAATTCAGGCGCGCGCCCAAACGCTAATGGGCGGCGAGCGCGGCAAAACAAACCCGACTGCGGACAAGCAAACCTTGGCACTGGGCGCCGTTGAATATGCCTATGGCAACGACGCTTTGCAGAAACTCGATTTCTATCAGGCCAAGAACGTGTCTGGGTCCGCCCCGTTGTTATTATTTGTCCATGGCGGCGGGTGGAAACGCGGCGATAAACGCAACGCGACGGGCAGCGACAAGGTTACGCATTACACGGAACTTGGCTATCACATGGCATCGATCAACTATCGTTTGGTTCCAGCGGCTACGGTGGAGCAACAAGGCGCGGATGTGGCGGCGGCGATTGCCTATTTGCTTAAAAATCGGGAAAAGCTTGGCATCGACACGTCGCGTGTCGTCCTGATGGGGCACAGCGCAGGCGCGCATCTATCGGCATTGGTCGGCACCGACCCGCAATATCTGCGCGGTGCTGGTCTGGACTTTAATGCTCTGTCTGGCGTGATCCCCATCGACGGCGCGGCCTATGATGTTCCGGCACAAATGAGCGATGGGGCGAAGATCATGAAAGACACCTATGTCCAAGCGTTTGGCACTGAAGCTGAACGGCAAAAGGCGTTGTCGCCCTTTCATCATGCGGCGGGGCCGAATGCGCCTTCGTTCTTGATCCTGCATGTTGACCGCGAAGACGGTAAACGCCAGTCAGAGGCGCTGGCGGCGGCGCTGCACAAAGCGGGCACGAAAACGCAGCTGAATGCGTTTGAGGGCAAAGGGTTGAAGGGTCATGCCGACATCAACCGCAAACTGGGTGATCCGGCTTATCCCGCAACGCCTGTTGTCGATGCTTGGTTGAAGGGAGTTTTGGGGCGGTAAACCAGACACGTCGCCCCCGCGCAAGCGGGGGCCGCAGCAGGTTTAAACCTTAACCGTTGAGCACGCAAACCACGGTCCCCGCCTGCGCGGGGACGACGAATTGGCTAAACCGGCTCCGCGCGCCCGTTACTCAACACGTGCGTGCAGATTTGCGCCTCGGCGCTATCTTCCTCGGTCAATTGCGCGACCGCGACCCAGCCTTCGGCGCGCAGCGATGCGGCTTTGCTGGCATTTGTGCCGATGGGCAAAAATAACCGGCGGCGTTCGCCCTGTGCCAGCCCTGCATCAATCAACGGATCGATATAGGCCGAAAATCCAACCGCTGGTTCTTTACCAATCCGGTAACTGCCGCCGCGCCCAATTTCGCCCGAGGCGTGTGCGGAGAAGATCGAGAAACCAAACCAGCTTTGATATTCAAAACCGTGGCGCTCGGTCGGGTCGAGTGTCAGCCTGACATCGGCAGGCAGCGACGCGGCAATCGCCTCAATCGCATCCAGCCGATCCTTCAGCTTGCCGTCGGTATCAAACGCTCGCATCCGTTCCAACGCATCGGGCAGCGGCCCGGCGGCAGCAATCAACGGCGCAAACGCGGGCGGCACAGCGCCTGCATCCTTGGCGTCCAATGCAGCCTTTAACGCCGCAAGGTCGCCCTTTGGTTTCAGCGCATCGATCAAATCGGGCATGGTCAGGTCAACGGTAATGTCTTTGACACCTGCCGCTTTCAGCCCCTCAATCGCCACCATCAACACTTCGGATGCTGCGGCAACGCTATCCAGCCCGATCAGCTCTGCGCCAACCTGCATCATTTCGCGTTCGGGACGCAATTGGGTGGCGCGCAGCTTGACGACGGGGCCGCCATAAGAAAGCCGCACAGGACGCGGGTGATGGCCCATGCGCGTTGCCGCAATCCGCCCGACCTGGCCTGTAATATCGCTGCGCACCGCCATTGTCTCACCCGACACAGGGTCAACAAAGCGCAACAAATCGCGCGCCGATGTGCCAAGGCTGCCCGTCAGGCTCGCCTCATATTCAGCGAGCGGCGCTTGCACGCGTTCATAGCCATAGCTGGCTGCGGTATCGAGGATCGCGCGCACCAGCCGCGCCGAGGCATCAGCCTCTGGCGGCAAGCGGTCACGGAACCCAGTGGGGAGAAGGCTGGTGGTCATAATGCGCGCTTTAGTCCAATTTGCAAAAACTTGAACACTCTTTTCCGTTCGCATCGAGCGTAGTCGAGATGCCGATAGTGTACGCACCGCCAATTGGTGTCTCGACTTCGCTCGACACGAACGGATTTTAATGAAGAGCTTCTTAAAACCGCAACGCCATCGCGCGCTTTACGCCGGGCAGGTTGTGAATTGTCTCAAGCACGGCTGCCGGAACCACCGTGTCAACAGACAGCAACACAACGGCAACGCCGCCTGCTTCCTGCCGACCCAGATGGAACGTGCCGATGTTGATGTCCGCTTCACCCAAAGTTGAACCCAGACGTCCGATGAAACCGGGCGCATCCTGGTTGACGATATAGAGCATATTGCCCTCAAGATCAGCCTCGACTTTGACGCCAAACAGTTCGACCAAACGGGGTGTTCCATGGCTGAACAACGTGCCAGCAACCGAGCGTTCACCCACATCGGTTTTCACCGAAACGCGCAGCAGCGTCTGATAATCGCCTTCGCGATCATGGCGCACTTCGCGCACCTCTAGGCCGCGTTCCTTGGCCAGATAAGGTGCGTTGACCATATTCACGGCATCCGAAAAACGCCGCATAAGGCCGGAAAGCACTGCGGCTGTAATCGGCTTGATGTTCAGCTCCGCCGCTGCACCCTCAACTTCGATGCTAATCTGCGTCAAGTCGCCATGCGCCAGCTGCCCGATCAGCGAACCAAGCTGTTCGGCCAACGCCATGTATGGGCGCAGTTTCGGTGCTTCTTCGGCAGACAGCGACGGCATGTTCAACGCATTGGTCACGCCGCCATTGACCAAATAGTCGGCCATTTGTTCGGCAACCTGCAATGCAACATTGACCTGTGCTTCGTTGGTCGATGCGCCCAGATGCGGGGTGCAGATGAAGTTGGGCGTGCCAAACAGCGGCGAATCCTTGGCGGGTTCGGTCTGGAACACGTCCAGCGCCGCGCCGCCGACTTGGCCGCTATCGAGCGCTGCTTTCAACGCCGCCTCATCAACCAATCCGCCGCGCGCGCAGTTGATAATCCGCACACCCCTTTTGCATTTGGCGATATTGGCCGCCGACAGGATGTTGCGGGTCTGGTCAGTCAATGGCGTATGCAAAGTGATGAAGTCAGCCTTGGCTAACAGCGTATCAAGGTCGGCTTTCTCAACACCCATTTCGATGGCGCGCTCTGGCGTCAGGAATGGATCGAATGCGACGACTTTCATTTTGAGGCCCAAGGCGCGGCTGGCAACGATGCTGCCGATATTGCCTGCACCGATCAGGCCCAAAGTTTTGCCGGTCAGCTCTACACCCATGAAATCATTCTTGGGCCATGTGCCCGCCTGCGTCTGCGCGTTCGCCTCTGGGATCTGGCGAGCGAGTGCGAACATCAGTGCGATGGCGTGTTCGGCAGTCGTAATCGAGTTGCCGAACGGTGTGTTCATCACGACGACGCCCTTGGCCGAGGCGGCAGGGATATCAACGTTATCAACACCGATGCCAGCACGGCCGATGACTTTCAAATTGGTCGCGGCATCAATGATTTCTTGTGTGGCTTTGGTTGAGCTTCTGATCGCAAGGCCATCATATTGCCCGATAATCGCCTTTAACTCTTCGGGCGTCTGGCCGGTGATAACATCGACGTCGCAGCCGCGCTCTTGGAAGATG
>JANMGR010000076.1:0-11557 GCA_031374785.1 Sphingomonadales bacterium | reverse complement strand
GGCGGGGGCGAAGGATAAAACGCTTTGCGCGCCAGATGCAGCATCACCGCGCTGTCCTTACCCACGCTATACAGCATCACCGGTTTTTCCGCTTCGGCGACAACTTCGCGCATGATGTGGATCGCTTCGGCCTCAAGGCGTTCAAGGTGAGTGAGGGTTCTGGTCATAATCTGTGTTTGCTTCCTAGTATCGTCCCTGTCAAACCGCAGTGCAACGCGCAAGCAAGGCATTCTTGGTGGGGATAATGCCCCAGTATCAGCAGCACGGTTCAAAGCACGCGAAGCATTGATTCCGCGCGCAACTTCGGCCAATCCCCACATGGCCCGCAATTTTATTGCGGAACCTGTGCTAGACCTGCGACAATCCTATCAAAGAGAAACGCCCTATGCCATTTCTACACCACCCGATCAGCGCACGCAGCTGGCTATTTGCGCCGGGTGATAGCGAAAAGAAAATGGACAAAGCGGCGGATAGCACGGCGGACATTGCTCTGTTTGATTTGGAAGATGCAGTATCGCCGGAGAACAAACCCGCCGCGCGTCAGATGGTGCATGATTTTATCGCCTCTCGTCTTGTTAGTGAGCGGCATCGTTTGTGGGTGCGGATCAATCCGCTCGATGGTCCTTATATGCTGAGCGATCTTGCAGCGATTATGCCCGCACGGCCCGGCGGTATCATGCTGCCAAAGGTCTATGGCCGCGGCGATGTCGAGGCGCTCGACAAATATCTTGAGGCGTTGGAAGTGGCGAATGACATAGAGCAAGGCTCAACGCCGGTGATCGTGCTGGTGACTGAAACGGCCGAGGCGATGTTCCACACTGGCGATTATAAGGACGCGCCGCGTGTAGTCGCACTGACCTGGGGCGCGGAGGATTTGGCAGACTCCATCGGAGCCAGTTCGAACACCAATGCCGATGGCAGCTATAGCTTTACCTATGCGCTGGCGCGCAGCTTGACACTATTGGGTGCAGCGGCAGCCGGAGTGACCGCGATTGAGACGATTCAGAGCGATTTCCGCAATCTGGAAAGCCTGCGCGAACGTGCCGAAAAAGTCCGCCGCGATGGGTTTCGTGGGATGCTGGCGATCCATCCGGCGCAAGTTGATGTTATCAACGCGGCGTTTACCCCGACCGAGGATGAAATTGTGCAGGCAAAGGAAATCGTCGCCATTTTTGCAGCCAACCCGGGCGTAGGAGCCATCGGCTATAAAGGCGGGATGTTGGACCGGCCCTTTCTGTCCCGGGCCGAAACCTTGTTGAAGCAAGCGGGCCTAATGTGAATACTACCGACGCTGCCAATTTGGATCTCAGCCAATTTCTTAAGGCAGGCGACCATATCGTTTTTGGCCAAGCATGCGGAGAGCCAATGAGCTTGATCGAGGCGTTGATCGGGCAGGGGGCCTCAATTGGCTATCTATCGGCGTTCATAGCCACCAGCTTCTCAGGCATTTTTACCCCCGAAACGGCGGACGCTTTTGCGCTGTCGAGCATGGGGGCAATCGGTACGCTGCGGTCGATGACGAACGCGGGTAAGCTGTCGGTCATCCCCGTGCATGTCAGCCAAATAGGGCCGCTGATTACCGCAGGTATCATCCGCTGTGATGCAGCAATGATTCAGGTGAGTCCGGCGGACGCAGCTGGCAATCACAGTCTGGGGCTGATCAGCGACTATGTGCAGGCGGCAGTGGCCAAGGCGCGGCTGGTAATTGCCGAGGTCAATGATCAAGTTCCTTACACTCTGGGCGAGACGCTTCATGCTTCAAAAATAGATGTCGCCGTCCACGTTTCGCGCGCTCCAGTCGAAGTGCAAGCGGCTAAAATCGGCGAAAACGATGAGGCTATAGCCCGGCATTGCGCGCAGTTTATCGGTGACGGCTCGGTCATCCAGACCGGTGTTGGCGCAGTGCCCGATGCCATATTGCGCTTGCTGCACGACCGCAAAGATTTGGGCGTGCATTCAGGGATGCTGGGCGATGGGCTGGTTGATCTGGTCGATTCAGGCGTCATCACCAATGCGCGTAAGGCCATCGACAAAGGCGTATCGATCAACGGCGCGCTAATTGGCACCCGGCGACTTTACGACTGGGCGCACCAGAACAAGGCGATCCGGATGTGTTCGACCGCCTATACTCACGACGCGGCGGTTTTGGCGCAACTCGACCGGCTGGTGACGATCAACTCTGCACTGGAGGTTGATCTGACCGGCCAAGTCAATGCCGAGCAAACGGTTGCGGCCTATATGGGTGGCACTGGCGGACAGGTTGATTTTGTAAGGGCAGGCGCGCGATCGGCGGGCGGACACTCTATTATTGCACTGTCAGCCACTGCCAAGGGTGGCTCGTTGAGCAAAATTGTGCCGACTTTATCCGGCCCTGTGACGACTGCGCGGACCGAGGTTGATATCATCGTCACTGAATTTGGTGCAGCGCAATTGAAAGGCCAATCGCTTGCCGAGCGCACCAAAAGGCTGATCGCCATCGCGCATCCCGACTTCCGCGAGGCGCTTGATAAAGCCGCATTTGAAATTCGGAATAGGGGTTTTTGAAATGACCGACGCTGTCCTGTTTGATGCCCGCACTGATGGCATTGCGATCATCACGATCAACCGCCCCAACACGCGCAACTGCCTAAGCCTTGAAGTGCGCGAAGGGTTATTCGCGGCGTGGGGTCGGTTTGAAAACGACCCCGCTTTGCGTGTCGCCATATTGACTGGTGCGGGCGAAAAAGCCTTTTGCGCAGGGGGCGATTTGAAAGAAATGGTCGATACCCAATTGGCCGTTCCGCCGCGCGATATGTTTCCTGTGCCATATGAAACGATCGCGCTTTCAAAGCCTACAATTGCGGCGGTCAACGGCGTAGCGTTTGCTGGCGGCTGGATGATTGCGCAAGGATGCGACCTGTGCGTTGCCAGCACTTCCGCCAAATTCGCGATTACCGAGGTAAAGGTCGGGCGCGGATCGCCCTGGGCCGCGCCATTGATCCATATGATACCGCAACGGATCATGATGGAGATTATCCTGACCGGAAAACCGATTACGGCGCAGCGCGCTTATGAAATCGGCTTGGTGAACCGGCTGGCTGAACCGGAAAACCTAATGACAGCGGCGCTGGAATTGGCGGCTGAAATCCTTGATGGCGCGCCTTTGTCAGTCAAAGCTGGCCGCGAAACGGTTATGCTCGCTACCGAAATGGGCCGCGCCGCAGCACTTGATGCCGCATGGGCCGTGCATGAACCGACCTATAATAGCGAAGATGCCCAAGAAGGCCCGCGTGCCTTTTCCGAAAAGCGCCGCCCCGAATGGAAAGCGCGCTAATTTTGAAGTTTTAAGGCTTAGATGTGATCAATGGCATACGCTAAAACGACGAATTTTGTATCGAAACAGTGGCAAAGCCAAAAACTCCCATTTCTCCATACCTTCACTATCGAGGTCCTGAATAAGTCGCTGAACAATGCCGCTTGATTTTCGTTTGGGTTGCTGTCATCAAATAATGATAACGTTCACAATGAACATCGGGAGTGGATTTGATGCGGTTCAGAGGAACAGGGGCGTTACTGACCTTTGCTTTGGCAGGGTGTGTGTCTGCGACTGCGCCATCTGATCTAACGATCACTACGACGGCCAATGCCGACGCCATAGCAAACCCAAAACTATGGCCAGAGGCTACAAGTCCGTCCGCCATTTCTGACGCAAAGACCGATAATGAAATTTCCGCGCTGATTGCGAAAATGACAATTGCGCAAAAAGTTGGGCAAGTAATCCAGGCCGATATTAGCGCAGTCAAACCCCAAGATTTGGCAGAATATCCTTTGGGTTCGATTTTGGCGGGCGGCAATTCAGGCCCGTATGGAGATGAACGAGCGAGTGCCGCGAAATGGGGCCAGCTAGTCACAGAGTTCCGCGAAGCGTCGCGTGGGTCAGGTGCAGGTATTCCAATCCTGTTTGGCGTGGATGCCGTTCATGGTCATTCGAACCTGCCCGAGGCTACCATTTTCCCACATAACATCGGTCTTGGTTCAGCCCGCGATGTTGATCTGCTCGAACGGATTGGAGCCGCAACTGCAGCAGAGATTTCGGGAAGTGGAATAGAATGGACTTTTGCGCCGACACTTGCCGTGCCGCAGGATATGCGATGGGGACGCACATACGAGGGCTATTCGTCTGACCCAGCGATAATCGCAAGTTACGCGCGCGCAATGACACTAGGATTGCAGGGGCCGCTGGTTGCCGGAAAGCCGCTAGACGCAAAGCATGTTGCAGCCACCGCCAAGCATTTCCTGGCCGATGGGGGCACTGCTGACGGACGTGATCAGGGCGATGCACAGATTAGCGAGGCGGAACTGATTGCCAAACATGCACAGGGCTATCCAGCATCAATCGACGCTGGTGCTTTGACCGTGATGGCTAGTTTCTCAAGCTGGAATGGTACAAAACATCATGGCAATGCTTCGCTACTGAACGAAGTATTGAAAGGCCGCATGGGCTTTGCCGGGTTAGTTGTTGGCGACTGGAACGGTCACGGACAGGTCGCGGGTTGCTCAGCGACAGATTGCCCCGCTGCGATCAATGCTGGGCTCGATCTTTTTATGGCGCCCGATAGCTGGAAAGGCCTTTTTGACTCGACGCTGCTTGCTGCTCGTGAAGGGCGCATATCAGCAAAACGTTTAGATGATGCCGTGCGGCGCATCTTGCGCGTGAAGTATAAGCTGGGTCTAATGGGTGACACTCGGACGGTCCGTGGTGATGCATCATTAGTCGGCAAGAAAGAGCATCTTGAACTTGCGCGCGAAGCTGTGTCGAAATCGCTTGTTTTGCTTAAGAACAATGGGAGTGTCTTGCCGATACGCAACGGTGCACATGTCCTTGTTGCTGGTTCTGGCGCGGACAATATGGCGATGCAGGCTGGCGGCTGGACGATCAGCTGGCAAGGCACAGATACAACGGCGGCTGACTTCACCAATGGCCAAACTATAGGCCGCGCCATCTCCGACGCCGTTAACGCAAATGGCGGCACGACCACGATTTCAGCCACGGGCATTGCTGAAAAGAAACCCGATGTCGCTTTGGTGGTGCTGGGTGAAAAACCCTATGCCGAATTCGAAGGCGACGTCCCCAATCTGGCGTTTCAGCCAACACCTGACGAACAGGAAATGATTGCTCGTTTCAAATCGCAGGGCATTCCGGTAGTCGTCGTGTTTCTTTCAGGCCGCCCGATGTTTGCCGCAAGTCTGATGAATCAGGCTGACGCTTTTGTTGCGGCTTGGTTGCCCGGAACCCAAGGGCGAGGCGTTGCCGATGTGCTTGTGGCCGGTGCCAATGGCAAAGCGGTGCGGGATTTTACAGGGCGACTGTCGTTCGCTTGGCCCGCCGATGCGCGTTCGCCTGTATCTAATCCTTTGTTTCCGCTCGGCTACGGGCTTGATTATAGTCAGACAGGCAAACTTGCGGCTGTAAAAGAAGACCCGCGTGTTGATTTGTCGTCTTTGACGATAGCAACGCATTATCTTGTTAGGGGGAAAGTTCCTGCACCTTGGAATTTGCAGATGGACGGCGCAATCAGCACGCGAGCTGTCGATTTGTCGGCGCAGGAAGACGCCCGCCAGTATACATGGAATACAGATGGTGCATTTGCCATCAACGGGCCTGTAGTGAACCTGACTCAGCAATTTAAGGACGATTGGGCTATGTTGATTGACTGGCGCATTGACAGCCCTGCGTCCGGATCTGCGACGATTTCGTTCGGGGGTGTTGCCTTGGACCTTCAGCAAACCCTTCAGACTTTGCCGACCGGGTCAGCGGTGCAAACACGCATTCCGCTTCGTTGTTTTGCCAATGCAGGTGCCAAATTCGATGCAGTCAGCTCCGCCATACGTATTCAGGCGCCAAAGGGGCTTGTTGCTACCATTCGCAACGTTCATATCGATGCTATAAAACAAAAAGCGGATTGCCCCGGCAAAGCGCGCTTATAAAATAGGGAGAGAGAAGATGGCTTTGGCACCAAGCGCAGCCGCATCTGCCGGTTCGGATGACTCGCATATCGACGCCCCGCGACTGCAATTGTTTGTGATGGGTCTGTTTTTCATTTTTGGCGGCATCACCAGCCTTAATGATGTCATCATTCCAAAGTTGAAAGAACTGTTCACGCTCAACTACACACAAGCGATGCTTGTGCAGTTTTGCTTCTTTGCGGCTTACGCTGTCATTGGTATTCCGGGCGCGCGGCTGGTCAAGAAAATCGGCTATATGCGCGGTGCGGTTGTCGGTTTGCTGACGATGATGGCGGGATGCCTGTTGTTCATTCCGGCCAGCCAAACCGCGACTTATGGCGTCTTTCTACTTGCACTATTTGTGCTGGCAAGTGGTGTGGTGATTGTGCAAGTGGTATCTAATCCGCTGATTTCGCTGCTCGGCAAACCCGACACAGCACACAGCCGCCTTACCTTTGCCCAAGCGTTCAATTCGCTCGGCACGACAATATTTCCGATTGTTGGTTCTATTCTGATCCTTGGCGGATTGGCGACGGTTACTGCGGATCAGCTTTCTGGCGTAGAACTTGATGCTTACCGCACGGCTGAGAGCCAAGCGATTGTGAATGGCTATCTCGGCATCGCGGTTGCGCTGGCGATTGTTGCGGGGGTCGTCTGGATGTTCCGCAATGCGCTGAAAGGCGAAAAGCATGAGGCAAGCGAAGGGCTTGCTGGACTTGACCTCCTGAAACGCCCGCGGTTTGGCTTTGGTGCATTATGCATATTTTTGTATGTAGGGGCAGAGGTCGCCATTGGTTCGCTGATCGTCAACTATCTGATGCAGGATCACGTGATGGGCCTGCAGGAACTGGCGGCGGGCAAGCTGATTGGCCTGTATTGGGGCGGCGCTATGGTCGGACGGTTTATAGGCTCAGCAGTATTGCGTGTTTTGAGTCCGGGCAAAGTGCTGGCTTTTGTATCAATAGCGGCAATTGCCCTGCTTGTTATTTCAACTCAAACGACGGGTAATGTCGCAGGATATACGCTTCTAGCTGTCGGCTTGACCAACGCTATCATGTTCCCGACAATCTTTACCCTCGCCTGTGAAAAGCTTGGTTCGCGCGCAGCCGATGGCTCGGGTATTATCAATGTCGCCATTGTCGGTGGTGCAGTTATTCCATTGCTGACGGGCATGCTTGCTGACCTTACCTCCAGCCTGGCTATCGCTTTCATGCTGCCAATGGCCTGCTACGCAGTCATCGCCGGGTTCGGATTTTACGCTCGGAGGCCTGCCTAAATTTCCGTAATCCGTCGCGGCATGGCTAACAGCAAAGCCGAAGCTATCACGGCAAGCCCCGCCAGCAGGAGGAACAGTGCATCAAAACCATAAGCAGGCACAAGAGCCAAGGTCAGCCACGGCATAATCAATGATGGTACAGTGTTGGTGAGGTTGAAAATGCCAAGGTCGCGTCCCCGAGTTTGTGGTCGCGGGAGCACGCGTAGCGTCTGGCTTGTGTGCAGAGCCAAAAATACGCTGCTGGCTAGACCGAACACGACATAGCCCGCTATCGCGAAAGTCAGGCTAGGCGCGAATGCCATGATCAGCAGTCCCACTGCAGCGATTGCCGCCCCCCCTATAAGCGGAAGAATAGGCTGATTAGCGCGGTCGGACCAATGACCGGCAGCCAGCGCGAGAAACACCGCTAGCCCCAAGACTAGAGCAAAAATGTTTGCGGCATCATTCTCGCCAAAACCGGCGTCGAGGCTGCGAAACCATAATAATAGAAAAGCGAACAACGAAGCTTCTGCGATCTGGACCAGCAAACGCGCCAACCACATCCGTATTGTCGCACGCCGGTTTGCAACCACATTATCGTCCAGCGGATCGGCAACGCTTGCTGGCTGAATCAAATGCGGCATCTGGACAGGCTTTCCAAACAGCAAAACTGGTCCAACCATCAGTATAACCAATATTGCGATCATGGGCTCGCGTGCTTCAATTGGCGCAAACCCTTGCAAGGTCACAAAAGCGCCAGACACCGCCCCTAAGGCCGGAGCAAGCGACATGAGGCCTCCGAGCAGTCCCTTTTGCGAATCTGGAATGCTATCGCCCGCCCAAGCGGCGAGCGGAGCGAGCATCATGTTGAGGCCAATTTGCCAGACAACAATCATTGCAATGAGCATCGCTGAACTGGTTGCAAGTGGCATAGCAATGAGCAACGTAGACGACAGGATTAACCCGGTCAGTATCCACGGGCGCCGCGCGTTTGTTATATCGCTCGCCCAACCAAAACCGATATTGGCAAGGCTTGCAGATACAGCCCCTGCAAAGGCAATTATAGCCAGCATATTAAGCGCGTTATCACCGACCAGAATGGTTGTCCGAACAGGAAGCAATATCGTTAGGAACGGAATATAAGCTACTGCGCCACCCGACACCGCGAGCGCGTATAAATACATAAAACGCGCCGATTGCTGGACAGGCGCATCGGTTTCTATGTCAGGCACCGTCGCGAGGGCGTTGAGTGCTGCTGCGCTCTACCAGACTGCCTTTGGTGACTACAGGCTGATCCTGCACTGCAGCATCGCCATTGGTAATCAGCAGCTCGACCGCTTTCGAAAAGGTCGCGGCAATAGGCTGATCGACTGCGGTAAGTTTCGGATCGGTAAAGCGCACGACAGGAGTATTGTCGAAGCTGATCAGCGACAAGTCATCGGGTACACTTAGCCCGCGCTGGTTTGCAGTGTCCAAAGTGGCAAGCGTCATCTGGTCATTACTGGCAATGATTGCAGTAGGCGGCGCGCCGAGATCAAACAGCATGTTTGCCGCGATCACGCCACTCTCGTAACTAAAGTCACCTCTAGCACAAAGGCCATCGTCCGAAAGTCCCGCTGCCTTTATCGCCTCGCGCCAGCCATCAATGCGCCATTCTGACAAGTCATATTCTTCTGACCCCGCAATAAACCCGATGCGGCGATGCCCCAATGCAATCAGATATTCGGTCGCGCTGCGCGCCGACCCTTTGTCGTCCATTGTCATCGCTATGCCGGGCCCCGGCGCAATGGACCCGATACGGGCAAATGGTATTTTCCGTTTGGCCAGAAAGCCTGTGATCAACGGGTTTTCCGAATGTGGGGGGGTTAGGATAACACCATCGGGCTGAAGCGCGGCAATTGTCGCGCCCAATTCGCGCTCAACATGGTCATTATGCGTATCGACCAATTCGAATATCATCCGATAGCCATGTTCGGCACATTTAAGCATGCCGCCGAGAAGCATCTGGTCGACCCAATCGGTGCCCTGCCGCGTCTGCCAATCGGCAATGGTGCGATCACGGTCGTTTATGGCGAGGATAAGGTAGGACCGCGATCCACTCATCCGCTGCGCCGCAATCGAAGGCACATAGCCCAACCTGTCAATCGACGCCTGCACCCGCTCTTGCATTGCCGGGCGCACATTGGGTTCGTTATTAATCACACGGCTAACCGTTTGCAGGGAAACCTCTGCATCGGCAGCTACATGCTTTATTGTGACTGCCTGATGGCGTCTCGCCATGTCTTAATTGCCCTTTGTGGAGCCTTGCATGCACGCAAGCCCAGTTTCGCGGTCATCCGCGCATTGATAGATGCGTATCCAGTCAATCAGGAATTCCGCCGGGACAGAATCCATAATTATCCCTTTGTCATTATTGTCTTCTGCCAACTTCCCCCCAACGGCGAGATTGGCCATGATGTAAAAGGGCTGATCGAAAGGTGCAACCGGATTCCCCTTAGCCTTTGGTGAGCCGGTATAGAGTTGGTCAGCTTTCACTTCCCAATATTGCTTACCATCAAGGTAAAACCGCATTAGCCCAGCGCCCCATTCAAACGTCCAGATATGGAAATCGTCGGATGGCAAAGCAAGGTTGGTTGGGGCAACGCGTTTGTGGATGTGGGTATTCTTGGGTGTTTTGTCACCAAAATGGATCGCGCTTAGCATCCGGTTCTCGCCTACGGTGCCGTCACACTCGGTGCACGTCGCACCTAGATTGACGCCTTCTAATATGTCGATTTCTCCCGATAGAGGCCAAGCACCGTAATAGTCATTCTCTGGCAGCATCCATACCGCCGGCCATGTGCCTTGACCTTTGGGCGGCTTGGCACGGAACTCGATTTTGCCATAACGCCAGCTCGCGATCCCGCGCGTGCGGATTTTGCCCGAAGTAAAAGGCTGCGTGGTTTTAGGGTTAGGCATCGATGCAATTTCGGGCGGGCGGTCCGGTCCGGTAAAACGCTCTGCGCGGGCAATCAGGCGAAGTTGGCCATTTTCAACGCGGATGTTTTCCTTGCGGCCGGTATAGCATTGCCGTTCCTGATTGCCGCCGCCCCAACAGGATTTTTCCGGCTGCCATTTCTTTTTATTAAGTTCTGTCCCGTCGAACTCGTCAGACCATACAAGGTCCCATTTGGGAGCTTCGCTTTGCTTTTCGGTGCTGGCGAAGGTTGGGCCACCGACAACGCTGGCGGCTAAAGCGATTGAAACTCCAATCTTCATATTCCCGGCCCTCATGCTAAAAAAACTCTTACGTGTTGTGTTACCCTAAAGGACTTCAACTCAAACGGAAAACGGGCCCCAGTCTGATGACGGAGGCCCGTTTATAGCGACACCGATTCAGGGGGTTAGAAGTCGAAGCGCGCAAGGAAAGTGTATCGCCGGTCATTGCGGAAGGCAGAGCGTGTTGCTCGAGTTCCGCTGAAATCGATAACTTGGCTCGTCTGGGTAACCTCGTCGAGCAGGTTTACGCCTTGGATGCCCAGCTTCAAATTCTCGCTTACCTTAAAGAATATCGAGCCATCGAGTTGGCCAGTGCTTTCTCCATAAATCGGGGAGAAGGGGAAAATTACGTCGCGCGGAGTTTGCAAGAAGTCGGAGCGCCAGTTGTAAGCCAGTCGGAATGACAGCGGACCCTTTTCGTAAAACCCTACAGCGTTTATCGTGTGCTTCGAAACACCTGAAAGCGGCAGTCCGCCAGACAGTGGGCTTTGCTCTGCACCTAGCGACGCATTATTGAAATCGCCCGCATCGACATAGGTGTAGGTCAGCCCTGCACCTAGCCCGCTCAGCAATCCGGGTAGGAAGTCATAGGTCTGTTGATACGCGACCTCGACACCTTTCAGAATACCGCCATCAGCATTGACTGGGCCGTTGACCAAAACATCAGTGGAAACACCACTGGGGCTAGTGAAATTACGCACTACAGCGCCAGAATTGACGATACCCTTTATGTCTTTCAAAAACGCCGACACAGTTACTGAACCGACTTTGTCAAAATACCATTCAAACGACAGATCGTAATTCCACGCTTCTGTCGGACGCAGCAAGCGGTTGCCGGTGAATATCTGGAACAGCGGCCCTGTAGCCAGAGTGCCCCCTGCGCGAAGGTTGCCGGTATTATCGAATACGCCGCCACCAGTTGCAAAGGCTGAAAGATCCGGTCGCGAAATGCCCTTTGATGCCGCCCCGCGAATTAGCATGCCGTTACCGAAATCCAGTTTCGCATTGATACTTGGCAACCAGTTTTCATATTTAATGTTGGCGCTATCGTCGATCAAT
>JANMGR010000073.1:0-5451 GCA_031374785.1 Sphingomonadales bacterium | reverse complement strand
TGCCGAGGTGGTGAAATATGGCCTGATCGATGATCTCGATTTTTTTGATTATTGTGATATGAATGTGACAGCGTTTTTTGACGGCGATGCGGCGGTGCGGACCTTTGCCATCATGCATTCGGTGCAGTCAAAAGCGCGGATTGTTGCAGCCGACGAGCGCGAACTGAGCGGAACGCGCGCGTTACTTAACCTTGGCCATACATTCGGTCATGCGCTTGAGGCCGACACGGGATATTCTGACAGGCTGCTCCACGGCGAGGCAGTTGCAGCGGGCATGGCGCTGGCGTTTCGATACTCTGTGCGGCGCGGCCATTGTGGAACGGACGATGCTGCGCGCGCTGCATCCGTGCTGCATAAAGCAGGTCTCCCAACAACCTTGTCGGAGGCTGGCGTTACAGCCAGCGGAACGGAATTGGTCAAGCACATGCTGAACGACAAAAAGAAAACGGGCGGCACTCTGCCGTTTTTGTTGGCCAACGGGATTGGGAAAACCTTCTTGGCCAAGGATGTCGATTTGGCCGATGTTGCGAAGTTTTTGGATGAGGAGGCTGACGCCTAACCTTCGTCCAAAATCAGATCGTCGGAATCTGCGCCGCCAAAGCTGTGCTGCGCGCCAGCGTGCATATCACCGCTTTTGAACTGTGCTTTCAACCGTGTCCGGTCGCGTCGGCGGAATTCGGCGACAGCTTCGGCGGCTTTGTCTTTATCGACACCCAAAGCGAGCAATGCCAGTTTCGCCATAGTCACGGACGATTCGAACACCTCTCGCGTGATGTGTAGACTGGGATCTGGCATCAATTCCATAGCTTGCCGCCTGTCATATGCGCGGACAAAAATCTTGGTTTTGGGAAAAGTTTCGCGCACCGGCATTAACGCTTCGGCATCCAGATCGCGGTCGTCAATGCAGAACAATATGGCGCACGCTTGGGCCGCCCCTGCACGGTGCAATAGGTCAATCCGCGTGCCATCGCCGTAAAACACTTTGCGACCGAATTCATCGCTGGTGTCGATCTGTTCTGGTTTATGGTCGATCAAAGTGATGCTGTGTCCAGCAGCTTGCATAATCTGCCCGACGCTTTGCCCAAAGCGGCCGTGACCGACGATGATCACGCTGGAATTTTCCGCCAGTTCGGGATCATCCAGCACGACGTTCGATGCTTTGCTGCGTTCAGCAAGTCGGCCCGCAATGATCATCAGGAACGGCGTCGTTGCCATCGACAGCGTAACCACCGCGCCAAACAGGCTGGCTGCCTCGGGCTCAATCAACTGCGCCGATTGCGCCGCGGCAAACAGCACAAAGCCGAATTCGCCGCCCTGGCTAAGCAACAAAGCCATGATGATGGAGGCCGAATTGTTAAGGCCGAACATGCGGCCCAGGCCGAATATCACCGATGTTTTGACAAGCACCAAAGCAGCAGCAAGGCCGATAATCAAAAGTGGCTGCGCTGCAATCACATCAAGGTCGAGCATCATCCCGACAGCGAGGAAAAATAGGCCCAACAGGATCGAACGGAACGGATCAATGTCCGCCTCTAGCTCATGCCGATAAGGCGATTCGGCGAGCATCACGCCCGCGACGAACGCGCCAAGTGCCGCTGATACACCGAGTGACTGCATCAAAGCTGCACTGGCGCAAACCGCGAACAGCCCGGTGACGATAAACAGCTCACGCTCGGAAACGCGGCCAACTAGCTTCAATAGCGGAGACAGAAGGTAACGCCCCGCCAGAACCAAGCCGACGACCGCGAGCGACGCATAAAGTGCCAACATCCCCCCGCTTGGCGCACCTTCAGCTGTTGGTGCGCGAGAGAGTGCAGCGATAATCGTGATCAGCGGGACGATCGATATGTCCTGAAATAAAAGGATCGAAAAGCTTTTCTCGCCATAATCGGTTTTCAGCCGCCCACGCGATTGTAGCAACGGTAAGACCTGAGCTGTCGAGGATAGCCCAAGCGGCAGCGCCAAGGCCAAGGCCGCTTGCCAGCTGAACGGCATGGTCGTGAAGATAATCACGTACATAGCGAGCCCGCAGAGAGCGACCTGCAATGGGCCAAAGAGCAGGATATCCTTGCGCATCAACCATAATCGGCTTGGCGACAGTTCGAGCCCGACGAGGAACAGCAGCAAGATGATGCCGATCTCGGCAAAGCTGAGGATAGTTTCGGCCTCTCCAATCAGCCCCAGCCCGTCTGGCCCGATTATGATCCCGGCGACCAGATAGCCAAGCACCGCGCCCAGCCCCAAACGGCGGAATATCAACACCGACACAAGCGCCGCGCCGAGCAATATCGAGCCGCCGAAAAGAACGTTGGTCAAAACATGCGCGCCGGATTCCTCCATCAGCGTCCGGCCTTTTCGAGTGCTGCGATGAGGGTATCGAATGGCAGCATGATCGCGCCGTGGCGGGCTGGGAAGTGCCTGGCGTAGCGAAAAGATTCAAGTTCGGGCCACGCCAAGTTGCCACTGCCGTGTTGCAACGCCGCTTTCAGACTGTCGCTTACCGTGCGGATTTGCGCGGTATCTTGGCCCAATGCTTTGGTCCGCAACACCGCCGCAGAGGCCTGGCCGAGCGCGCAGGCTTTGGCGCGGATGGCGAGGCCGATTATGTAGTTGGTATCGCTCAGCGCAACGTCGACGGTCATCTCGCTACCGCATACCGGCGCACGACAGGTTGCGCTGGCGTCAGATGTTTCAAGGGTATCATTGTGTGGAAGCGATGTTGCCAGCCGTAAAATCTCAAGGCTGTAGAGCTTATGCGTTATGGGGGCGTTCATGACGCTTTTTTGCTGTCGCTGCCACTGTCTTGGCGTTCGCGGATAAAGGTCGACAGGGCGTCACCGCTGGCATTGAGCAACGGATAGGTGCGTGATGCAGTCATCCAATCGGGTCGTTCGGCTTTGCCGCCAAAGGCTGTTTCATAGGCCATGACGAGGAACAGAAAGATCAGGCTCGCGCCGATCAAGCCTTTCACTGCACCAAAGCCGAAACCGAGCACGCGGTCCACCGGTCCAAGTACCGATTTGCGCGATTTCTCCCCTAGTTTTTTGGCGATGAAGCGGCCCAATGCATAGGTCACGATAATGATCGCGATGAACGCCAGCACCGCTGCCCCTGCCTCTGTTCCAACTGGTTCGGCCAATAGGCCCGAGACAGGAGCGTGCAATATGCGGATTGCGGCGACAACCAGCACCCATGCGATCAGCGAGAACGCCTCCTGCACAAAACCGCGCATGAACCCGAAAATGGCGCCTGCGCCGATCAGGAAAAGTACGATGATATCGAGTGCGGTCATTTTATTTCCAGCGCGGTTCAATCAAAAACCGTTAGCCCTGAGCCTGTCGAAGGGCGTCCCTCGGCACAACCCGTACTTCGACAAACTCAGCACTAACGGTTTTTTGTTCTTAAAGGATTTAGTCGCGCCCGAGGATGTGGTCAACGAGATTGGCGAGGGTGCGGAAACTCTTGGTCGAAATGCCTTTGGCATCGGCGACCGAGGGTGGGACCATCGCCTGATTGAAACCCAGCTTTGCCGCTTCTTTTAACCGCAGCCCGCCATGCGCGACGGGGCGGAGTTCGCCGGACAACGATACTTCGCCGAACAGCACCATATCCGATGGCAAGGGCCGTTCTGACAGTGCCGAGACCAAAGCAGCCGCCACTGCCATGTCCGCTGCCGGATCGGAAATGCGATAACCCCCTGCGATATTGAGATACACTTCACAGGTCGAGAAGCTCAGCCCGCACCGCGCCTCTAGCACTGCCAAAATCATCGCCAGCCGTCCACTGTCCCAGCCGACAACCGCACGGCGCGGGGTGGCGCCACTCGACAGCCTCACCGTCAGCGCCTGAATTTCAACCAGCACCGGCCTTGTGCCTTCGAGCGCGGGGAACACCGTTGCGCCTGTCACCTGCTCTGCCCGGTCGGTCAAGAACAGCGCGCTGGGATTGCCCACCTCACACAGCCCCTCCTCCGCCATTGCGAACACGCCGATTTCATCGGTGCCGCCAAAGCGGTTTTTGTTGGCGCGCAGGATGCGGTATTGGTGGCTACGCTCGCCCTCAAACGCCAGCACGGTATCGACCATGTGTTCCAGAACGCGCGGGCCAGCGATGCTGCCATCTTTGGTGACATGGCCGACAAGCATCAACGCTGTGCCGCGTTCCTTGGCAAACCTAATTAGTTCTTGCGCAGAGGCGCGGACTTGGCTGACTGTGCCGGGCGCGCCTTCGATCAAATCGCTGTGCATCGTCTGGATCGAATCGATGACCACCAAAGCTGGCGGCTTGCCCTGCCCCAAAGTCGTCAAAATATCGCGCACCGACGTGGCCGCCGCCAACTGCACTGGCGCATCGCCAAGGCCTAGCCGCCGCGCCCGCAATCGCACCTGATCGACCGCTTCTTCGCCAGAAATATAGGCCACATCCAACCCGCGCCGCGCAAGGTTCGCTGCGGCTTGCAGGAGGAGTGTAGATTTCCCAATCCCCGGATCACCACCGAGCAACGTTGCTGAGCCAGCAACCAGCCCGCCGCCCAACGCACGGTCGAACTCCGCGATGCCGGTGGATGCTCGGTCAGGCAGTTTGATATCGGAATCAAGCCCCGCCAGCACCATTGCCCGCCCGCCCGACTGCAAATGATGCTTCATCTCAAAAACAGTCGCGCCCGCTTCCTCGATCAGCGTGTTCCACGCGCTGCAATCCTCACACTGCCCCTGCCAGCGGGAGGCAACGCTCCCGCATTCCTGACAAACATAGCGTTTTTTGGGTTTAGCCATCGAAGCGGCCTATCATTGCAAAATGGGAACGAAACGCGGAAAAATCGGCAGAAATCCGTTCAAAGGTCACACTAAGGTCTCACCTAAACGGTATTGGAAGCACGCGGCGGACATCTGATATTCGCGCGCAATCGATGCCCCGCCCAAACGTTCAACGCGAATGTTAGACAGTGCTTGCACGCCAGTCATTGCACACACGAATCGAACGTGCATTTGGTGTTGCGGTGCAAGTATCGGATTTTCCATAAACATGATTGGAACAATAGCAGAACAAAGTGCAGTTGTCAAACTTGCGCGTCGCACTCAATCCCTAAAACTCGGATCAATCCGGTCTAGTTTGCGCAACAACGCAGGCCAAGCCAACGCCTGCGACACCATCGCCATACCCTTAGCAGGCGTCTGCCCCTCAACCTTTTCAGGCGTTCCCTGCGGCGGATTGTACAGCCGGTCGTAACCCGCCGACAGCATCTTCACCTGCGCATCACATGCGCGTTCAAGGAAATAGAGGCGCAGGAAGCAATCGGCGACCGTCTCACCCACCGCCAGCGTGCCGTGGTTGCGCAGGATCATCGCATGTTTTTCGCCCAAGTCCGCCACCAGCCGCTCGCGTTCTTCAAGGTCGGTCGCGATGCCTTCATATTCGTGATAGGCGACATTGTGCAGCGCGATCATCGCG
>JANMGR010000058.1:0-10777 GCA_031374785.1 Sphingomonadales bacterium | reverse complement strand
CCTGATGCTGGCCGCACCGCTGGAAAGCGTGAAGGAATGGCAGGCAGGGGCGACGGGATATTGGGTGACGGGGAGGGATTAGGACGCAAAAAATCAGGGCATCACATTTACTGTCACAAAAATGTCATTTGTTTTGTCTACTAAAACGATAGACAATATGGCAATGGAGTGAGGGTTATGAAAAAAGTCCAATTACTCGAACAGCTTAATCAAATGCGAATCGAGCCGGAAGGCGCAGCTTTGACATTCGCTGCACGACTAGCGGCTGAAAATGGATGGTCGCCCGCTTATGCACAGCGGGTGTTTTCCGAATATCGTCGCTTCCTATTTCTGGCTGCTACGGTGGGCCACCCGGTAACCCCGTCAGACGAGGTGGATCAGGCGTGGCACCTGCACCTGACCTATACGCGGCACTATTGGGAGATATTGTGCGGGCAGATTTTGGAGCGTCCGCTTCACCACGGACCGACATTAGGCGGCACACAAGAGGATGATCGGTATCTGGAGCAGTATGAGCGCACGATTGCAGCCTATGCCCAAATGTTCGGGAACGCACCCCCAGTCAATATTTGGCCGGATGCTAAGCAGCGTTTTGGCATACGCTATTGCCGCATTGCAGCCGGTCAGCACTGGATGGTGCCCAAAAAGGCAGGCTATGCGGTCGTCCCGTTATTGACCCTTGTAGCCTGTACTCCAGTCGAGTGGACGGCAGGGGGAATTGTTGCAGGGCTTGGCCTGATTTTTGGAACAATAGCCATCGCGGCCAAGGCAGGCGGTGGGACTACCAAAAAGAAAAATGGGGACAGCAGCGGCTGTGGGAGCACAGCGACTACCTGCGTTAGCGGCGATTGCGGAGGGGGTAGCTCAGGTGATTGCGCCGGTAGTGGGGGTTGCGGCGGAGGTGGTTGCGGTGGAGGGTGCGGCAGTTAATCCCGGTAAGCGGGGGGCATTGACTTCGCGCTTTACTTTCCGCCGGTCATAAACCGCCTTGGCCACTAACGCTCCGCCGACCAGCAACGCGCCGGGCAGCGACCGCGTCGCAATCCGCGTGGCGATGATGCCCAACCCAGCGCCAAGCAATCCGTGGCCGCGCTTTTGGCCGATGACTTCGCCAACAACGGCACCTGCAAGTGTCTTCAACATATTTTTGATCCTAAACCATATCTTCCGGTCTGACATGGGTATCGAACGTTGCTTCGTCAACCAGCCCAAGCGCCAATGCGGATTGTTTCAGCGTCAGGTTGTTCTGATGCGCGTGCTTGGCGATCTTTGCGGCATTGTCATACCCAATCACAGGCGCCAGCGCGGTGACGAGCATCAGCGAACGGTCCACCAATTCTGCAATGCGCTCGCGGTTCGGCTCGATCCCCTCAACGCAGTTTTTGGCGAAACTTTCCATGCCGATGCTCAGCAACTCGATTGAGCGCAGCACGTTGGCCCCGATCAGCGGCTTGAATACGTTCAGCTCCAAATGCCCCTGCATCCCGCCCACCGTCACTGCGGTGTGATTGCCGATGACTTGCGCTGCGACCATCGTCAGCATCTCGCACTGTGTTGGGTTCACTTTGCCGGGCATGATCGAGCTGCCGGGTTCATTTTCGGGGAGAATGAGTTCGCCAAGGCCGGATCGCGGGCCGGAGCCGAGCAAGCGGATGTCGTTGGCAATTTTGGTGAGCGCGACGGCGAGGGTGTTGAGCTGGCCCGATACTTCAACCAGCGCATCATGCGTTGCCAGCGCCTCGAATTTGTTTTCAGCCGTGCGGAACTCCAATCCGCACAGCGCGCTTAATTCGGCAGCCATATCGATACCGAACCCTGTGGGCGCATTCAGCCCGGTTCCGACGGCAGTCCCGCCCTGTGCGAGTGCATGGACGCCTCCAGCTGTCGAACTTTCGATGCCAAGCCGCGCCATCGAAATTTGATAGGCATAAGCCGAAAATTCTTGCCCCAAGGTGATCGGCGTAGCGTCTTGCATATGTGTCCGGCCGATTTTGACGATGCCCTGCCAATCGCGCGCTTTGCGGCCGAGCGCATCCCCCAGCGTTTGCATTGCGGGACCAAGATGTTCGCTCACCGCAAGCGCTACCGCGACATGCATCGCCGTGGGAAAGCTGTCGTTCGACGACTGGCTCCTATTGACATCGTCATTCGGATGCACAGGCGTTTTGCCGCCCCGCGCGCCGGTCAGCATTTCGTTGGCGCGGCCGGCAATCACTTCGTTGACGTTCATGTTCGACTGAGTGCCGCTGCCGGTTTGCCAGATCGTTAGCGGAAACTGGTCATCATGCTTGCCGTCGACGACCTCGACCGCCGCCGCTTCAATCGCATCCGCCAGCTTCGCATCCAGCTCATGCTTGCGGTTCACCCGTGCCGCCGCCTGCTTCACTAAAGCGAGCGCATGGATAATCCCTAACGGCATCCGCTCATGCGGTGGAAACGGAAAGTTCGCGATGCTCCGCTGCGTCTGCGCGCCCCAATAGGCATCGGCGGGGACCTCTATAGGGCCGAAGCTGTCGGTTTCGGTGCGGGTGGGCATTATGCCGCCTTCCGATTGCCCTGAGCCTGTCGAAGGGTCACTTCTTCCGCCCGAAATCCACCGTTACGACGTTGGAGCCGTCTTCTGTCTCGAAAATGGCTTCGTCATTGCCCGCTTCGTCATGCGGTTCGGGGCCGGATTCGGCCTCGACGTGAAATTGCAGTGCGAAATCAACAGCTGGGTCAACAAAGGCGGTGATCGCGGAAAACGGAATGAACAAATGCGCGGGAACTTGGCTGAACGACAGGCCAATTTCAAAATGTTCAGCCTCGACCTTCAAGTCCCAATATTTGTGCTGCATCACAATCGTCATTTCATCGGGGAAACGTTCCATCAGATGCACTGGGATATTCACGCCCGGCGCGCGGGTTTTGAATGTGATATAGAAATGATGGTCGCCCGGAAGCCCGTGTTTGGCGACATCGCCGAGCACACGTCCAACCACCGCACGCAGCGCCTCTTGCACTACGTCATCATAGGGAATCAGGCTGTCGGGGTTGTCTTCGCTCATGCGCGACTGATTGGACTGTGAATGCGCGCAAATCAAGATGCTTGTTATCGTAACGTAACTTGCCATCTGCGCTCGGTTGCGTATAGCGGCGCCCATGCGCACAGGAAGCATCGCCCGCAAAACCTACGAGACCTCGATTGACGTAGACGTTAATTTGGATGGCACGGGTATTTATGAAATCTCGACCGGCATCGGTTTTCTTGACCATATGCTCGAACAGCTATCGCGGCATTCGCTCATTGACCTGAAAGTAAAGGCGGTTGGCGATCTGCATATCGACCAACATCACACAACTGAAGATACCGGTATCGCGGTCGGCGAAGCGGTGCTGCAGGCACTGGGTGAGAAACGCGGGATTACGCGCTATGGCAGCGCCTATGCGCCGATGGATGAGACGTTGACGCGCTGTGCGCTGGACATATCAGGCCGTCCCTATTTTGTCTGGAAAGTCGGCCTGACAATGCCGCGTCTGGGCGAATGGGATACAGAGCTGATCGAGCATTGGTTCCACAGCTTTGCGACCGCAGCGGGAATTACACTGCATGTCGAGAATCTATACGGCAGCAACAACCATCATATTGTCGAAAGTTGTTACAAAGCATTGGCGCGTGCTTTGCGGCAGGCGGTCGAGATTGACCCGCGCAAGGCCGATGCGATTCCATCGACTAAAGGCATATTGTGACCCTCGCGCTGATCGATTACGGCGCAGGCAACCTCCAATCGGTCAAAAATGCGCTAAAGGCGGCGGGGGCGGCGGGTGTTGTCGTGACCGCTGATCCCGATGTTGTGGCCAAGGCTGATCGGATTGTTTTGCCAGGTGTTGGCGCATTTGCGCATTGCATGAGCGCGCTGTCGGCGATTGACGGCATGGTTGCAGCTATGGATCGGCGCGTGCGGACTGAGGGCGTTCCCTTCCTTGGCATTTGCGTGGGGATGCAGTTGCTGGCGGATACTGGGGTTGAGCATGGCACGCATACGGGCCTTGGCTGGATCGGCGGGACGGTGCGGGCGATTGAACCAACGCCCGACATCAAAGTCCCGCATATGGGCTGGAACGACGTGACGCTAGGTGCGCCGCATCCTGTTCTTGCGGCGGGCGAAGCGTATTTCTTGCATAGCTATCATTTCGAAACAGCCGATGACGCGGACGTTTTGGCCACAACCCATCATGGTAGCGCGCTGACGGCAGCTGTTGGCCGAGACAATATATTGGGCGTGCAGTTTCACCCCGAAAAAAGCCAAGTCTATGGAATCAACTTCTTGCAACGCTTTTTGGAGTGGAAGCTTTGATCGTTTTTACAGCTTGTCTTTGCGGCTTAGTGCCTTTGCGCGAAAAAAATAGGGGTTCGCGCAAAGGCGCTAAGCCGCAAAGAAGAAAGAGAGTTTTGTGATCGTCTTTCCCGCAATCGACCTAAAAGGCGGCGAAGTTGTGCGGCTTGCCGAGGGCGATATGGACCGCGCCACTGTCTATGCCGATGACCCAGCGGCGCAGGCTTTGTTGTTTTCGCAGCAGGGCGCGGAGTTTCTGCACGTGGTAGATTTGGACGGCGCGTTTGCGGGAAAACCCGAGAATGCCGAAGCGGTTGAGGGGATTATCGAAAATTTCCCCGGCTATATTCAATTGGGCGGCGGCATCCGCAATCCGCAAACCGTTGAACGCTGGTTCGGCATGGGCGTTGCGCGGCTGGTGATTGGTACAGCGGCGCTGAAAGACCCGCAGTTCGTCAAAGACATGGCGCGTGAATATGAAAACGGCATCGTTGTAGCCGTCGATGCCCGCGACGGCTTTGTCGCCACCGAAGGCTGGGCGGAGACATCTGACATACCGGTGGTCGATCTAGCGCGCCGGTTTGAGGATGCAGGCGTTGCGTCGTTGCTGTTCACCGATGTTGGCCGCGACGGGATGCTGACGGGATGCAATATCGACGCGACGGTCGAACTGGCGCGTTCTGTACGCATTCCGGTAATCGCCAGCGGCGGGGTAAAGGGTCTGGACGATATCCACATCCTCAGCCTCCATTCGCAGGACGGGATAGAGGGCGTGATTACCGGTCGCGCTATTTATGATGGACGGCTGGATTTGGCGACGGCGATCGCGATGGCCAATAAGGCATGACCGTCCGTATCCGAGTCATTCCCTGCCTAGATGTCGCCAATGGCCGCGTTGTTAAGGGTGTGAACTTTGTTGATTTGATCGACGCAGGAGATCCCGTTGAGCAGGCCAAGGCCTATGATGCGGCGGGGGCGGATGAGCTTTGCTTTCTGGATATTGGTGCGTCTCATGAGGGTCGCGAGACGATTATCGATGTTGTCCGGCGGACAGCGGAGGTGTGCTTTATGCCGCTGACCGTTGGTGGCGGGGTGCGCAGTGTAGAGGACGCGCGGGCTTTGTTGCTCGCGGGGGCTGACAAGGTCGCGGTGAACAGCGCGGCGGTGGCGCGGCCCGAAGTCGTCGCCGATATTGCCGAACGGTTCGGCAGCCAGTGCGTTGTTGCTTCGGTCGATGCAAAACGCTGGTCCGACGGACGCGACGGCTGGGAGATATTCACGCATGGCGGGCGTAAACCTACAGGCATTGATGCTGTGGAACATGCGTTGCGATTGGCGGAATTGGGAGCTGGCGAGCTACTCGTCACCAGCATGGACCGCGATGGAACCAAGGCCGGGTTTGACTTGGAACTGACCCGCACGATTGCGGACGCCGTCAACGTGCCAGTGGTCGCCAGCGGTGGCGTGGGAACGCTCGATCATCTGGTGGAGGGTGTCACTAAGGGTCATGCAAGTGCGGTACTGGCTGCCTCGATCTTCCACTTTGGAACATATAGCATTGCCGAAGCCCACGCGGCATTGAGGGCGGCTGGATTGCCTGCGCGGGACCATTAATAGTTCGCAGTTGAGCGAGTTTCGGTAATCGAAGGATAGGGAAGTTGACTATGCCGATGATGATAAAAACGTGGGACGGCGCTGTCGTGATAGCCGCTTTGTTGTGCGGTGCAACGATGCAGGCTCAACCGCCGGTACCGGCGGCTGCGCAATCATGGGGACGCATCATCAGCCTTGTGACGGAAGAAGGTAACTTTCAAACGAAATGGGACACGCTAGAGGCGGCACGCGCCGCGTCTTTAGGGAATTCGTATAATCAGACTCTAAAGCGCGGAAATGAAGTCGTTGTTCTCAACAGTCGATGTGATGGCGAAGTTAGCTATTCGCTATTTTTAGGCTCTCCCGCCATGTTTGAAGCTATGCAGAAACTGAATTCTGCCGCGTTGTCGGGCTCTGCATATAATGATGCGCAGCAAAAGCTCGTCGATACTATGTTGGTTGAGCTGCAAAAAAACCGGATAGAAATGCCATCTGACTGTGCGGCTGTTGCTGTCGAAATCTCTTTTGCTGCCGGAACATCGGCGCGATTGGAACAGAACGATGTCGCCATTCCGCTCGTCGGCGGTCGGTATAACGACGCGTATGTATTCGAGGCGACACGACTTGGAAAAATTCGCTCTGCCAACATTCCCGGTTCGACGGAACTGTCGGGAGGTCTCATTAACGGTTTTATCGATGCGAAAGCAGCTTTGTTTGCGGCATCGCAACTGGCGGGAACTAAAATAGCCGTGATTAAAGGCGACAAAATTTACCTCTATCGCGCCGCCTACGCGCTGTCGGATTATCCATCCGATGACGCAAAATTGGCTGCGTTAAAGGCAGCAAAGCCTGCATCAGGATTTGAGATACTGGCAATGATAATTGGGTCTGGCGCCAATATGAAGGTGATGCGAACCGACGGGCATTGAGATGAAGTTGCTGTCCACACGGGTCCCTCTGGCGTACATGGCTGCCGACGCGAAACTGATTACCAGCGGATAAGCCTAGGCACCACCAGCCGCCCTAGCACGGCACAAATGCCAACCGCCAGCGTGTACCAAAACCCGATATAGATAATGCCGTTTGCGGGGCAGTGCAGGCTATAGGCAAAGGCGCCAAGCCCGCCTGCAGCCACTCCCGTTATCCAACCCGCGCGGTTTGGTGATGTTGGCGCGCCGCCGCGCAACAGCAAAACCATCGGGATTGCAGTGAACAGCCCCGACATCACACTCATCCGTAGGCACTCCATGCCGTCGCGCGTCGCGGTAATTTCGGGCATCGGATCTCGTTTCATCGCCACCAATATGGCGGCAGCCGGGAATAAAGCAGCGGCCGCGAGCGCCACTTTCCAGCCGTTGTCATGCCGACCGACCGACGGACTTGCCATGCGGACAACAGCCCAGAGGTTGGCTAAGCCAAGCAATAACAACATGCCGCCGCGCAACAGGAACATGCTGCTCGGCTCACCCGCCACAATGTCGCCGCGCGGGCCAAGCCAAAAAACAACGACAGCAAGTGCCAGCAGCATCGCAGCGACTGGCAACACCATCGACCGCCTTGGATTTACGCTGCGCACAGGTTCAAGATCATCGACCAAGCTTTGAATGTCAAAGGGCTGTATCATTCTTAATCACTCTCAATTAACGCGGTTAATCGTTTGATACCACGATGTATATTTACTTTAATCAGCGGTTCGGACTGGCCCGATTTAGCGCACGCTTCGGCTATGCTGAGGCCGTCGATTTTCACCAGCCGGATGGCCTCGGCTTGCCCTGCCGGGATTTGGTCGAGCAAGCGGGCGATGCTGATTTGCGCGCCGACGACGTCTTCATGGCTTTCGGTGCCGTGGATATCCTGCAGCTCGCTGGTCGCATGGCGATAGGTTTGGCGGAGCCGGTCGACCCAGCGATAGCGCGCGATGGCAGCCAACCAAGGCAAAAAGGGCCGTGCCGGATCATAGCTCGCGCGTTTGCGGTGGAGCGAAATCAGCGTGTCTTGCACCAGATCATCGACCGCGTCGGGTGCAATTTTCTGTTTGAAGAAGCGTGATAGCCACAGGCTGCATTGCTCGAGCAGCACCGAATAGGCTTGTTTATCGCCGCGCTGAGCCAGCGTCATTAAATCGCGCAAAGTTTCCTCTCGTGCGATCATTTGCGCGCTGCGATCCAGTAGTCGAGCGACAGCGTTCCGCCACCACGCACGATCAACACCAACGCCAATGCGACCCAGATGATGTGCACCTGCCACCACGCCTCGGGATAGACGAAAATCTGGATCACCAATGTCATCACCAGCAATGCCAGCGCCGAAAATCGTGTGGCAAGGCCAAGAACGAGCAGGATCGGAAACAGATGTTCAGCGCCAAGCGCAAGTCGCGCGGCCAGTTCAGACGGCAACGGAACACCCGCATATTCGTTTTCAAAAAGGGTTTTGGTATTATCACTCAGCATGATCCAAGTGTTTTCAATCACTTTGGTCCGCCCAGATCGCCAGAAAATCCCGGCAAGCGATATCCGCACGAACACCAGCATGATCGCCTCTGACCAAGGCGTGGAGGCCAGCGCGACTGCGCGGCCATAATATCCTGAAAGTGCTCTCATGCCCGGTCATCCCCTTTTGACCAGCGCGCCTGCACCGATCAGTTGCATCACCTGCCCTGCTGGATCGGTGATACTGGCCTGTTCGATGACGGCAGACAAAAGGTTACCCAGCGTTGCGTCTTTTTGTTGTGCGGCCCGAAAAATGGCGACGTCGATTTCTGCGAAAGGGAGCAGCCGGACTTCGGCTTCGGGTCGCAAGGTTAGGATTGCGTAAGGGCGCAACCCCGAGATTTCCCCAAGCGGGGTGGCAAGTGGGTGCAAGGTACGGACAAGCCTTACAGATGGATGGGGCGCGACAGGCAAGGCGAGTAGTGACGCCTCATCCAAGTCGGCCAAGTTGCTTAGTGACAACGGCACGGCCTCGGCAGCATGATAGCTTTCTAGCCAAGCCCATTCGATGTTGGCGAGTTCGACGATTGTCCGATCAGTAAGCGTCGCTTGAAGGAAATCAGGAAATGGCTTGCCGATAGTGTTGGCGTCGCACGCTCGCGCTTCAGATGTTTCAACATAGGCACGCGATGATTGGTTGAACTGTTCGCCACCCAACGCCTCTAGCGTCAGCGGAAACGTATCTTCCAGCGCGACCAAGCGTGCGTGGCTGATGGTGTTGGCGTGCGCTTTCAGGCCAAGCATAACGCGGTCTATGGGGCCATCAAAGAGTACATGGTCGAGCGCATCTGGACCGTCATTGATCGTCGCAATAAAATTCGCCTGTGCAGCTTCAAGCGAAAGCATGATTTGCTTCCAACAGCACCGCATCCGCCTTGTCAGCCTCTTCCATCAAAATTACATAGTCTGGAACATCGGTGTCCCACTCGATCAATGTTGGCTTTGCTCCGGCGCGCTGGATGAAGTCGGCATATAGCTCCCATACCCGCGCACTCACCGCGCTGCCATGATCGTCAATGTAGATCGGCCCGCTGTCATGCTGCTCGGTCGCATGTCCCGCAAGGTGAATTTCGCCAACCCAATCGGGGTCGATGGCGGCAAGATAATCCTCAGCCGCTCCCCCAAGGTTGCCGGTGGTCACAACGATGTTGTTGATATCGAGCAGCAAGGCGCAAGCGGTGCGCCGGATCAACTCGACCAAAAACTCCACCTCCGACATCTGGCTGTCGCGATAGGCGAGATAGCAAGACGGGTTCTCGATCAGCATTTGCCGCCCCAGCCGTTGCTGCACGCGGTCCACCTGAACGGTGAAATGGTCGAGCGACTCATTAGTGTAGGGAACGGGCAGCAAGTCGGCAAAACGGTCATGCGCATTGCCGCTAAAGCTGAGATGGTCGGACACCATCGCAGGACGGTAGCGTTCGCACAGCACCGCCAGTTTTTCGAGATCGCCGCAATTTAACCCCTCAGCACTGCCTAAAGACAGCCCGACCGAATGAAAGCTGATCGGCAGAATTTCGGCAATGGTGGACAGCCAGCGATGTGGCGGCCCGCCATCTGAAAAATAGTTTTGCGGATGAACCTCGACCCAAGATGGGCGACCCAAGGGGCATTCGGGGTCGAGAATTGCGTCGTAATGCTGCGGCTTAAGGCCCAATCCTGCCCTCAGGGGAAGGGGGAGCAGGCTCCACGCAGGTGACGCAATCATGTCCATCCGCAAATCCTAGCACGACTTTGTGTGAAGTCGATCCAGCGTTATTTCTTCATCATCGTTTCGGGCTTCATATTGCCGTCCTTGGCGCTCAGAGACCCGCCCATTTTTGCGCACTGGCCCTTAGCGACATATTTCCAAGCATTGCCCTGATAATCTTTGGTCTAGGTGCCAGCGCAGCTGGTGCCAGCGCCTGCTGCACAATCATTTTTACCAGCAAGCGATACGCCATAGCAGCGTTCTTTGGCAGGCTTTGCAGCGGTTGCGGGGATTGCGGTCAATGCGGCGGCGGCCGAAATCAAAGCAGCAGCGGCGGTTAGTTTAAGGGTGGAAGCAGACATCGGATTCTCCATATTTAGGAATAGGGGCCAGCCAAAATTCGGCTAGGAGAACCGGCTCACTGCCGCTCTCATCCGGTGGTTCGCACGCGTCGCCGATATTGTTACCGCGATGTGTGATTTATTTACCCGAGCCGCTTGACCTTACCGCGTTAATCCCTATTTCACCCTCGTTAGCACTCGCAATCATTGAGTGCTAATCGCGATTCAGGTGTGGGGGAGGAACCTCTTCTGGCTCTCCGTCGCGCCACCAACCCTTTTAGATATAGAAAGGCATGTTATGAAATTTCGTCCATTACATGACCGTGTTCTCGTCCGCCGTGTCGAGGC
>JANMGR010000096.1:0-23210 GCA_031374785.1 Sphingomonadales bacterium | reverse complement strand
TTTGGCGCGAGTGCGAAAGTAGGCGAGACGCCGGTCGCAAGGACAGCGGCTGCAACAAAAAGGGCGAAGCGGTTTTTCATACTCTCATCCTTTTAGTTTGCTGCATTGAATGGAATCTGAATGTCATCGTCAGAATTTGGCAAGTATGTTTCTTGCTGTAAATCTATGGGGTCATTTCGAACAGAAAATTGGCAAAGACAGTTTCGGAGACAAGGCCCTGTTCGATAGGGGCTTGCGCAACATCCATTTTCATAGCCGATCCGGCAGCTTCCGCAGCTGCCTTAGCGCTTGCATAGGCAGCATCACCATAGGCCATTTCACCAGCATTTTCATTGATCGTCAGCAGCCGCACCGATTTAAAGCCCGCCTTGCGCGCATAGGCAAGTGCCCGGCGCTGACCATTATCAAAGGCCTTTTCGCGTGCCTTGTCTCGTAAACCATCCTTATCCTCAAGGGCAAAATAAGGACCGCTAATGTTGTTAGCGCCTGCATCTGCCAGATCGGCCATCAGATTGCCAATCTTGGCCAAGTCACGCATCGTGATCGTGATGGAATTGGTTGCGGTAAAGCCATCCTCCTCTTCGCCTTTGTCCGTGTAATTATATTTGGGCTGAACCGACACGCTAGACGTTTGTATATCTTTTGCCGCGATCTTGTATTTTTTCACCACCGCCAAAACTTTGGTAAAATCACGGTTGTTTTTTGCCGATGCAACCTCTGAATTGGGATCATTGGTGATAAGCCCCGCACTGATACTCGCAAGGTCAGGTGCGCTTTCCTCTGTGCCTTCTGCACCAATGGCAACTGTAGGGTTTTTCGACGAAGGCGGCAAAACATCTGCCATCGCCGCGGTCATTGGCACGACAGTTAATGCCAGTGCTGCTGCTCCAAATAAATGTGCCAATCGCATATCGTTCTCCTTATTATCGTACTTCAAATAGCCGAACTGCGGGCAAATTCTATGTATATATCGCGCAGTTTCCGCGTGATTGGTCCGGCTTTGCCAGTCCCAATCTGAACGCCATCTATACAGGTGACCGGCATGACAAACGCCGAGGCCGCTGTGTTCATCGCCTCCGCCGCATTTATCGCTTCGTCCACAGTGAAGCTGCGCACTTCGATGTTAATCCCCTCACGCGCCGCCAATTCCTTCAGCGCAACTTGCGTAATGCCGTGCAGTGCCTGATCGTCCAGCGGATGCGTGACAAGCACGCCGTCAGCGGTCACGATATGCGCGTTTTGCGACGTTCCCTCGGTCACAAAACCATCCCGTACCAGCCATGCATCATCCGCGCCCAGCGCCTTTGCCTCCATCTTCATCAGCGAAGCATAAAGCAATTGCGTCGTTTTGATATGCGCCATGCCCCAGCGTTTGTCGGGCAAAGTCACCACCGAGATGCCATCCTCCGCCTCTTGCCGATCAACCAGTGCCATTTCCTGCGTAAACGCGCAGATGGTGGGGACAGTATCGGCAGGAGGTGCGGCAAAGTTGCGGTCGCCAGGGTTTCCGCGCGTGACCTGCATATACACGACGCCTTCGGTCACTGTATTGCGCGCCACTAGCTCGCGGCAGAATACCAGCACATCGTCGCGCGCTGGAACGTGAAGCATTTTTAGCCCAGCCATCGACCGCGACAGCCGCTCCACATGCCGATCAAAATCGGCCAGCTTGCCGTCAAGAACCGAGACAACTTCATACACCGAGTCTGAAAACAGAAACCCCCGGTCAAAGATCGAAACCTGAGCTTCGTTTTCGGGGAGGTATTCGCCGTTGAGGTAGATTATGCGCATTAAATCCATTTGCGCGATGACTTGCGCAAGGTCAACCTTGCCCCTATCCGCGCCCCATCATGTCAGCACCCCCCATCCTCGCGTACGAAGGCCTATCCCTGCAACAAGGTGCAGGCTGGCTATTTCAAGACATCGACTTGTTCATTGGTCCGCGCGACCGGCTGGCGTTGATTGGCCGTAATGGGGCGGGCAAGACGACGTTGCTGCGCCTCATCGGTGCGCAGATAGAGGCGGATAAGGGAACGCGGACGGTATCGCCCGGTGCCAATATCGTCCTGCTGGAACAGGACCCTGATTTCGGCGCGTTTGACCGGCTGATCGATTTCGCGCTTCATGAACCCAAAGCACCACCCGAATATGCAGTGCGCGCGATTGCCGACCAGCTGGGCATCGACCTAGACCGTGAAGCTGCGACAGCATCGGGTGGAGAGCGCCGCCGCGCTGCGATCTGCCGTGCCTTGGCCAGCGAGCCTGATCTGTTGCTGCTCGACGAGCCAACCAACCACCTCGACCTTGCGGCGATTGAATGGCTGGAGGAGTGGCTGACTCGCTATAAAGGTGCGTTCCTAGTTATCAGCCATGACCGGACATTCCTGACCCGGCTGACGCGGCAGACATTCTGGCTCGACCGCGGCAGCCTGCGCCGCAACGAAATCGGCTTCGGCGGTTATGAAGCGTGGACCGAGCAAGTTTTTGCCGAAGATGCCCGCAACGCGAGCCGCATGGATGCCAAGCTAAAGATCGAGGAGCATTGGAAAGAACGCGGTGTCACTGCGCGGCGCAAACGCAACATGGGCCGCCTGACGAAACTTTACGAACTGCGTGCCGCGCGTAAAGCCTTGGAAGGGCAGCAAGGGACAGCGAAACTTGCAGCCGCAACAGACGATTCCAAAACCAAAACGGTTATCAACGCCGACGGTGTTTCCAAAAGCTTTGGCGACCGAACGATTATCAGAGATTTCACGCTGCGTATCCAACGCGGCGACCGGATCGGTATTGTCGGCGCCAACGGCACCGGCAAAACGACATTGATCCGTATGCTCACTGGCGAAACGCAGCCTGATGTTGGCAAAGTGACGTTGTCACCAACGCTGACCGGTATTGTCATCGACCAGCAACGCAAGCTGATGTCGCCCGAAAAGCGCGTCCGCGATGTGCTAGCGGACGGTGGTGACTGGATTGAGGTTCGCGGACACCGCAAACATATTCAAGGCTATCTGAAGGAATTCCTGTTCGACCCCAGCCTGGTCGAGGCGCGGATTGGGACTTTGTCGGGCGGGGAACGGTCACGGCTGCTTCTCGCCCGCGAATTTGCGCGCGAGGCCAATTTGCTGGTGCTAGATGAACCGACCAACGATCTCGATCTTGAAACGCTCGATCTGCTGCAAGAAGTCATCAGCGATTATGAAGGCACAGTCCTTATCGTCAGCCATGACCGCGATTTTCTGGACCGCACGGTCAATTTGACTTTGGGTCTTGATGGCTCGGGGATCGTCGATATCATCGTCGGCGGCTATGCCGATTGGGAAGAAAAGCGGGATAAGCGGAGAAAATCTGCGCCGAAAGCCGCCAAGACGAGCGCACCTGTCGCGGCTCCACAGAGAACGGTGAAGCTGACATATAAGGATCAGCGCGATTATGACGGGCTGCCAAAGCGGATCGAAGCCATTGTTACCGAAATCGCAAAAGCCGAGGCGGAAATGGCGGACCCAAAGCTCTACACAAACAATTATGCGCGCTTTACCGAACTGACCGCGCTGGCGGATTCGTTGCGCGCCGAAAAGGACGCAGGGGAAGAGCGCTGGCTGGAACTGGCGGAGATGGTTGAAGCCTTCGCCAGCTAGCTACCGGGCAGCCGGTAATAATCGGACAGCCTATCCAACGCGATCCGCAGCACCAGCTTGCCGGAACGCGCGGGCCAACCCATCGATTTTTCCGCCACCGGCATTGCTTCGCCTGCACAAATCACGCGCCAAGCGATGTCCGAAAGGTCGCGGCCTAAAGCCTCCACTGCGCCCTCAAACCTTTGTTTCGCACTGAGCATCTTGTCGGTCGGGTTGCTGGGCGAAGGCGCGCTGCGTTTTCCGCGCGCAATCGGCATATGCTCCCACGACATCGTCACACGCGGAGCCAGCCCGCCTCGTTCAAAATCGCTGCGCAGTTTTTCCCCCGCTAGAAACTGGCGGTCGGACAAATGACCATAAGTGTGCAGCCAAGCCAAAGGAGACTCCGCTAGGTTCACCGTTACGGTTCGTCTGGGGCGTTTGGCTTTTCCGCCCATGAAATCGGGATCGGGCACAGCGCGCTCCACCAAAGTCCTAGGGTCTTGGAACAGATCGGCGTTGGATTTCCTGGGCATAAACTCTCCTTTGGACGAATCATCAGAAAACGACTTGCCAAAGACGCGTGTTTGTAGGACAGTAAGAAACCTATTTGGTTGGAGAAAAATATGCTGAGCCGCGTCCGTGAAGTGCGTAAAGCCAAAAGGCTGACCCTGTTCGATGTCGCTGAACGCTGTAATCCGCCGACAACCGCGCAAACTATCGGGCGGCTAGAAACGGGGACGCGCACCTTATCTCTAGGTTGGCTGAACCGTATTGCGGGTGCACTCGGCGTTGATGCAAGCGAGCTGGTGCAATTACCCGATCAGCAGGAATTACCTGTCGCTGCGCATCTCGGCGTTGATGGTGCTTACGCCCCCAATAAGGCTGACATTGTATTGGCACCGCGCCTGCTCGGCGAAATGCTGGGCTTGCGCGTGACCGACAGCATTGGTGATTACCGGCGCGGAGACGAGCTGTGGCTGGAACGGCTTTCGCCTGAACATTTCGGCGAAGCGCTGAATTGTGATGTGCTGGTTCCGCGCCCCGCAGGTCGGTTCCTTTTTGGCCGGTTGCTGGGCCGAGACGATGGCAAATTGCATTTGTTGCCATTGGCGGCAGGGGCGCGGCAGCAAGTCGTTGCTGACCCTGTATGGATTGGACGCGCCGTCAAGCTTGTCCGATCGCTGTAATGCGTGTTCTCGCGCTTTCGACGCTCCATCCCTCGGCCGCTGCGCCCAATTTCGGGCGTTTTGTGCAGCTGTCGTTGGATGCGGCCGATGCGGACAGCGACATTGATATCGTGCGCTTCTGCCCCAACGGTCTGCCGCCTTGGCCACTTGGCCATATCCATCCGCGCTATCGCAATGCAGCCGCATTGCCTTTGCTTGATGGGGGCATCCATCGCCCGCGCTTCACTCTGTTGCCGGGGCTGAGCCCTAGCCGCAATGCAAATGCCATTGTGAAGGCAGTGTTGCGCTTGGCGCGTGAGCTACACGCAGCAAAGCCCTTTGATCTGGTCGATGCGCAGTTTTTCTGGCCCGATGGCCCCGCCGCGATGCAGATAGCGCACGCACTTAGCGTCCCCTACTCGATCAAAGCACGCGGTGCCGACATTCACCATTGGACGACGGTTCCCGGCTGCCGCGAACAGATCATCGACGCTGCACGGGGCGCAGCTGGGCTACTCGCGGTGTCAGAAGCAATCAAAGCCGACATTGTGGCGCTCGGCATCGATGCGGCAAAAATCCTCGTCCACCGCACCGGCATCGATCGGTCGCTGTTTCAAGTCGCCAGCGAACCCCGCGCCGACCTGCGCCAGCGGATTGATCTGCCGACCGACGGCGCGCTGCTAGTCACTGTGGGTGCGCTTATCTCTCGCAAGGGGCAAGCCTTTGCCATTGAGGCTCTTGCGCAAATTCCTGATGCTCGCCTCGCAATCATCGGCGACGGGCCAGACCTGTCGATGCTGCGGCAACTGGCGCGGGATCAAGGTGTGGCTGACCGCGTTCACTTTCTCGGCTCTCTTCCGCACAGCGAGGTCGCGCGGCATGTTCAGGCAGCCGATGTGTGCGTGCTGCCGTCCGAAAGCGAAGGCATTGCCAATGCGTGGATAGAGGCGCTCGCCTGCGGCACGCAGTTGGTTATCACCAACGCAGGGGGTGCGCGCGAAGTTATCACTGGCGATGCAGGCGGACGGATTATTGAACGCAAAGCAGGCGCGATAGCCAAAGCCGTGCGCGAGCTGCTAAGCAATCCACCAGAACGCGCAGATGTTGCTGCGGTCGTGGCCGATTATAGCTGGGAACGAAATGGCAAGGCGCTGGTCGCCTATTGGCGGTCCATAGCCGCCGCCTAAACCACGCCTTCGCTGTTGTTATTCAAATTGCTAAGTTTCACCGTTTCTGCCGGAACAAAGCTGTCCTGCGTCACTTTCAGCCAGATCAAGATTGGTGCAGCCTGATAAATTGATGAATAGCTTCCGACGAAAATACCGAATGCCATGGCAACGCTGAAGCCGAATATAACGTCAGGTCCAAAGAACACGAGCACCACCAACGGCGTCAGGATTGTCAGGCTCGTCATCACTGTGCGTGACAGCGTCTCGTTGACCGAAAGATCTAGCAAAGCGGTGATATCCATCTTGCGGAATTTCTTCAAATTCTCTCGAATCCGGTCATAGATGATGATGTTATCATTCAGCGAATAGCCGATGATCGTTAGCAAGGCCGCGATGGTGTTCAAATCGAACTCCATCTGCGTCAATGAGAAGAGGCCAAGCGTCAGCGTGACGTCGTGAACCAATGCCCAGATCGCCCCAAGACCAAACTGCCATTCGAAACGAAACCAGATGTATAACCCGATACCCAGCGAAGCGGCGAGCAACGCCATAATGCCATCAGAAAACAATTCGCTTGATACTTTACCCGATACAGAGTCCACGCCGTCAATGCGGACAGACGGATGCTTTTCCTTCAGCTTGGCGACAATTTTATCGGCCATCACGTTGGCCAGTTCCGGCTTTTTATCCGCGCCATCGGGCAGCTTCATTCGAATCGAAACCTGATTTTCTGCTCCGAAGCGCTGTATAGTTGGGTCGCCATAGCCCAGCGAACCAACGGTATTGCGCAGTTCCTCAACCGGTGCCACTTTCTCCCCGACAAAGGTCGTGCGGATCATCTGCCCACCGATAAAGTCGACGCCGTAGTTCAGTCCTTTGGTAAAGAGCAACGCCATAGACGCGATCATCAGCAAAATCGAAATGCTGAACGCGATGTTCCGCCATTTCAGGAAGCCGATATTGGTATCATCGGGAACGAGTTTCAGGAGTTTCATCGCCGATATCCTCAAATATGGATTTCTTGGGGACGGTTACGTTTCAACCAGATGGCAACCCACATGCGCGTCAGCGTGACTGCTGTGAAGACCGAAGTAACGATACCGATCATTAGAACGACGGCAAAACCGCGGATCGGGCCAGAGCCGATGAAAAACAGCAAAACAGCCGCAATTACGTTGGTGATGTTGGCATCAAAAATCGCGCGGCTGGCTTCGGAGTAGCCATGTTCAACCGCCAGCGATACACGCCGGCCTCGTCGTCGTTCCTCACGTATTCGTTCGTTAATAATGACGTTCGCATCCACTGCGGCGCCAATTGTTAGAACAAATCCAGCGATCCCCGGCAACGTCAGCGTCAGATTTGCCATTGCCATAACGGCAAGGATCATTGCAACGTTGATGATCAGCGCAAAACAGGAATAAACGCCGAACCGGCCATAAGCGAGCAGCATCCAAACAAGCACACCCGTCGTCCCGATCATCGCCGCGATCATCCCGCGCCGGATCGAGTCTGCACCAAGATCAGGGCCGACAGAACGTTCCTCAACGACTTTCAGGTCAACCGGCAACGCGCCAGAGTTAAGAGCAATTGCCAATTGGTTGGCACTCTCCACCGTAAAGCTGCCAGAAATTTGCGATGAACCGCCAAGGATCGGTTCGTTAATCTGTGGAGCGGAAATGATCTGTCCATCGAGAATAATCGCGAACAGCTTGCCGGTGTTCTGCTGTGTCATACGTGCAAATTTCTGCCCGCCTTCGCTGTTGAACTGAATAATAACGACTGGTTCGTTGGTTTGCTGGTCAAAGCTCTGCTGCGCACCTGTCAGTTGGTCGCCCTGAATACCGCCAAGCCTTCGTACGGCGAGAAACGGAATGCCGCTGGGGTTGCTTGGATAGGGCAGTGCTTGGCTGCCAACGCGCGCTTTGCCTTTCAGTGTGTCGTCTGGATTCGCGGCTTCATCGACCAGCTTGAACTCCAACTTTGCGGTTTTGCCGATTAATGCTTTCAAAGCTTCAGGATTTTCTAGCCCGGGAACCTGCACAACAATCCGGTCTGGCCCTTGACGGATGATAGTCGGCTCAAGCGTGCCCAGCGCATTGATGCGCCGGTCGATAACGTCCTTTGCCGAGTCCATCGCGCGATTGAGTGAATCGGTCTTGCCCGTTCCTGCCGGGTTCAATGTGATGCGGTTGCCATCTGTAATCGCGATATTCCAGTCACGGCCGCCTTGGTTATTGGCAATAACCGGCTCCAAAGCTTTGCGCGCGGCATCGATCTTACTGGCCTCGGTCACAATAAAGCTTAATGCCCCACCAGTCCGCGTCACTGTGTCGATATCAACCTTTGGCTCGGCCCGGCGCATTGCATTTCGCACACTATCCTCAAGCGACTCCAGCCGATCCCGTTCTAACTGAACACTGTCTGCTTCCAAAAGGATGTGACTGCCACCCGCAAGATCGAGACCAAGGTTAATCGTCGGCTTTGCAACCCATGATGGCAGTTGATCGAGCGTCGTTTTCGGCAAAAAGCTAGGTATGGCAAGCAAAAAGGAAAACGCAATCAATGCGTGCAACATCCAGATACGCCAGCGAGGGAAATCGAGCATGATAGAACCAGACTTTAAGACGGGTTAGGAGTTTACGCCGCAGCGCAGGTCAATCGTTCGCAGGCTTAGTGCTGCGGCTTTTCACGTCGGACAGCGTAGATTTCAACGCTTTAACGCGAACATTCGGCGCGATTTCGACTTCGATATGGTCATCCGCAACCTTCGTCACTTTACCCATCAATCCGCCGCCGGTCACCACTTCGTCATTTTTCTGCACCGCGTTCAATTTCGCTTCATGCTCTTTTGCACGCTTTTGCTGCGGGCGGATAAGCAGAAAATAGAACACCACAAAGATCAGCAGCAAAGGAACGATCTGCATAAAGAATGCGGCACCGCCTGCACCACCGGTGCCTGTTGCCGCTGCCGAAAAAACCAGCATTGAAGCCATTATCGTTCGTCCCCTAATTACCGTTATAACCCATATAGCGCGAGCCGCACTTATTCCAAGGGCGGGCCGTTATCATGACGCCTTAAGCCGCGCAACGGATAACGGGTTTGGGCGCTTGCTTTTCAGATGTGTGGTCCATATAGGCGCGGGCTTACGAATTGATGCGGTTTCGCTACGCCGGAAGTCTCCAGCCCGAAATCGCCTCACGGTCGGGACGTAGCGCAGCCTGGTAGCGCATCACACTGGGGGTGTGGGGGTCGGAGGTTCGAATCCTCTCGTCCCGACCAATTATTCGTTTTTCGATATTGACAGCCTTGATCTGCCTTAGGGCAAACGCGGCATGTGCATGCGCGCAGCACCGATAATCTCGATCGATTCCAGGTCGCGCCAAAGCATCAGGCTCATAGGTTTCCGGATGCTGTTTAAGTCATCCAGATTTGAGATACTAAGTGCCGATCTCAAATTAGATATTAGCGCGATCAGTGCAAGGTACGCCTCTGAAATTGTGAGATTCTGAATTTGGGCAATCTGTTCGGCAACGAGTTTGTTGTATAACGGATGTCCGCCCCGATGGATCGGTCGACCAATCATATACGCGGTTTTTTCATTGCATGGCAGGTGCATACCATTTGCAATGAAATCATCTGCGGAAAAACCGACACTTTTCATCATCCCAAAAAATAGACCAAAAACTAACGCATCCGTTACCTGATGCGGAATGATATGATGGCAGTTAAAGCCAGGTATCCGGATGTTTGATCGCACTTGCCGGAACGACACCATTTGCACATCACACTCCCCATGTTTCTACCCCCTATTTCTACAGAGGGTAGTTTCAATGAAACGAAGTGGCCCGTAGAGTTGTAGCTGTTTTGGATAGAATTTCGCAACGCAAAACATCGCCTGCCGGCTGCGGTATCAATTCTATTAGCTTGTCAGTATCAAGATCAGGCACCAATTGATGCGCCACCACTGCCCCGTTTGTAGCGATATCATGCACCAACCGCACAGCGCGACGCACCAAATCCTGTCCGTGCAAACCACTGCCGCTTAGTTCAATTTCTTGACTAGAGAACCAAGCCAGACCCGATGAACGCAAGCTGCGCTCTTCATCTTCATAATCGAAATCAACGGTTACCAGCACAGGGAAGACCTCTCCCCTGGCATAGTTTTCAACATTCTCGGCGAAAAATGCTGGGTCAGAAATAATTTTGGCAGGCGTCCATATTACAGCCTTTACCGGCAGCTGTCGCGCAATCCGTGCTCCAAAAACGAGCAAGGCCTTTGCAATCGGCGCTACGCGCTCACCACCCGACAAATCCTCAGTCAAATTTACCGACAAGAGGACCGATTTTTCGGGGACAAGATTGCCAAGAAATACGGAACGGTAACCCGACAAGACTGGCTCCGCCTCGGTCCAGATCACATCAAAGCCAACACTGCCCTGCTGCACCTTTGCTGACAGAAACGATTGGTCCGATGACATTTCGATAGCAAGATCAGAACTGCTATCGGCGAGCGCGTGAAGCTGTTGCCTCATGTCAGCAAGCGGCTGATCAAACAAAAGTAAAAGGGGTGCATCAGACGCCAAGTCAAGTTCCTACACAAGTTCTGTGTTTGTTCTTAGCGATAGTTTCTCATTGTGGCAAGCCCCTGCCATTTATAGATTCACATCCGTTTTGGACTAAATCTCTACTTGGCTACCCAATTCGACGACGCGGTTTGACGGCAAGCGGAAGAACTCCATTGCATTCGCTGCATTACGCAACATCCATGCGAAGACTTTTTCTCGCCATATCGCCATGCCGGGCGCTTTTGAGGCGATAAGCGTCTGACGCGAGAGGAAAAAGCTGGTCTGCATCATTTCAAAAGGTGAGCCGCACAGATCAACCTTAGCGAGTGCGGCGGGAACATCTGTTTCCTCCAAGAACCCAAACCGTAGGATGACGCGGTAAAAACCTTCGTTCATCGTCTTGCAAGTCGCGCGCTTTGTCTCATCAACATACGGTACATCGACGATTTCGACGGTAAGGATGATGATCCGTTCATGCAGCACGCGGTTATGTTTGATATTATGTAGTAAAGCTGACGGGACACCTGCGCTGGTGGAGGCCATAAAGATGGCCGTGCCCGGAACGCGCTGAGCACTGCCAGAGGCCGATTTGATAAAGATATCCATCGGCATCGTGCTTTCGGCCATGCGTTCGCGCATTAAAGCACGTCCGCGCGACCAAGTGGTGAGAAGCATGAAGATAACAAGCCCGATTGCCAGCGGCACCCAACCGCCAGATGGCACTTTCAACAGGTTTGAACCAAAATACGCAAAATCGACGATGAAGAAGACGGCCAGAACCGGCAGTGCTTTCCATTTTGGCCATTTCCAAAGTGACAGCAACACGACCGAGATTAAGCAGGTGTCGATGAACATCGCACCAGTCACTGCAATGCCGTAAGCCGAAGCAAGATTGGACGATGATTGGAAGAACAACACAAGCATCAATACCATGATCGCCAGCGCCCAGTTCACCGATGGGATATATATCTGGCCCGCCGCACTTTCGCTTGTGTGACGGATGCTAAGCCGCGGCATAAAGCCCAGCTGGATCGCTTGCTGGGTCAACGAAAACGCCCCAGTGATAACCGCTTGGCTGGCAATGATCGCGGCAAAAATCGTCAGGATAATCACGGGCGTACTGATGATATCAGGCACCATCAGGAAAAACGGATCGCGAATGGCAACTGCTGCCTCGGCGGGCGTCATCGACAGGATCATCGCACCCTGCCCCATGTAATTCAGCATCAACGCCGGCAACACAAACACAAGCCAGCTATAGGCAATCGGCTTGCGCCCGAAATGCCCCATATCGGCATAAAGCGCCTCTGCGCCAGTAACAGCCAACACCACAGTACCCATCGCCACAAAGGCCGTAAATCCATCAACATAGAAGAAATAAAGCGCGTTTAGCGGATTCAAAACATCCAGCACAATCAGCGGCATTTTGGCCATGTGCAGTAACCCGAGCCCAGCCAACACTGCAAAATAGAGTAGCATGATTGGCCCGAACCAAGCGCCAACTTTCGCGGTTCCGCGGGCTTGAAACGAAAACAAGGCTGCAATAATCGCGATTGATATCGGCAAAATCCAAGGACTAAAGGCGGGACTGACATATTTAAGCCCCTCTGCCGCAGACAGGATCGACATGGCAGGGGTAATCATCGAATCGCCGTAAAACAGTGCCGTCGCAAAAACGCCAAGCATGACGATGGGTGCAGTCCATGACGCGCCTTGGGTCTTGCGGCTGATAAGCGCCAGCAAAGCCAGACTTCCGCCCTCCCCTTTATTATCGGCCTTCATAATGGTCAGGACGTATTTGAACGTCACCACAATCATCATCGACCAGAAAACGAGGCTCAATACGCCTTTGATATGCAGCGGGTCGGGCTCTATCGGGTGGTGCCCGGCAAAGGTTTCACGAAACGCATAAATGGGGCTGGTGCCGATGTCACCAAACACGACGCCGACAGTGCCGATACACAGAGCTAATAACGAACCATGTGGTGCATGACCCTGCGGCTCGGCAGTGGCCTGATCGTTCGGTGTTTCTGATGCTGTGACTGCCATGCGCGCCCCCAAGGCAATATTAGCGGCCTTTCGCTACCCTTGCACAAAAAATCTAGCAATGGGCGCAGCCGGATAGCATGGGCCTATAGGGCTGACAACAAAGGACCGTCAGGTAACTACTACATATAAAATCAATTAATCAGCTACTTATCTTTATTTACATCCGTTGATTGCACGGATTGCAACATAGTTTTCAAGCCGCCGAGTTGCGACTCCAGCTTTGGCCGCCAAATCGCTTTACCAGGTGCGCCATCGACCAGTCGCTGCCAGATTTCGACGGTCTTAGCTGGACGCCCCTCGAACAGTTCAACCAGTCCTTCAAAATAGTCTGGCGCAGGGTTGCGCGGACCAAATTTACGGGCGTTGGCAAAGGCCATTTTCGCTGGCGGCGACATTTGACCGTCACCTGCCAGCAACAGCACGACACCAAGGCCAGCCCATAGATCGCCGTTCTGCGGATGCTCGCGAAGCCCCGCCTGAATAAACGCGGCGGAATAATCATATTTGCCACTGCGCGCATAGCTGTCTGCGGTAACGAGCCATTGTTTGCCGATACCGTAACCGGTGTCCATGTCTGCGCGCATTTGAAGTAGCGCGTCTGCGGCCTTCAGCTTAGCAGGAATCGGCTTGGCGGGGGAAGCGGCCTGTTCCGGCGAACCCTGCCAAGCATAGCCCGCCAAACCGAGCACAAAGGCCGCAGCTATGACCGGCCATAATTGTTTGCGTCCCGGCACAAGTGTCATCAGCCCTGTGAACACTATTGCTGCCAACAGGGTAGCGGGTAACCAACCATTCATGTCCGCCGCTTCCCAAAGCGCCCACGCGCCAGCCATAACGCAGCGCCAAGCAATAACAGTGGTGCAAGCCACAGCATCAAGCCAGACCCGCTGGCAGGCGGCGCAAAGCTGACCCAATCACCGTAACGTTCTATCAGCCAGCCTTCGATCTCTGCGTCGCTTTGTCCGGCAGCGACACGGCTGCGCACCTCATGCCGCATCGCCTCGGCAATCGGCGCATCGCTGTCGTGGATCGACTGGCCTTGACACTGGATACAGCGCAGATTCTCCATCAACTCAAGCGCGCGTGCTTCTTGCACCGGGTTTTCCAACTGCACATTGGCGAGTGGAGGCGCTGGGCCGTCTTGTGCGGATATCGGGGTCGCCAAAAAAAGCAGCGTAAGAATGGACGCCCGTATCATTGCAAGGCGCGCCATTTTGCCAGCAAAGGCTGCACATCATCGGCGCGGATGTCGCCTATGTGTTGATACGCAATGCGTCCCTTGCCATCGATAATGAACGTTTCTGGCACACCGGACGACCCCAACTGCAACTGAAACGCCATATCAGTCGAACCGATGCGAGTGAAGGGATTGCCGAATTCAGCTAGGAACGCTGCAACATTTTCAGGCTTATCGTTGATCGCGATGCCGTGGATCTCTACACCCTGCCTTTTCAGCTGCTCCAACGTAGCAGCCTCTGCTTTGCACGGTATGCACCAGCTGCCAAACAGGTTTAGCATCCGCGGCTTACCATCGGCAAAATCGGTGCTGGCAAGTGCGGGGACGCCATCGGTCGCAGCGGGGAAATCAAACACCGGCAGTGGTTTCCCGATCATATGCGACCGGACATAATCATCCTTTGGTTCAGTCAACCCGTACAGAAATATCCCGCCCAGAAACGCGAATAGCGCCAGTGGCACCCAGATCATCCAGCCGCGTTTCATGCGTAACCCCACGTCTCGTCAGTTTTCTTGCGGCGGCGGAAAAGCCGCATCCTGCCGATCAACGCCAGAAGTCCGCCAAAGGCAATTATACCCGCACCAAACCAAATGAGCGTCACAAAAGGTTTCCACCAAAGCCGAACCTGCCAGCGGTCAAAGTTATCGTCCTCAACAGGCGCAAGGACCACATAAAGCTGCCCGTTCCACCGCGTTAGCAATGCCGCTTCACTCGTCTGCTGGCTCGGTTGGAAAAACTGGCGGGCTTGAGGGACCATTGTTGCGGAAAAATCGCCATTACGCGCAACGACCTCGCCTTCAAGTGCTACCCAATTGTCGCCAGCGACTGGTCGCACACTTTTCAGCTTCACCGTCCAGCCTTCAACCTTGGCTTCATCACCAACGCGCATTGCCGCCAGTCGTTCGCTCGACCAGCCGGACTCAGTCGCCATACCCGCGATACTGACTGCCAAGCCAAAATGCGCGAGCGCCATGCCCCATGTCGTCAAAGGTGTCCGCAACAAATTGCGCCCGATCAGGGGGAGTATAGACGCAATCGCCAATCCTACCGCAAGTGCCAGCGAGAGGGTCGGGAACAGCCCAGCATTCGGCCATTCAACAAAAAGCAATATCCCCGTAGCCAATGCAGCCAGCGCCGGAACCATCAACCGCTTTAGCCGTGCGCCATCATCTTTGCGCCAACGAAGCAGCGGTCCAACCATTAAGGCCAGCATCAACAATAGCCCAATCGGCACAGTCGCGCGGTTGAAATAAGGTGGCCCAACCGAAATCTTGTCGCCCATCGCCTCTGCCGCCAACGGCCATAAAGTGCCGACAAGCACCACGGCCAATATCACGGAAAGGAAAATGTTGTTAGCAACGATCCCACCTTCGCGGCTCAACAGGTTGAATTGCTTACCCTCTCGCACTGACCCGATGCGCAGTCCGAAAAGTGCCAGCGCGCCGCCGATATAAAATAACAACAAAGCAAGGATGAACGCTCCGCGTTCCGGATCAACGGCGAAGGCATGAACACTGGTCAAGATACCAGACCGCACCAAAAACGTCCCGGCCATCGACATGGCAAAGGCCACCAGCGCCAACATAATCGTCCATGCCCGCAACGCATCGCGCACCGCCAACACCGCAACCGAATGCAGCAAAGCCGTCGCGGCCAACCACGGCATCAGCGACGCATTTTCAACGGGGTCCCAAAACCACCATCCGCCCCAACCAAGTTCGTAATACGCCCAATAGCTGCCTGCTGCGATTCCGACCGTCAAGAATATCCACGCGAGCAAAACCCAAGGCCGCATCGCGCGCGCAAATCCGGGGCCGACTTTTCCGGTGAGCAATGCGCCGACGGCGAAGGAGAACGCCACGGATAGTCCGACATAGCCGATGTAAAGCGTGGGCGGGTGAAATGCGAGCCCTGCATCCTGTAACAACGGGTTCAAGCCTGCTCCTGATTCTGGTGCTGGGTTCAGCCGTTCAAACGGATTGGACGAAAACAACAGGAACGCAAAAAAGCCAAGCGCCAGCAACGCTTGTGCGAATAGGCTTGCCCATAAAGTTGGCCGATCCAAACGCTTTTCAAACACAGCAATTGCGGCGCCGGATAACGACAGGATCGTTACCCACAACAACATCGACCCTTCATGATTGCCCCAAGTTCCGGCAAGTTTGAAGATCATCGGTTTATCGACATGGCTGTTTGAGGCAACCAGCAGGACCGACAGGTCAGTCACATAAAATAGCCAAAGCAACGCGCCAAATGACATAAGGCAAAGCGCGCCTTGCGCAACCGCGACGGGCTTAATCAACGCCGTCAGCGCGCTGCCATTTTCGCGCCAGCTCATAAAGCCAGCGACTGCCTGCAACAGTGCAAGCGTCGCGGCGAGCCACAATGCAGCAAGACCCAGTTCGGCAATCATTGGGCAAGACTGTCCTTTGTGTGTTCAGCGGCAGACATGTCGATATCTTTCAATTCGCGCGGGACGTAGTTTTCGTCATGCTTGGCAAGCAGGCTGTCGGCGACAAATATGCCGTCTTTGCCTAACCGGCCATCGGCGACAACGCCCGAGCCCTCTACGAACAGATCCGGTGTTATCCCACGATAGGCGACGGATTGGGTGGCATCGCGGTCTTGAATAATAAAACTGACAGTCACACCGTCCGCTGCCCGTTTGATCGACCCGTTTTGCACCATACCACCTAGGCGAATTGCTTTACCTGGTTCAACTTTCGCCTTGGCCAAACTCACTGGTGTGTAAAAATAGCTCGCCTCTTCGCGCAAAGCGGACGCCGCCAAGAATGACGCCCCGATTAACGCGACCAGCGCCACTAAAGCGAGCGACAATCTTTGATGCTTCGGCTTCACGAACTTTTCCGAAGATCATCGGCGAGTGCCTCGGATTTCCTCATGGAAAACCAGCTGCTGACTATCATCCACAGCGTTCCAACACCGGTGACGGCAAAGGCTGCAAAAACAAAGCTGGCATGTGTCATGCGCTCAATCCTCCGCCATCCGGCGCATCCGCGCCTCTATGCGAATTTCGGCCAAAGCGCCGCGCATCCGCATCAGGACAATGGCCCCGAACAACAAGCTAAAGCCCACTGCCGCTGCAAACAGCGGCCACAAATATGCGTCACTGATGGAACTGCCGCCTAGGGTAATGCTCGCCTTTTGGTGCTGGCTTTCCCACCACACAACCGAGCGGTTGATAATCGGAATGTTCACAGCGCCAATAATGCCAAACACCGCAGCAACGCGGCTAACATTGCCCTTTTCACTCGATGCGTTGGCCAGCGCGATATAGCCGAGGTATAGGAAAAACAGGACGAGCATCGACGTTAAACGACCGTCCCATACCCACCACGTTCCCCATGCAGGCTTTCCCCAGATCGAACCGGTAATCAGGCAAATGGCGGCAAATAACGCACCCGGAACCGCAATCGCGCGCGCCGATACCCCGGCCAGCGGATGCCGCCAAACGAGTTGCACAATGCTGGCAATCGCAATTCCTGTCCATCCTGCCATCCCCAGCCAAGCGGCGGGGACATGGACGAACATAATCTTTACAGTATCGCCTTGCAGCCGCTCTGCCGGAACCTGTGTCAGCCCCCAATAGCATGCGCCCAGCACCAATAGCAGACCGGGCCAAAAAAGCGCAGGCGTTAAGGGCTTGGCGATGCGCAAAAAGCGGTTGGGGTTGGCGAAACGGTGCATAATGACTCTGCGCACGCCTCTAGCATTGCTGGTGGCTTACGCCAATTGATTCACATCAACGACCGATTAGCTTTTTTGCCATCTGGTCGGCAACTTCGGCTGGCGTAGAGCCACTGCTTTCGCTTTGGTCCCAGATTACATCAAGCCTACCCGGGATCGCATCAATCCGCGCGTTGATTTCATCGTCACCGGCCTTGTCGATATGACGCAAGACGTTGATGATGCCACCTGCGTTAATGACATAGTCCGGCGCATAGAGGATACCGCGATCTGCCAGTAAGCGACCTTCGGGACCGCTTGCGAGTTGATTGTTTGCACCGCCTGCGACAGCCTTCACGCGTAGCGCGGCAACGCTGGCTTCGGTTAGGATTGCACCCAAAGCATTCGGGCTGAACACATCAGCCTCAACCGACATGATATCGCCAACCGAAACGCATGTCGCACCCAATTCAACCGCCAAAGCCGAGGCTCGGACATTATCAACATCAGCAATAGTGAGCTTTGCGCCGTCCGCCGCCAGATACCGCGCTAGCCCTCCGCCAACGCTGCCCACGCCCTGCAAAGCGACATGAACGCCGTTCATGTTATCGACCTCTAAGGCACACATCGCTGCCGACTTTACACCCAAATAGACCCCGCGCGCGGTGTAAGGGCCGGGATCCCCGCCCTGCCCGGGCAGTCCAGCAACATGCGCAGTGTTCTTGGACAACGAAACCATGTCCGCCTCCGACATGCCGACATCTTGCGCGGTAATATAACGACCGCCCAGCGAGTCGACCGCGCGGGCAAAGCAATCGAGCATGTCCTGTGTTTTGGTACGCGCAGCGTCGGCCAGGATAACAGCTTTGCCGCCGCCTACTGGCAGCCCGGCCATCGCATTTTTGTAACTCATCCCGCGGGAAAGACGCAGAGCATCGGTTATCGCAGCCGCTTTGTCTGCATAATGCCAAAAACGTGTGCCGCCAGCGGCTGGCCCTAAATGCGTAGAATGGACCGCGATGATCGCCTGCAAACCGGTTTTTGCATCGTCAAAAAGGTGCACCGATTCGTGGTGATCAAAATCGGGAAGGTCCCAAAGGGCTGGCATGACAGGCTCCTGACGAGTCGCGAGATATTTCGAAGTCGCGCAATAATATTGCGCAAGCCATTTGTCAGCCGAAAAGTGGTTGAGGGAAAATGGGGCGACCGAGGGGTCTTGAACCCCCGACCTCTGGTACCACAAACCAGCGCTCTAACCAACTGAGCTACGATCGCCACAGACATCTCCTCTTAAGGAAGATGCCAATTTGTTGTCAACCGGAAGGAAGCCCCTTCCGATATCGTTATTTCTTGAGCGAGAGCCCACCGAAACGCTTGTTAAACTGGGCAACACGGCCACCAGCGTCAAGCATTGATCCACGACCACCGGTCCATGCTGGGTGCGACGTTGGGTCGATTTCTAGCGTCATCGTATCGCCCTCTTTGCCCCATGTGGAGCGGGTTTCAAAGACGCTGCCGTCGGTCATCTGGACCTTGATCATGTGGTAATCGGGATGGATATCTTTTTTCACGTCGGTATGCTCCTTAAAGGTCCCGGTTTCCGACCGGGTCCAGGAAAATTGGAAGCGCCGCCATTAGCCGCGACTTTTATCAATTGCAAGCGTTAGACGGGCGGCTTTATAAAGCTGGCGGCGGATCGGCGATCATCGCCATGAATGTGCATTCAGCGGCAAGTTGGTCGCCGACCATAGCTTGCCCGGCAAATTTGCACACGCGCGGCTTTTTATGCGTGAATTGCACTTTGAGGTGCAACAAACAGCCGGGCTCGACAGGATTGCGGAACTTCGCATTGTCGATCGCCATGAAATACACCAGCTTGCCGGATCCCGCGAGGCCGAAGCTCTCCATGGCAAGGACGCCGGCGGCTTGCGCCAGCGCCTCGATAATCATTACGCCCGGCATAATCGGACGTCCGGGGAAATGCCCCTGAAAAAAGCCTTCGTTCATCGTCACGGCTTTCACCGCGCGAATGCTTTCATCAAGGACCAGTTCCTCGACGCGGTCCACCAACAGCATGGGATAACGATGCGGCAGCACCGACATAACACGCCGCACATCGTAATTCGTGAAATCGCCCATGCTATATCCTCACTGCCTCGGCCTAATTACTGGCCGGTATCAGAGTTAGGATTATTAGTAGTGCCGCCAGCAGGTGTAGCAGGCGCTGCAGGTTGTCCACCTTGCTGTTGTGCAGCAGCTTGCTGTTGTTGCGCTTGACGCATTGCTGCAATCATCCGTTGTTGCTGGATTTGCTGAATTTGTTCGTAAATCGCAAGCACGCGGCGCGATGTATTGAACGGATCGGGTGGCGTCGTGTTGACCGTTGGCGTCAACTGGTCAACCCGAGCGGTCAGCGCGCTATTCAAGTTTAGCAACGCCGGATTGGCGACCCAAATAACGGCATCGGGAGAGAGAACGATGCTCACCTTCTTTGCGGTGGAAACGTCTTTAATCGCCTGTTCGTAATTTTTGTCGAGCGTATCGATCACAAAAATTTGCGCTGCGCGAATTGGCAGCTCAAGCGTTTGCATCTCTTCTTCTTTCGCTTTTACCTGATCAAATATCGGGCTTTTTGATGCTTGCATTTTTGCCTGTTCGTCGGGCGAAAGCTGGTTGTCCTTGTTCGCATCAAACTGCGTTGCCAATTGCTGCTGCAACGCCTGAATCTCTTGCGAGCGCGTGTCGATCAAAGTCAGGTTTGCGTCAAATGTTTTGCTGATCTGTTGAAAGCCTGTCTTGAACGCATTTGTGCTCATGATAGCCTGAACTTCATCGGCAGTGCCAATTCCCGCAACCTGTGCCTGAGCGGCTGGTGCAACAGCAATCGATGCGGTCGCCGCCAATAACGCGAGCGAAAGCGCTTTACCAAATTTCTTCATTAGAATTGTGTTCCTACGTTGAATGTAAACAATTTTGTATCGTCGCCCGGCTGTTTCAGAAGCGCGCGGGCGATATCGATGCGGAAGGGACCAAATGGCGAATTCCAGTTTACGCCAATGCCCACAGAAACGCGCGGTTTCCAGCTGTCGCCAAGGAACCGCTCTTGGAAATTTAGCACTGCTGTGCGTGCCGATCCATTTGCGTTAAATGCAACGATATCCTGCAACGGAACACCGGCTGCGTCTATCACACCTGTGAAATATAAAGGACCACCGATAACAGCTGGAGTACCCGTAGGGTTCGCAGTGGATGGAGGAACGGCGGCCTGTGGGGCTCTTTGCGCCTGTAACGTTTGCAATATCGGGCGCGCTACTTTGAAAACGGCTCCAGCGTCAATAAAGATAGAAGGCCGTAAACCTAGCTCTTTTGCTCCACTACCCAGCGGAATTTGTAGTTCTGCACGACCCAGATAATAAGCACGGCCGCCAATGGCATCGTCCTGAATCTGATTTCTCGCGAGCTGTGGGATATTGGCAGGCAAGCCGTTAACTACTCCGGGAAGGAAAGTCACCCGCTGCACGCGCGGACCAACACCGCGAATGTCAAACCCGCGGATCTGGCCTTCACCCAAATAGAACCTATCAGTCAATCGGACGTCGTCGATACCAAGCGCAGCTGAACCACGATTTTCAAGGGGGTGAACATAACCACCCTCTGCCGTCAGCGAGAAAATAAACCCGCTGTCAGTAACTTTCCAAAACTTATCCGCGTTGATGCGATTTTTGATATAGGCAACTTCGCCTAATCCCCAAAGACCGGCGAAATCCTGGCTTAGACTGATCGAATGGCCGCGTGTCGGCCGGACGTTGCTATCCTTAGTGTTGTAAATCACCGAATAACCGAGCGACGAGGTCAGCCTTTTACCAATTGCCTCGCACAAAAAGCGTCCGGCCAGCAACGGGTCGCAAAATGCAGGAAGCGGACCTGCTCCATCAGGGTCAGTGAAAAATTCATTCCCTAAGGTGATGTCGTCATAGTTTACGCCATAGCGGCCTTGGAAAAACAGATATTCGTTTACAGGAACACCTGTGCGGACCTGAAACCCAGTTGTCGCCTGCTTATACGTCGTGTTGCGACTGTTATTTAGGAAGTTAAAGCTTGATTGATCGCGTCGGAAGATATCGCCAGCAAGTGCAATCGATTTGTCGAGGAAATAAGGCTCGGTAAAACCGATTTCAGCAGACTTAGAATAGCTGGAATACGAGATATTGGCGCGCAGTTCCTGTCCCTTGCCGCGGAAGTTGCGTTCTTTAATCGACCCTTGGAAAATGAAGTTTTCGATCGACGAGAAACCAGCTGAGAGCGACAATTCACCTGTCGGTTTTTCCTCCACATTGGTGGTCAACACAATCCGATCAGGACCGCTGCCTTGCGATTGATCAACTTCTAAGTCTTCTTGAAAATAGCCAAGCGATTTAATCCGCTCTGTCGTACGCTTCACCTGAATGCTGTTAAACGCATCGCCTTCGTTCAGGCGGAATTCGCGGCGGACAACCTTGTCCATTGTATGCGTGTTACCGTTGATATCGATCCGTTCAACAAACACACGCGGTGTTTCTGCAACGTCAAAGGTGATGCTCATCGTCAGCGCTTCTTTGTCGCGCTTAAACTGCGGATTGACGTCTGCGAACGCATAGCCAAAGAGCCCGGCGGTTTCGCTTAGACCCTCGACAGTATCCTCAACCTTTTTCGCATCGTACCAATCGCCTTCTTTCATCGACAGGTTTTTGGTCAAAGCTTCCGATTTGAAATCGCGGATTTTGCTGTCGACGTTGACGCCGCCGAATTTATAGCGCTGCCCTTCTTCGACAACATAGGTGATGATAAAATCTTTTTTGTCAGGGGTAAGCTCGGCGACCGCACTGACAACGCGGAAATCGGCATAGCCTTGCGTCAAATAAAACTGGCGCAATTTCTGTTGGTCGAACGCCAGCCGGTCTGGATCGTAGCTAGTGCCAGAGCTGAAAATGCTCGTTAGGCGTGCTTGCTTAGTCACCATTTCGCCGCGCAATTTTCCGTCCGAAAACTGGTCATTGCCGATAATATTAATCTGTTGAACCTTGGATTTCGGACCTTCGTTGATTTCGAAAACGATATCGACGCGGTTCTGGTCCAACTGAACCAGTTTTGGTTCCACAGCGGCTGCAAACCGGCCTTGGCGTTTGTAAAGCTCGACAATCCGCGCAACATCAGCGCGCACTTTGGAACGCGAATAAATCTGTCGCGGAGACAGCTTAATCTCTGGCTCGATCTTCTCATTCTTCAGCCGCTTATTGCCTTCAAGGATAATGCGGTTGATGACGGGGTTTTCGCGGACTTCGATCGTCACATCGCCATTGACGTTGCGGATGCTGACATCGGCGAACAGTTCGGTTGCGTATAAATCCTTCAACGCTTGGTCAGCCGCAACTTGCGTCCAAGCTTGCCCAGCGCGCAAACGAATGTACGATCGCACTGTATCGGCCTCTAAACGCTGTGTTCCTGTGACAGCAATGGACTGAATGGTTTCAGCCTGCGGAGCACGTTCTTGAGCAGCAACGGCTTGCTGTGCATACGCAGTGGCGGGCGTCAACAAACCTGCCAGCACAGCGCCAGCAGAAACAGTGGCAAACGCCGTAGCGACCATCTTGATTTTCATAAACTCTCGACCTTCCTTGCGGCCCCGCATAGATTTGAAGCGCCCTTTGCCCCAACGGGCGCTTACTATCAAGTCATCTCG
>JANMGR010000211.1:0-44468 GCA_031374785.1 Sphingomonadales bacterium | reverse complement strand
CGAAGTGGGTGGAAGTTGAAGGCGTAAAGTTTGATTTACTTAAGCAACAAACCCTAAAACCTCGTCATTCCCGCGAAGGCGGGAATCCATCACCGGAAGTCGAGTTTATCAAACGAGTTTGCGTTGTCGGAATAGTGAGGGTGATGGATTCCCGCCTTCGCGGGAATGACGAGGTGTATTTGTATTGACAAAATTTAGGGTGCGGACCTCAACCCCCCGGCGTCCATACCTGCGACTGGCAAATCGGTCCTAAACAGCCCTGCACATTCAAATTGCCATTCTTTTGCAAATACACGACAGAGCGATAGCTTTTGCCATTACGCGGATCGTAAATTGTGCCGCGCCATTTATCGCCATCGGCTTTCAGGCTGTGCAACACGGCAATCCCCAAAATTTTGCGTGTGCGCAGATCCTTATTGGGATTTTTTGTGTCTTTTTGATCAACCCCGCCGGGCGGTGTTCTCAGGAATTTAGAGACGCGCCCGCACATCGCGGAGCCACAAGCCGAAATCTCGACCACCGAATCTTTTTCTTTGGTTGTCCACCGGCCTTTGATTGAGGCTGCGGCGGCGTTCGCAGCGAAGGCGATTCCTATGCTAGCGGTAAGGGCGGTCGCGGTAAGTATAGCTGTACGCATTTTTCTCTCCTGAAGCTTTATTGCGTGTTCTTTCATCGAACGCGCCGTTGCAAGCAATTTAAGCTGTGCTAACGCTAGTTTTATGAACGAAATATTGCTCTTTGATTATTGGCGCTCATCCGCCAGCTATCGTGTCCGCATTGTGCTCAACCTGAAGGGCGTGGCCTACACCGCTGTGCCGACTAGCTTGTTGGAGGGCGATCACCGGCAAGCCGATTATGTTGCGCGCAACCCGCAAGGCTTTGTCCCGATGCTGTCAATCGATGGCCATGACCTTACGCAAAGCCTGGCGATTATCGACTATCTCGATGCCAAATATCATGATCCGAAAATGGTCTCGCCTGATCCCGCAATGCGCGCCAAAACTTTGGCGCAGGCCTTGCTGATTGCCGCCGACATCCACCCGATCAACAATCTGCGCGTGCTGAAGTATTTGCAAGGGCCGCTGGGGCTGGATCAGCCGGCGGTTGATGATTGGTATCGGCACTGGATTATCGAAGGCTTTACCGCGCTGGAGGAAATGGCACCAGAGGACGGCCTGTTCGGCAGCGACTTGCCCAATCTGGCCGATGTCTGCCTTGTCCCGCAAATGGCCAATGCACGGCGGTTTGATACGCCGATGGAGGCCTTTCCGAAATTGCTGCGGATTGATGCGGCTTTGCGCGAAATCCCGGCGTTTGCCAAAGCTGAGCCGGAGGCTGTGAAGCCGGAATGATGGCGTCTAACCGGATACTTCTTACAAGCAGCGTGATCGCACTTTTTAGCTTCGCACGTCCTGCCGCTGCCCAAGACGGTACAACCGATGGAGAGCCACAGGAAGAGATAGCCGACTGTTTCGATTTTTGCGGCCCGCTCGTGGTTGATGGACAGCCTGCACGCATCCCCAGCGCACTGACGATCAGTCGTTCGGTATCCGTTTCCGACGGCCAAGCAATGGAAAATGCGCTCCGCAATGTGCCAGGATTGCAGCAATTCCGCCGGACCGATTCGCGTTCGGCCAACCCGTCAGGACAGGGCATCACGATGCGTGGGTTGGGCGGCAATGCCTCCAGCCGTGCGCTTGTCATGCTTGATGGCGTACCGCAGATGGACCCGTTCGGCGGCTGGGTCAGCTGGACGGGCCTCGATGCGACAGCGGCAACCTCAGCCTTGGTGACAAGTGGTGGCGGTCATGTAAAAAATGGCGGCGGGGCCATTGCCGGATTGGTTGAGCTTTACAGCGAGCGTGCGAATTACGGCTCTTACGGTAACCGTTTCGGGTTTGATGTGCAGGGCGGCAGCTTTGGATCGGTAGGTGCCCGAAGCAGCGGGCTGGTTGACGTTGGCGGTGTCATCGCGCAATTTTCGGGCGCAGCAGAACGCAGTGATGGCTTTGCTCCAATCATTGCCCCACAGCGCGGCGCAGTCGATGGACGCGCAGCTTATAGCAACCACGGCGGCGCGCTGCGGCTTCTCAAGGCTTTGACAGGCGACATCGAATTGCAGGCCAATGTGCGTAGCTGGACCGACAAACGCAATCGCGGGACTCCGTTTAGTGAAAATCGCAATGGTGGTACCGACGCCAGCCTGCGGGTTGTGGGCAGCGGCCACGTTGACTGGACGGTGCTCGGCTATTTTCAGGATCGTGATTTTTCCTCGCAATTTGCGGCGATCAGCGCGGATCGCAAAGTTGCAACACCAACGCTTGATCAATATGCCGTTCCGGCAAAGGGTTGGGGGGCAAGTGCCGCTCTCGGCTTTGACGCCTTTACCAATTGGCAATTAAGCATGGGTGCGGACTGGCGACGCGTTGAAGGCGAAACACGCGAAAATTTCTTTTTCACTGCTAATATACCGGGCCGGAACCGGCGCGCGGGGGGTGAAAGTGAAACCGTCGGTGCCTTCGCCGAAATCCTTGGCCACCCTATTGATCGTCTGCAAGCCTCGCTGTCTGCGCGGATGGATCGCTGGACAATCACCAATGGTTTCCGCCGCGAGATCAATATCGGCGGCAGCGTGCGTTCCGACGATAGGTTCGCCAACCGGCGTGGCGCTGAACCCACTGCACGTGCAGCCTTTGACTGGCGTTTTCGTGATGCCGGGGTCAATGACAGCGCCCATCTAAAAGGTAGCCTGTTCACATCGTGGCGGTTGCCGACGCTTAACGAACTTTACCGTCCGTTTCGCGTCGGCAATGATGCCACAGCGGCCAACGAGGCACTAGAGCCGGAGCGGGTGCGCGGCGCAGAACTTGGGTTAAGCTGGGCTAAGGACGGCTATAATTTCTCGCTTACGGGCTTCACAAACCGGCTTCGGAACGCAATTGCGAATGTTACTTTAGGGCAGGGGCCCGGAACTTTTCCAGGTGTTGGCGTGATCGCGGCGGGCGGTGTCTATCGAAAGCGGCAGAATCTTGATGCGATTTCCAGCAAGGGATTTGAGTTGGAGGCCGATGGCTGGCTGACCGGGAATCTGCGGTTCGAGGCGGGCTATGCTTTTGTCGATGCAAAGGTGCGTAGCAGCGGTTCGGCAGCCACGCTGGATGGATTGCGCCCGGCGCAGGTGCCGCACCATTTTGGACGACTTAGCCTGTTGTTTGATGCCTTGGCCGGTGGATCAAGCATAGCAAGCGAAGCCTTTATCGGCAGCGGCATTACCATCCGTTATTCGGGCGCACAGTTTGAGGATGATGCCAACCGGCTGCGACTGGATAAGGCACTGACGATTGATGCCTTGCTCAAATATCGCCTGACCAAGGGGATAACCCTGCGTGTGTCAGCCGAGAATATTTTTGATGAACAGGTGATGGCGGCGGTGAACAGCGCGGGGATCATCGAACGCGCAAATCCGCGCACGCTATCGCTTGGCGTGAAGTTCGATATTGATTAGATCGCGCTATATGCCAGCCTCGAAACTTACACTCAGCGAATTCCTACCCTATCAGCTTTCGATTACCTCGAACGCGGTCAGCGATTTGATTGCGCGTAGCTATCAAGGGCGGTTCGGGCTGAAAATTCCCGAATGGCGCGTGATGGCGGTGTTGGGGGAGCGGGCCTCCGCGACGCAGCGCGAACTCGGCGAGGCGACCGCGATGGACAAAGTGACCGTCAATCGCGCGTCCAAGGCTTTGGTCGAACGCGGCTTGTTGGGGCGTGCGCCTAATGCGACCGATGGTCGCTCGCACCACCTTGCGCTGACCGCTATGGGGCGCGAGTTGTATGACCAGATCGTGCCGCTCGCGTTGTCGGTTGAGGCCGAGCTTGAAAACGTGCTTGATGCAGACGAAGTGGCGGTACTTGTGCGCATTATGGACAGGTTACGGGCTCAGGCCGCAAAGCTGGAGGGCAATTTTGATTAGCGGCCTTGGCAAAACTGGTTTCATTTGATACTAAATCAGCCAAGAGCCGAATCGCGCATATGCGCTAATTTAGACAAATTCCCGAAAGCCCATTTTGCTATGACCGACCTATTTGAAAACCCGCTCGGCTTAGACGGCTTTGAATTCGTCGAATTCACTGCCCCTGAAAAAGGCGTGCTGGAGCCGGTTTTCACCTGTATGGGCTTCACCCGCGTTGCGCAGCACCGTTCCAAAGACGTGCATCTGTGGCGGCAGGGCGAGATCAACCTAATCGCCAACTACGAGCCGCGCAGCCCCTCCGCTTACTTCGCGCAAGAACACGGCGCATCGGCGTGTGGCATGGCGTTCCGCGTCAAGGATGCCGCCAAAGCCTATGATGAGGCGATCCGACGCGGGGCCGAGCCCGTTGAAAGCAAAACCGGCGTGATGGAACTGCGCATCCCCGCGATCAAAGGCATTGGCGGCGCGTTCATCTATTTGGTTGACCGCTATGCAGGTCTCGATAACCCCGATGCTTTGTCGATTTACGACATCGACTTTGAGTATTTGCCGGGTGTTGAGCACTTTCCCGTTGGCGCTGGTTTCCAAAAAATCGATCATTTGACGCACAATGTCTATGGCGGACGGATGGCGCATTGGGCGGGTTGGTACGAACGGATTTTCAACTTCCGCGAAATCCGCTTTTTCGACATTAAGGGCGAATATACTGGCCTAACCTCGAAAGCGATGACAGCGCCAGACGGCAAAATCCGTATCCCGTTGAACGAAGAGGGAAAAGCTGGTGGCGGGCAGATTGAGGAATATCTGCGCGCCTACAATGGCGAAGGGATTCAGCATATTGCCCTGATATGTGATGATCTTATCGGCTGTTACGACAATCTGAAAAGTCGCGGCGTCAACTTTATGACCAATCCGCCCGAAACCTATTACGCGATGCTGGAGGAACGCTTGCCGGGCCACGGCGAACCCACCGGCGAATTGAAAGCGCGCGGCATTTTGCTCGATGGCACGACCGAAGGGGGCACTCCGCGCCTTTTGCTGCAAATCTTTGCTCAGCCCGAAATCGGCCCGGTGTTCTTTGAATTCATCCAACGTCGCGGCGACGAAGGCTTTGGCGAGGGTAACTTCAAAGCCTTGTTTGAAAGCATCGAACGCGACCAGATTGAGCGCGGCGTATTGGAGATCGTAGAATGACCGTTCCATTCAAAACCGACCGCATCCACCACGTCGCCTATCGCTGCAAAGATGCCAAAGCGACGGTCGAGTGGTATGACCGCGTGCTCGGCTTCACCTACACTACTGCTTTTGCCGAGGACCATGTGCCGTCGACGGGCGAATATGATCCCTATATGCACATCTTTTTGGAATGCGGCGGCGGCAATGTCTTGGCGTTTTTTGAACTACCCAATCAGCCCGAAATGGGCCGCGATGAAAAAACGCCTGCATGGGTGCAGCATCTGGCGTTTAAGGTTGCGGATTTCGATACGTTGAAAGCGGCAAAGGCGCATATTGAGGCGCAAGGTGTCGACGTGATCGGGCCGACGTTCCACGGGATATTCCGTTCCATCTATTTCTTTGATCCCAATGGCCACCGGCTGGAATTGGCCTGTGACATCGGCACGGATGAGCAATATGCCGAGCTTAAACGCGTCGCGCCGTTGATGCTGGATGATTGGAGCAAAACCAAAACCGCACCGCGCCATGCAGAATGGCTACATAAGGATCCGCTATCGGCGTCTGAATAAGCGGGTTAGTCGAACGTTGTTTCTATCGCTGGTCGCCCAACCTTTGGCAATTCGGTCGCTGGCATTCGCGCCTCAAGTGCGGCCAGCCATTTCGCTGTGTCATCGCCAATAGACACCTGCGGGTTCGATGCTTGCAAGCCCAATTTGGCTTCCCACATGCTGATTAAACCAGTCGCTTCCTCAGCTGCTTTGGTCATTGGTTGCGATTTGCGCATGGCATTGTTGATTAACGCGTCACCAAAAAACGTCCAATCATTTCCAGGGGTGCAACCAAAGGATGGCCGACTGGAGGATGCTGCGGTCACAATCACGCTGTTATCATCGGCAAGTTCGGGAACAAAAATGCCGGAATAGCACGCAGACAACAACAGGATGCGGCGTTTGAAATCGAGTTCATCGAGCAGCTGCTTCAGTCGCTTTGGCGCGATCATGCCAAAGCCATCCTCGCCATCGCGGTAAACTAGACCAAGCTCTTTGCTGCCATGCGAAGTTGAATAAAAAACAAGGACATCCTCTTTTAGATCCATTTTTTTCGCAATCGATGCCAATGCGATGGCAAGGTTTGCTGGCGATCCTTGCGGGGCATCGGCGGCCTCTATGCTGGATCCTGCTGCTAGCCTTATCGAACGCGTCGCGGCACCAAAGCGGCGCTCCAAAACATTTAAGACCTCAGCAGTTTCTTTCTTAAATACAGGATCAGAATCAAGACCAATCACAACGACATAAGCATCCACTATGCCTTTGCGGTGCGGCGCTATTTTCGTCAGAGCTTTGGAAAGCTTTTCATGCTGTGCAAAATGCCAAGCAGCAGAGCGGTTTTGCTCCATCGACCAGCCGTTTTTGGCCATTGTCTCGTTCACTTGCGCAGAGGAAGCTGTCGCCAAAAACATCGATAGCGCAATCGCCGATAACAGACTGGTTTTCCGCATTCTCAATTCTCCAGCGGACAAAGTTCAGTGGCCCGTTGCAGGCAGGGGATAATGCGGTCATGATGCCACTGCAACTGAAAGGATTATTATGAAACTTGCATCGCTGAAACAGGGTCGTGACGGAAAACTGGTTGTCGTGTCAAACGATCTGGCCTGGTATGCTGATGCAGGACATATTGCGCCAACTATGCAGAATGCGCTGGATAACTGGCAGCGCTTATCGCCTAAGCTTGAGGCGTTGGCGACGGATCTTGAACACAGCGTCATCCCGCGCGAACGGTTCCACGAACATGATGCCGCTTCGCCTTTGCCGCGTGCCTTTCAATGGGCGGATGGCTCTGCTTATGTAAACCATGTCGCGTTGGTGCGTCAGGCGCGCAGTGCCGAAATGCCAGAAAGTTTCTGGCACGATCCGTTAATGTATCAGGGCGGTTCAGACGGCTTCCTCGGGCCGCGTGATGCGATACCATTGGGCGATGTCGCATGGGGTTGCGACATGGAGGCTGAAGTCGTTGTTGTAACCGGCGATGTCCCGATGGGCGTTAGTGCCGAGGCGGCGCGGGACTACATCTTGCTGGTTGGCCTTACCAATGACGTGTCCTTGCGCGGACTGATCCCTGATGAGCTCGCCAAAGGCTTTGGCTTTTTCCAGTCAAAGCCATCCAGCGCTTTTTCACCCGTGTTTGCAACACCTGCGGCGCTGGGCGATCGCTGGAGTGAGGGCAAGCTATCCGGCCCATTATGCGTTGACTATAATGGCACGCCGCTTGGGCGAGCCGATGCGGGTGTCGACATGACGTTCGATTTTGGTCAGTTGATCGCCCATGCCGCTAAAACCCGCAATCTGGGGGCAGGAACGATTATCGGCTCCGGCACCGTTTCCAACCGCGGCTCGGATGGCGGGCCGGGCAAACCGATCAGCGAGGGCGGCTTAGGCTATAGCTGCCTTGCCGAAGTGCGGACGGTTGAAACGATTCGAAGGGGGAAAGCGGAAACGCCGTTCATGAAACCAGGCGATACTGTGCGCATCTGGATGGAGGATGAGCGTCATCACCCCATTTTTGGCGTGATCGAACAGGAGGTCGTGGACGCCTGATACAGCGACCACGCCTTTCGTTTCCTGCTTGATAACTCTAAAGCTTGAACGCGTCGCTGATCGAACAGGCTGCTGGGCCCAGAATAACGATGAACAACGTCGGCAGAATAAACAAAATCAGTGGCACTGTCATAATCGCTGGCAAGCGAGCCGCTTTTTCCTCGGCGCGCATCATTCGGTCGTTGCGGAATTCCGCGGATAGCACGCGCAATGCAGAGGCCAACGGCGTTCCGTATTTCTCGGTCTGAATCATCGTCGTCACAACACCGCGAATGGCGTCCAGCGACACACGGTAAGCGAGGTTTTCAAATGCCATCCGACGTTCGGTCAAAAAGCCCAGTTCGATAGCGGTCAGTGCGAATTCGTCGCCAAGCTCTGGATAGCCGCGTCCCAATTCTTTTGCGACGCGGTTAAACGCTGAGTCAACGGTCAGTCCCGCCTCTGCGCAGATCACTAGCAAATCGAGCGCATCGGGAAGGCCTTTGCGGATTTCGTCCGAGCGCTTTGTAATAAGGTTGCCTAGGTAAATGTCCCCGCCTTTATACCCAAGCAGCGTGCCGACTGCGAATACAGCGAATTTTTTGAATGCGCTCCATTCGGCGAGACCGCCCATTGCGTAAATCCATATCCCTATGCCGCCGCCTATAAGGATTGGGCCGATTAGGCGACCGAAGATGATGATAACCGCCAACTCTTTACGCCTGATGCCGGCTTGTGCCAGTTTTTGCTGAACCTCTTTGATCTGACCTTCTTGCAAGACTTTCATCGAGGACAGCCACTGCCGAACTTGGTCAGTTGTGTTGGTGCTGCGGATAAGCTTGGCACGTTTTTTTGACGTTGACGCGGTAATACCCGCTTTCAATTGCTCGCGCCGTTCGACCAGCGATTTAACCCGCTTAGCCATCGGGTCTTTCATTTTTATGGCGCCATAGAAAGCCAAAAGCGCAGTTGCCGTTGCAACAGCTAGCAATATGGTGCCCGCAGTATAGACGTCGTAACCTAGAAATGAAGGGCCGGTAGCGGCTGCAGCCAATATCATGTTAAACTGTCCCAATCAGATTTCAAAGCTGACCATTTTGGCCATGACAAATACGCCTATGCTCATCCAGATCGCGCCGCCAATGCCAGCGATTATCAAGCGGCGTTCGTAGAAAAAGCCTGCCAGATATTCCGGATTAACAAACCAGACCATTCCAAACACGAAGAATGGCAACGAGCCTACAATGTAAGCAGATGCTTTGGATTCAGACGACATCGCCCTGATTTTCAGTTTCATCTGAGCACGCTTACGCAGCACTTCAGCTAGGTTGCTAAGTGTTTCCGCAAGATTGCCCCCAGTTTCGCGTTGAATAGCCAAAGTGATAACAAAAAACTGAAATTCGGGTGTCGCCATGCGGTCCGCAGTCTCCTGCAACGAATCCTCCATCGTTTTGCCGATTTTGATTTTTTCAGTTACGATTTTAAATTCTTCACCGACTGGACCAGGAATTTCTTTGGCAACAACGCTCAACGTCTCGCTGACCGGTAGGCCTGATTTAAGACCACGCACCAAAAGCTCGATTGCGTCGGGAAAGTTTTTGGTAAAATTGTTCACTCTGCGTTTAACTGCAAAGCCGACGACAAAATGAGGGAGCCAGATGGCAAAAAAAGCGCCAAAAGCAAAAGCCAAATAAAAGGGCGCACCTTTGACCATTAACAAGCCAGCGGCGACAACAAATATCCCGCCAGCAGCATAGCCGTATTGCTTTATCGTCCAGCCTTTGCCAGTCCGTTGCAGACGCAGGCGCAGCCGATCCGACATCGACAGCTGTTGGCCAATGGCGAAACTAACAGGCCGCCGCGAAGCGATTGCTTTGCGCATTTGCTGTTCAACTTGCGCCGCAGCACTGTCAGAATAGCGCGCTCTAAATCCGTTGAGGCGTTTCGTAGTCGAACTGCCGCCCGATCCCAAAAGCAGGAAGGCAAGCAATCCAAGGATGAAAACAGCCCCGATAGCGATCATTGCAAATTGCGTCATCAGCCGCTTATCCCAGCATTTATGGCAGCCACCTGTTCAACCAAGTGGCGTGCCGATTATTTCTTCTTTTTGCTCAACATTGATCCAAGGCCGCCAAGCATCGAGCTTTTCTTTTTCTTGCCATCTTTGCCTTCGCCTTCGGCACCAGTATCGACGGCGGTTGCGTCCTTAATCATGTCCACCATTGTGACGATACCGGCTGAAACTTTGCTGCTCTTTGCGCCCTCGACAACAGGTTTTCCCGCGCGCGCAGCTTGAATAGTCGATTTGCTGTCGAACGGCAGAACCAAGTCTAGGGGGCGTTCGATTGACGTTTCAAAGTCTTTGCGCGTCACTTCGGTGGCTGCGGTATGCACTTTATTTGCAACGATCAGGATTTGGCATTGCGGTGCGTTGGAACGGAACCATGCCAGCAAACGGATCGCATCACGCGCCGATGCCAGCGACATTTCGCATACAACGACGATCATGTTCACTTCGTTCAGCAAATGCGGATAGGCAATCAGCATCCCGCGCGGCAGATCGATCACGGTGTTTTCAAACGCCGCTTTGAACTCTTCTTGCAGTTGATAAAATGCCGAACCGTCGCTCAAAATCGGGCTGCCGATAGGGGCCTCTGCCGACAAGATCGACAGTTTTTCGTTACCCTTTATCATTGCGCGTTCGATGAACAGCCCGTCGATGCGACCAGGGTTATCGATGGCATCGGAAAGGCCGCGTCCAGGCTCCAGATCAAGCGCAAGTGCGCCGGTGCCGAAATGAACATCAAGGTCGAGGAAACCAGTGAGTTGTCCCAGTCGTTCCGAATACATCCATGCCAGCGAACTGGCGATGGTTGATGCGCCAACACCGCCGCGTGTGCCAATAACGGCTACCGATACGTGTTGCTTATCAGCCGCTGCGTCATCGTTGCGCGGTGCATTCAGTGCAACTTGTGCATGCGAAATGGCATCGCGCAGGACATCCGCCGTAACAGGCTTCAGCAAATAATCGTGCAGGCCCGACATCATCAGATCGCGGTACAAACGCACGTCGTTAACCTGCCCCATGGCGATGACCATCGTACCGGGTTCGCAGACTTCAGCAAGGCTGTTGATATCGTTGATCGGGTCCCCCGATTCAGACAGGTCGACCAGCAGTATCTGCGGGCTTGCAGCAACCGATAAAGATTGCACAGCGTTGCGCAAACCGCCTTTATTGGCTTTTTCCTGCGCCCAGCCCATATCGTCGCACATGCTACGCACAACATCGAGCGATAGATCATCGCAGATATACGCACTAAACGGATCGCGAGTGCCGGTGCTTCCGGATTTCCAAGGCGCGTTCATTAATTGCCTCCTGCTTTGGGCTTGCCGCCACGGCTGTTGCGCGGTGTAGATTCGCGGCCACGAACCAGATCTTCTGGATCTGAAACCATCGCCGCCATGTTGCTGTTCACTGCACACCCGTAATTGGGGTGGTTGCTGGAATTAAAGTTGGCGTCGTTCGGCTTTTCCCAATTGGGACAGTTTGGAACGCTTGCTTTGGATCGCGTGACGACAATCCGAGCCGTGCCAGCAGCGATATAACCAGCTGTGACCGGAGCAGTATCTGCAAGCACCATACCGTGATCTGCGGCCAACGACGCGACCTGTTGTTTTGCAGCAGCACTTGCCGAACCATCGCCGTAATCCAGCGCGATTTTATCGCCAAAACCGAGTTTCAGTGTGTCAAACCAATCGGCGACGCGGCTACGCTCTTGATCAGTAATGCCAGAATAGCCATCAAGATTGACATCAATGGCATAGTTTGTCCGCTCAACGACGGGTTGGTTGGTCGAATACATCGATGTGTTCGCCCCCATTGAACCGCATCCCGCAAGGCTAAAGGCCAATGCCGTTGCTGCAATGATTTTTGCTTTCATGGTCATTCTCCTGAAACGGGTTATTCGAACGTGAAACCAGGACCATCTGCTTTCGCAGCGGTTTTGGTTCCTGATTTTTTGGATTTGTCGGCAAGCACTGGCTGATCGGTATTCATCGAACCAAGCGACGGGCCTTCAACCTTTTCCGGTCCTACAGAGGGACCGGGGCGTTCATTATTTTTGCCGGAGCTGTCCGCTTCTTTATTCATCAAGATGCGTTCCAAATCATTGGGCGTATTATACCCATCGGTTGGCAGCTTGATGTCCGATTCAGTTACAGGATTGACGAGATATGGGGTTACCATGATGACCAATTCGGTCTGGTTGCGCTTCCATCCGTTTGACCGGAACAATGCACCAACAACAGGCACATCGCCGATTCCAGGATATTTATCCACCGATGACGAAGCTTGGTTGGACAACAGACCCCCGATCATAAAGCTTTGGCCGGAACCGAGCTCCACTACTGTTTCTGCACTTCGTGTCAGCAGTGCTGGAATCTCAGTGCCGTTGATACGCACGGCACCCTGCGACGTTATATCTGAAACTTCGGTTCGCAGGCGCAGGCGGATTTTGCCATCGGCCATAACCTCTGGAGTATAGCGCAAATTAACGCCGTAGCTTTGCTGCGTTACAGAAATTGATCCAAAAGCGTCGGATACGGGGATCGGAAACGAGCCGCCTGCTAAAAATTCGCCGCTTTCACCAGACATGACCGTCAAATTGGGATTAGCCAAAGTGGACGACAGACCTGATCGTTCTGCAAGATCGAATGCTGCTGCAACATCAAGGCCGAATAATTTTCCGGCAATGTTCAGGATATTAGACCCTGCAGCATTTGCAAAATTGAATTGGGTCGAAGCAATGTTATTCAAAAACTGCCCAGTTTGGGGGTTAAACGGCAGCTGCAACCCGCACTCAATCGGAAGACCAAATGACGTGCATGCATTGATGATTGGCAAATTTAACGGATTGGCATTGTTAGTAATCGTCGCTTGACGACCACGACCAATTCCAAAAACCGCGCCGCCACCGCTTGCATCACGGGTCGTGAAGTTGCTTGAAATCTCTTTTGCAAGCGAGCGGCTCACTTCGGCGATCCGGACTTGCAGATTGACCTGCATCGGTGTCGCTGTCTTGAGGCGGCTGACAACCTTAGTGCCGCCAACAAACTGTTGAACCAAATCTTCGGCTTCGACGACATCGTCAGGCTGGCGGACCGATCCTGTTAGCAACACGATGCCGTTCATAGTCGTGACGTTAATGTCAGCATCGGGCATTGTCAGCTTTAGCATCTGGTCAATAGAGTCCAGATTTGCGCCAACCCGCACAGTCGCAGAGTATATGGTGCGTCCAGCAGCGTCAGTCGCGTAAATCGTCGTTTCGCCAGGCCCTTTTGCAAGGATGTAAAGCTGCTTTGCGCTGCGGACATCGACATCGGCAACATTCGGATTGGCTACAACAACGTCAGTCACAGCCGATGGCAGATTAACCTGTTGGCCTTTACCGATCGACATGACAATCACTTTGCCGGACGAGGCAGGGCCAGACGCAGCGGATGCATTCACTTGTGCATTAGCCGGTGCTGCGTAGCTGATGCCTGTTGTGCAAAGCGCAGTAACGACGACACCAGTTTTCAATAGGGTTTTCATTTTCATGACCATTACCTCCGGTCCACAGAAACTTCGACGGGAACGCCACCACGGGACACCCGGACGACCGGACCTTTGGTTGCTTTTTCGATTTGCTTAGTCAGCTGCACCTGCTCTTTTGCAATTTGCACAGGCGTGACAGCAGGGGGCGTGCGACGCTGAAAGCGTGATACTTCGCCACCTGTCGTGTAGCTGCTTGCGCCCGATGTAGGCTGTTTCTTTACCTGAGCCAAAATCTTGGCTTCTTCCTCGGGCGTTGTGCCTTTGGGCAGCTCGACCGAACCTGATGCAAGGGCCTGCTCCAGTTCCGACGCGTTATCCGCCAATGCACGAAGCGACAGGCTTAATGTTCCGATGGTTTGGGCAACTGCAATTTTTTCAGCGAGCCGCGGCGTTACTTCCAACGTCACCAGCTTATATTCCGAAACAATTGTGTTACCTGCTTCGTCTTTTGCCGGTTGAGACCGTTGATCGGTTGCAAGCACGCGTAAGTTACGGATGATGGTTTCTGATACTTTCAGTGTATCGCCCGTACCTTGACCAGCGACATTCTGCGTTAGCACCATGTCAACGCGGTCCCCCGGGAAGACAAAACCTGCAACACCGGTAAGTGCGGAAACAGGCACAGTGACTGCGCGCATGCCAGGAGTAAGAGCCGCTGCGAGGAAGCCGCGGTCGCCGGGGAATACAAGCGAGCCTTTAGTCAGTGGCTGCCCTGCAGTGATCGGATTGCGAACAACTGTGCCAAGCAATTCCTTCATCGCCTCTTCTGGCGAAGCTGCGGGTTTGCCGTCAGCTCCAGGAGCCGCTGGCGCAGAGCCGTCGGGTTTTATGAAATAAGCTGCTTCGACCAATTCTTTTGGCCAAGGCTGATAGCGGAATGCATCTGCTGTGATGATTGTGCCAACGGGCAATCCGCGTGTGGCGACTAGGACTTGAGGTCCTGTTGGCTCAGGTGGTTTGGCAGCGGCAGCAGGTGCCGGCTCGCCGCCAGAGAACATAGTCCTCGCCATGAACGCGGTGAGCGCGGCAATAACCAACGCAGCCACCAGCAAAATCAACTTTTTCCTATCCATGACGAACTAAGCTCCTGAAAGGTCCCCGATGTAACGGTTCCCTATTCATCCAAAATGGTTAAAAATATGTTCACTGACGACCCAAAGACCAGCAAGGGCAATGGCAATGCCGTAAGGAACTTGAACAGGGCCAGATTGCCCGCGACGCTTGTGAATCAGCCAAAAAATGATGGTTACTAATGCGCCGAGCAACGATGCGACCACGACAAGCCGCATTACCCAAACGAGGTTGAACCAGAGCGCTAACGCACTGAAAAGTTTAACGTCTCCGCCTCCCATTGCCCCAAAACGGAACAAAAGCGCGAAAAAGACGAAAACTGACGCAGCAATCGCTAGATGCGTGCCGATCCCTGTTAGGGTGAAGTCACCAACGGCGTACCAATAGAGCGGCGCTGCCAACGCTATAGGCGCTGTAACAGCGTTTAAAATTAGTCGATACTTGATGTCGGTATAGGCCGAAATCAGCAGGCCAATTGCCAAGCCGCCGAGCAGCACGTAGATGAGGATTTGTTGGTCCATACGGGCTTCATTAACCAGTAAACATTAGCAAAAGGTAACCATGGTCAGCTCGCAATTGCCATTTGATCGCCGCGCGATACCAACGCGGGCAACCGAAACCACATGGAACGCGCCCGATGGTTGGCCGTTGCGCCGGATTGATTGGGATCGGGCGGATAATCCACGCGGTTCGCTTTTATTTCTGACCGGTCGCGGCGATCATTATGAGAAATACCTCGAAACGCTGGATCAGTTCGCGGACGACGGCTGGTGTGTCACTGCGCTTGATTGGCGCGGACAGGGTGGCTCTGGGCGTTTTCTAGCGGATCATAGCATTGGCCATATTGATGATTTCGCAACGTGGATTGCTGATATCAAGGCGTTCTGGGTTGATTGGAAATCGGCTGGTCCCGGCCCACATGTTATCTTGGCGCATAGCATGGGTGGTCATCTTGTGATGCGTGCTTTGGTCGAAAATGCGGTTGATTCTGATTGCGTTGCACTGTCTGCGCCTATGCTGGGTATCCAGTCGATGGGTATGCCCTATGCAATGCATCACTTTGTTGTGCGAATGCTGACGGGGTTGGGTGATCCAGTGCGTGCAGCTTGGAAAGAGGGTGAAAAGCCCGGATCGCCGCTAAACGTCCGCGAGAAAATCCTAACTCATGATGACGATCGTTATGCTGATGAAATCTATTGGTGGCAAAAGCGGCCCGACGTAAAGCTTGGTCCGCCAAGCTGGCATTGGGTTGAACGTGCGGTTGCCTCGACGCGCGAGTTGAATAAGCCCGGCACGTTGGAGGGCGTGAAAACGCCAGTGCTGTTGATGGCGACAACGGCAGACAAACTGGTCGATGCTGACCGCATAATTCGGGATTCTAAACGACTGCCTAATGCGGAACTTTTGCTGTTCGGCGACGAGGCGGCGCATGAATTACTGCGCGAGATAGATTCTGTGCGCGACCGTTGCATGTCGGCAATACGTCGTTTTTTCGATAAGTACGCTGCCCGAAAATGAGTGATTTTGACGTTGTTATTGTTGGTGCAGGCATAGCTGGAGCCAGCATAGCTGCGGAAATTGCTACTGAAAAATCGGTTTTGTTGCTCGAGGCGGAGAGCACGACTGGCTATCATTCAACTGGGCGGTCAGCGGCGTTCTGGACTGAAACCTATGGTGGCCCAGCGATCCAGCCGTTGACCAGTGCATCGGGGCCGTTTCTTTTGGCTCCGCCGCCCGAATTTTCAGAAACATCTTTGTTGCATCCGCGCGGCGCTTTGCATCTGGGCCAAAAGGCTGATTCCGAAGCCACAAGTGCCATGCTTTCCGATTTTGCGCGAAGTGGCGTGGCTTTGGAGAAATTAGACGTTTCTGGTGTATCGCCGCACATCTCCGGCCTTCGTCCCGGCTGGAGCGAAGCACTTTGGGAGCCGGATTGCTGTGATATTGATGTTGGCGGGTTGCATGCTGGGTATCTTAAAGTGGCGCGCAAAAATGGTGTGCAACTGCTTTGCAATACCCCGTTGACGGGCGCGCGATTCGCAAGTGGTCAATGGTCTATCAGTGCAGGCGGCGGTCAATACACCGCACGCATTTTGGTCAACGCAGCAGGCGCATGGGCGGATGTTGTCGCTGAAATAGCTGGCATCAAGCCTATCGGCATTACTCCATACCGCCGGACAATTATGCAATTGGCTGTAGAACCTGCTGTTTCGCCAGACCTGCCTTTAGTCGTCGGACTGGACGGCAGCTTTTATTTCAAGCCAGAGACGGGCGGGCGGCTTTGGCTTAGCCCACATGACGAAATCGCCACTGTGCCCTGTGATGCGGTTCCTGAAGAGCTTGATGTCGCGCTTGCCATTGATCGGTTTCAACAGGTTGTCGATTGGCAAATTATCCGGCTTGAACGCAAATGGGCTGGGTTGCGTAGTTTTGCGCCCGATCGGTTGCCTGTGATTGGGCGTGATCCAGCTGTGCCAGAGTTCTTTTGGTTAGCAGGGCAAGGTGGTTTTGGTATTCAGACCGCGCCTGCGGTGGCATCAATGGCGGCGGCATCGTTATTGAATAGGCCGCATTCGGTATCGAATGCCAACGCGACCGATTACGCGCCTGAAAGGCTACGATAGCGCCTTATCCTTTGGCAGCTGCCTCGGCTGCATCGCTGGCTAATCGGTCGGCGCGCTCGTTTTCAGCATGGCCGCTATGGCCTTTAACCCAGATCCATTCGACGGTGTGCCGCGCCGTCGCCTCGATCAGATCATGCCATAATTCGGCATTACGAACGGGTTGCTTAGACGCATTCTTCCAACCGTTGCGCTGCCACCCGCTAACCCAGCGGGTGATGCCGTCAATAACATATTTGCTGTCGGTGTGCAGGCGGACCTGACACGGTTCGATTAACGTATTGAGCGCACGGATGGTCGCGGTGAGTTCCATACGGTTGTTTGTTGTCGCTGGATCGCCGCCCGCGATTTCTTTTTCATGTTCGCCATAGCGAATAATCGCACCCCAACCTCCGGGGCCGGGATTGCCCTTGCAGGCTCCGTCGGTAAAGATTTCTACGGTTTTCATATGCTTATGCGACTAGCCCATGTGCTGTATAATATTCAAGCCGACGCAAAAACGCGAGTGGGTCTTTTCGGGACACCATCGCGCCCGGCGGTGTGTTGATCCAATCGTATAGCCGGGTGAGCAAAAAGCGCAGGCAAGCGCCACGCGCCAAAATAGGCAGTGCCGCCCGTTCTTCGGCACTCAATACCACCCGATTGAGATACCCAGCAACAATCGCATCGCCGATATCCGGATTAAATTTTTTTCCATCTGCGCTGAAACTCCACGCACTATGTGTCACTGCCAAATCAAGGGCACGCGCATCGGTACAGGCGAAATAGAAATCGATCAAGCCGGTGACTTTGCCGTCTAGCGTCAGCACATTGTCGGGAAACAGATCTGCATGGATGGCGGAGGTTGGCAGTTTGTCCGGCCAGTTGCGCTCAAGATAATCGCATTCTGCCGCCATCCTCGTAGTCAAACCGGGTAGCAATTTCTCGCTCTCGGTAGGATCGCATTTTTCAAACAACGGTCGCCAATCGTTTAGGCCCAGCGGGTTAAGACGTGTTTGATCAAAACCATCGAGTGCTGCATGCATTGCGCCCAATGCCTTCCCAACATTGTGCGCCACGTCTGCTTGGGGTTCCGAAACCGAAACACCCGACAGAAATTCGATCAAACATCCTTTGCGGCCCGCGACATCTTGCAGCCATTGGCCCTCGCGATCCTCGATAAAGCGCGGAACAAGGCATCCCGTCGCGTGGAGATGCGCGAGCAGGTCGTGAAAATAGGGTAGATCCGCCGGATTAGTGCGGCTTTCATAAAGTGTTAGGATAAAGCGCGACTGATCAGTCTCGATCAGGAAATTGCTGTTTTCAACGCCCTCGGCAATCCCTTTTATTGCAGTGAGCTTGCCGACATCATATCGCGACAGCAACGCAGCTGCGGCCTCGGCGCTCACCTGCGTGTAGACCGCCATCAAGCCGCTTCGGCTGCGGCCAGCCCGCGCGGTAGTTTGAATATGATGCTTTCCTCGGCAGTCACAGTCTGGCGCTCAGTTACGTCAAATCGTTCAGATATCCGCGTAACGAACTCGCGAACCAACACTTCTGGAGCCGATGCTCCGGCGGTGAGACCCAAAGTCGTGACGCCATCGAGCCATGCAAAATCCAATTCGTCTGCGCGCTGAACCAATCGCGCCGTTGTGCCGCACCGCTGCGCAACCTCGACAAGCCGCAGCGAGTTCGAACTATTTGGTGCGCCGATCACAATCACAAATTGGCATTCAGGCGCAATCGCCTTGACCGATTCTTGCCGGTTGGACGTTGCGTAACAAATATCCTCACCCTTTGGCCCGATGATCGATGGGAAACGCTGTTGTAGAACCGCGACAATGTCCGCAGTGTCATCGACCGACAATGTCGTCTGTGTCAGGAACGATAAGTTATCCGGTTCGTCAGTTTGAAACGCGCGCGCATCTTCGGCAGTTTCAATCAATGTCATCGCGCCAGCCGGCACCTGTCCAAAGGTGCCAATAACCTCGGGATGCCTGTCATGGCCGATGAAAAGGATATGCCGTTTTGCCTCAACCTGCCGCTCGGCTTGCTTGTGAACTTTCGAAACAAGCGGACAGGTCGCATCAAAATACTCAAGTCCCCGGTTTTCCGCGTCTTTCGGCACCGACTTCGGCACGCCATGCGCAGAAAATACAACTGGCGCGCCAGCGGGAACTTCGTCCAGCTCTTCAACAAAGACAGCGCCCTGGGCTTTTAGGCTGTCGACGACAAAGCGGTTATGCACAATTTCATGCCGCACATAGACAGGGCTCCCGTGCTTTTCTAGCGCGAGTTCGACAATCTTTATCGCGCGATCCACGCCAGCGCAGAAACCGCGCGGTGCAGCGAGCAATATGGTGAGGGGCGGTTTGTTGAGATTTTGTTCAGTCATTGGTCATGTCACATAATTACTGCGGACACGAAGGCCAAGGACTTTCGCTGCATTTGCAAAGAACGTTGCAGGGATGCAAACTGGCCGATAAAGGAAATCAACTCCAGTCTGCGGCGGAATGTGTTGCGGAAATGAAACAAGGACATGCTGTTGAAAAAATTCGCCCCCATCGCCGTTTCGTTTTTGGCACTCACCGTTGCAGGTTGCGCTAAGGACGGGGACCTCGACGTCAATTCGGGCGTGGGCATTACAGCAACCCGAACCGGTTGCCCGATCGTCGCTGTGCCGGAAGGAACGGGTGATGTTACTTTGTTCAACCCAGCGAGCGGCCAAAACGCGAGCGACGTTGATGTCGTGGCGACCATTACAAAGCTTCGCCCGTCGTGCAACAGCAGCGGAGAGCGGATTTATTCGGTGGCCAGTTTTGAAGTGCAGGCCCGCCGTATGGATCGTGGCGGCGCGCGAAGCGTGACATTGCCGTATTTTTCCTCGGTAGTGCAGGGCGGAACGGCGGTGGTTGCTAAGCGTGTTGGGCAAGTGACGGTGAATTTTGCTGCGGGGCAAGACCGCGCAACCGCCACAGGCAAAGCCGCGGGCTATATCGATGGTACTTCTGCGCGTTTGCCTGCTGATATTGTTGAAAAAATTAACCGCAAGCGCAAGGCTGGCGATGCCGATGCAGCGCTGGACCCGATGGCAGATCCAGAAGTGCGCGCCGCATTGCAACGCGCCAGTTTTGAATTGCTGGTCGGCTTTAATCTGACCGAGGATCAGCTGCGATACAACGTCACGCGTTGATTAGCGCTTTTTCGATTTGAACTGATCCAGACCAACCCGTTGGTGCTGAGTAGCTGCTGAGGCCGAAGGCCGAAGTAGTGTATAGAAGTGCCGAGTGCCTAAGCCACCCTTCGATACGGCACTTCGCTTCGCTCAGCACCTATTCAGGGCAAACGGATCTTGGTTACGCAATCTAAAGCAGAATTGCCCTTCGGTATCGAATCATCCCTTTTGCTTTGTGCTATCACCGGCTAGGTGACGGTCTCTTTTACCGTTGCTTGTAGGTCTGGACAATTCTGTGTCACTTTTTGCCCGTTTTACCGTTGATGTAGATAATGCGCTCGATCAATTGGTCGCTGCGGGAAGTGTGCCTGCTGGCTTGGAGCGCGGAAATGTTGCGGTAGAGCCGCCTCGTGATCCCGCGCATGGCGACATATCTACTAACGCCGCTATGGTCCTAGCAAAACCAGCAGGAAAGAACCCGCGCGCTTTGGCCGAATTGCTGTCGGTTGAATTGGCGAAAATTGACGGCGTGACGTCAGTCGAGATTGCTGGCCCCGGCTTTATCAACATGCGTTTGAATGCATCAGTCTGGTTGACGGAATTGGCAGAGATTGCAGCGGCAGGGGCGGACTATGGTCGGTCTCAGTCTGGCGCAGGCAAAACAGTCAACATCGAATATGTCTCCGCTAATCCGACCGGACCGATGCACATGGGCCATTGTCGGGGCGCTGTAGTTGGAGATGCGCTGGCTAGCCTGTTGGAGTTTGCAGGACACAAAGTCATCCGCGAATATTATGTCAATGATGCGGGCGGGCAGGTGGATGTACTCGCGCGTTCGGTGCATCTGCGGTATCGCGAGGCGCTGGGTGAGGATGTTGGCGATATTCCGGAGGGGCTTTATCCTGGCGACTACCTTGTTCCAGTCGGACATTTGCTTGCGGCGACTCACGGTGATGCTTTTATAGTCGCACCAGAGAGCGACTGGCTAACCTTATTCCGCGAAACTGCGGTTGCCGCGATGATGGAAATGATCAGAACCGATCTTGCTTTGCTCGGTATTCATCATGATAAATTTGCATCAGAAGCGATTGTTCAAAAAGAGAAAAAGCCTGAAGCTGCCGAGGCATTCCTGCGCGAACGCGGACTTGTGTATGACGGCGAAATGGAAGCCCCTAAGGGCGAAATCGATCCCGATTGGGAAGCAGTGACGCTACCGCTTTTCCGCTCCACGCAATTTGGCGACGATCAGGATCGGCCGATAAAAAAAAGCGAGGGCAGTTGGACCTATTTTGGCGCAGACATGGCCTATCATTACCAAAAGGCCGAAACCGCCGATATGCTGATCGACATCTGGGGAGCGGATCACGCGGGGACGGTCAAGCGTATCAAAGCGGCTGTCATGGCGCTGACCGAAGGCAAAAAGCAGTTTGACGTCAAGCTGGTGCAGATGGTCCGCTTGCTGCGGGGCGGTGAGCCGGTCAAAATGTCCAAACGCTCCGGCAATTTCGTGACCTTGGCCGATGTGGTTGGCGAAGTTGGCAAAGACGTTGTCCGCTTCACGATGCTGACCCGCAAAGCCGATGCGCAAATGGATTTCGATTTTGCGAAAGTCGTTGAAGCATCGAAAGACAACCCCGTGTTTTACGTGCAATATGCGCATGCACGGATTTGTTCGACTTTACGCAAAGCCGAGACTGACGAGGGCTTTAAGCCGTCGCCAGACCATATCGCGTTGCTGGGCGACGAAGAAATCGCATTGATCCGCGAAGCCGCGAATTTCCCTCGCATTGTTGAGGCAGCGGCGAAAGCGGGTGAGCCGCACCGCATCGCATTCTTCCTCGGCGACCTCGCTGCGGCCTTTCATGCTTACTGGAATGTGGGTAACGGCAGGCCCGATAAACGCTTCATATTGGCACAATCGCCCGAGTTAAGCGTAGCAAGGCTTTTCTTGGCGGACAATCTGGGGCAAGTATTCCGTAACGGTCTGCGTTTGATGGGGGTCGACGCCGCAACGCAGATGTGATTTTGAGAAAAAGGATGATGCCATGACAGATACCGATCGCGACCGCGTGAACACCGACGGGCTGGGCCTAGATGATCCTGATCGCTTGCCTTGGTTGGAAACGGCCGATGGTTATGAATATGAAGAAGCGGCCTCTCCGTTAAAGGTCGCAGGCCTAGTTCTCGGCGGTCTTGCGCTGTTGGCTGCGATTGTTGGCGGTATCTATTGGTTCCAACGCAATCAGGCGGGTGGACAGGGCAATGGCGAACTGATCGCGGCGCAAGAGGGCAATTACAAAGTCGCTCCCACCGACCGCGAAGGCAAAAGCTTTGAAGGTGAGGGCGATGCCGCCTTTGCCGCGAGCGAAGGCAAAAAGGTTGATGCCAAAATTGATCCGGCCAAAGCAAAAGCTGCTGCCGCAGCTGCCGCAACCGCTGGCACAGCAGCAGCAAAATCTGGCCCAATCGCTGCGGGTTCTGCATTCGTGCAATTGGGTGCGTATAGCGATGCTGCCAAAGCCGAACAGGCTTGGGGCGCGCTTGGCAAACGCTTCGCGGCGATTTCCGGTAGCAATAAACGCATAGCTGAGGGTGCTGGCGAAGGCGGACGCAAAGTATTTCGGCTTCAGGCTGTCGCTGCCGATAGCGCCGCTGCTCAGCAACTCTGCGCAAAACTGAAAGCGGCGGGCGAAAGCTGCATCGTTGTAAAATAATCAAGTCCTCTTGGGGGAGAGGCAAGGGCCGTGGCGAGCACTGTTCGCCACGGCCTTATTTCGTCGGCTTTATGCACAGTTTTGGCGATCACCTCCGCCTTCGATCTTGTGTCGCGCTGGAAACGGGCATAGCCAAGCGCCATTGAGATTGTTGGGGTTGTTATGAAACCAGTCATATTCGGATTGAGCGGACAGGCGGTGACCGAGGATGAGCGCGCGCTGTTCCGCGCGTGTGAGCCCGCTGGTTACATACTGTTCAAACGCAATATCGAGGATCGGGCTCAGCTACGTGCTTTGACAAACAGCCTGCGCGATTTGCATGGCCGCGATAATGTTGCGATCCTGATCGATCAAGAGGGCGGCCGCGTCACGCGGATGAAGCCGCCGGTATGGCCGGAGTTTCCTGCGGGGGCAGCCTTTGACTCGCTGTACGATGTATCGGCGATGACCGCCATTGAAGCAGCACGAAACAATGCAGAGGCTATTGCCCTGACGCTTTCAGAGGTTGGCATTACAGTTGACTGCCTGCCATTATTAGATGTGCGTGTGCCAGAAACACACCCTGCCATTGGCGACCGCGCGATGGGAAGCGATCCGATGCGCGTGGCGGCTTTGGGGCGCGCAGTGCTGGATGGGTTGAAATCGGGTGGCGTGGTTGGTGTGGTCAAACATATGCCGGGGCAGGGGCGTGCGATCGTTGACAGCCATCACGAATTGCCGACCGTCAGCGCGTCTAAAGAAGAGTTAGAGCAAGACTTTCGTCCGTTTCGGTCGCTCAATTGGGCGCCGATGGGAATGACCAGCCACATCGTTTATGAAGCGTATGATCGCGACCGACCCTCGACGATGTCACCGATTATCATTGATGAAGTAATCCGCAGCGAAATCGGCTTTGACGGGCTATTGATGAGTGACGACCTAGATATGAAGGCTTTGTCGGGCGATGTGCCTAGCCGCGCCGTTGACTGCGTAGCGGCGGGATGTGACTTGGCGCTAAACTGCTGGGGCCGGTTTGAAGAGATGGTCGCTATCGTCGACCAGCTGCCTGACATAACACGTCGCGCGCGAGAACGGCTTGATGCAGCGATGGCTTCGATCAAGCCGGTGGATTTCGTCGCAGAACGGCTGAGCGAACTGATGGCAAAGCGCGATCAGTTGTTGGCGATTGCGAGCGGCGATCAAAAGCTGACCCTAGGTGCAACGGGCGCAGCATGAGCGAACTCGACGATCTGTTCCCGGAGGAAATTACCTCGGCACCGGTCGAGGATGACAGCGAAACGTTGAAAATCGACATTGACGGTTGGGAAGGTCCGCTAGACCTGTTGTTGACGCTGGCGCGCAACCAAAAGGTGGATTTGCGGGCGATCTCGATCCTGCAACTGGTGGAGCAGTATCTGGTTTTCATTGAAAATGCCCGTGCTTTGAAGCTTGAATTGGCGGCGGATTATCTCGTCATGGCCGCGTGGCTGACCTATCTGAAATCGGCGTTGCTGCTTCCCAAGGATCCGACGGTTGATCCGTCACCAGAGGAACTCGCGTTGCGATTGCAACTGCGGCTCGAACGGCTGAACGCGATGCGTGAAAGCGGGGCGCGGTTGATGGCGCGCGATAGGATTGGTCGGGATGTTTTTCTGCGCGGCTCTCCCGAAGGCCTTCGCGTGGTGCGCAAAAATGTCTGGGATTGCAGCTATTTTGAGTTGATTACCGCCTATGCGCAGTTACATGGGCGTAACGAACCGGTGCTGCATGTGGTGAAACGTCGCGCGGTAATGACGCTGGAAGAGGCGCTGGAGCGAGTGTCGCGCATGGTTGGGCAGGTGGTCAGCTGGACCCAGCTGGAATCTTTTCTGCCACCCGAAACCATCCCCGGCCTGCGCAAATCGGCGTTGGCATCGAGTTTCGCAGCGGTACTGGAACTCGCCAAACGAGGTACAATCGATTTACAGCAGGACGGAAGTTTCGAGCCGTTGATGGTAAGGGCAAAGGCATGATGATTGAATATGATATCGGCATGCGCTCGGTCGAGGCGACTTTGTTTGCTGCCGAAACTCCTATGACAGTCGAGCAAATACGCGGCTATGTCGGCGATGCGATCGACATACCCGATACGCTAAAACGATTGGAGGAACAGTATCGCGGGCACGGCGTCGAACTGGTCCAGCGCGGGAAAGCTTGGCATTTCCAAACCGCCGCCGATTTGGCGCATCTGCTGCGCCGCGAGCGTGAGGAAAGTCGCAAGCTATCGCGCGCCGCTGTGGAGACGCTGGCGATCATTGCCTATCACGAACCCGACAGCCGCGCCGAGATAGAGGCTATACGCGGGGTGCAGATATCTAAAGGCACGCTCGATGTGCTGATGGAGGCAGGCTGGGTTCGCCCCGCTGGGCGAAGGGAAGTGCCCGGCCGTCCGTTAATCTATGCAACAACGGCTGAGTTTCTGGCGCATTTTGGCCTATCAAACCGCCGTGATCTGCCGGGGCTGGCTGACCTCAAAGCTGCCGGATTGCTTGATCCGTTTGATCTGGCGTTTGAGAGTTTGAACGAGGCGGATGAGGACGATGCTGATAAAAACGAAAGCACGCTGGAAATATCCGATCCGAACGCCTAGGTTACATATGTTGAGAGCGACAAGGGCATACGCCCTTTGCTTAGGAGATTGAAATGGGTGCATTTAGTATTTGGCATATGCTGATCCTTGGCATTGTTGTGTTGCTGTTGTTCGGCAAAGGCCGCTTTTCCGGGATGATGGGCGACGTCGCCAAAGGCATCAAGGAATTCAAAAAGGGTATGAGCGAGGAGGATTCCAAAGCTCCGCCGTCGCGGATTGAAGGTCCTGCGCCAACCGTTATTGACGCCGAAACGACCAACGAAAAGCAGAAATAATCCCGTTCGGGTTTGACTGATGTTTGATATCGCTTCTAGCGAGCTATTGCTCGTCGCGCTTGTTGCGCTGCTGGTCATTGGCCCAAAGGATTTGCCGCGCGTGCTACGGTACGTTGGCAATTGGGTTGGCAAAGCCCGCGGCGTAGCGGCGCAGTTTCGCAACGGCTTTGACGAAATGGTGCGCGAATCCGAGCTTGCTGATCTCGAAAAGAAGTGGGCAGCGGAAAATGAGCGCATAATGCGCGACCATCCGCCCGAAAAATACGATTCTTTGCCGCCGCCAGTGATGGCTGAACTACCGGCGCCGGCCAAGACGCCCAAACCGCGAAAGCCACGTAAACCAAGAGCGGATAAGCCGGTATGAGCGATCTCGACGACAGCAAGATGCCGCTGCTCGACCATCTGATCGAGTTTAGAAACCGGCTGTTGTGGTGTGTGTTGGCCTTGGCGATATCGTTCGGCGTCTGTTTCTATTTTGCCTCCCCGATTTACGGCTGGCTGGTGCAACCACTGAAAAATGTGGGACAGGACAAGCTGATCTACACCGATGTATTCGAAGCTTTTTTTGTCCAAGTTAAGGTCGGTCTGTTTGCAGCGTTGATGGTCAGCTTTCCGGTTTTTGCCACGCAGATGTATCGCTTTGTTGCACCCGGGCTTTATAAAAATGAAAAGCGCGCGTTTCTACCATTTTTGCTGATGACGCCCGTATTGTTCGCTTTGGGAGCGTCACTTGCTTACTTCGGCGCGATGCCAGTGGCGCTGAAATTCTTGTTGGGATTTCAAGGCAATGTTGGTGGTATAACGCAAGAAGCGTTGCCCGGGGTCGGCAATTATTTGAGTTTCGCCACGACTTTCATCTTCGGTTTCGGTGTAGCGTTTCAGCTGCCAGTGCTGATGATGCTGTTGGAGCGGGCAGGAATCGTAACCCGCGATCAGCTTATTGCAGGGCGCCGTTATGCAATCGTCGGTGCGTTTGCCATCGCCGCGGTCCTCACTCCGCCTGACGTGATCTCGCAGCTGATGCTCGCGATCCCGCTTTGCTTGCTCTACGAATTCGCGATTGTCGCTATCTGGTTTACGCAAAAACGGCGTGATAAAAAAGCGGAAGCGGACGAAATATCAACAGAGACTGAAGCGATCTAAATCGCCTTGTCGCCAGCTTCGCCGACCGATTCGATATCGCGGCCAAGACCTTTGACGGTGTTGCAGGCTGACAGCATCAACGACGCTGCGATGAGAGTTGCGGCAATGACTTTGCGCATGGGGCGTCTCCTATTGCGGATTGGACGACTTTATGGATCGCACAAGCTGAACGCCGCATGAGCCAATAAGTTTGCCCAACGGCAAATCACGACATCGCCTAAAAACTAAATCGCGCCGTTACACGGAAATCACGGCCTGCCAATGGCACGAAATCTTTGGTGAAGGATGCAGCGCGACGCGCATCAACATCAAAAATATTATTCGCCGCCGCGATTAGGCTGATGTTTTTGTCCCGGCCAAAGGGCCGCCATGTCGCAGAGGCATTGACCATCGTGAAGCCGTCAGTGGCTGTTTCAAAACTGGCAACTTTGTTTTGCGCATCGCTCCATTCGACTTCGCCGCGCAGTTGCAAATTGTCGCTTTGCAACTCTAGGCCGCCGAGCAGGCGCAAAGGTGGAATGCGTGGTGCCGGACCAACATTGCGGATGTTGGTGCGGACATAATCGGCAACGCCGTCGACCACAAAGTCAAAACCGCCAATATTGCCGATCTGCGCGCTTGCCTCTGCTTCAATGCCCCAAACACGCGCTTTGCTTTGGAAGTATTGGAACACAGGCAGGTCGTCTTGAATTGCGCCTGTGGCATTCTCAAAAATATAGCTGCCGTAACGATTGGCATACACTGTGACGCTGCCGTCAAAGCGAGTGCTATCGTATCGGGCATAGATTTCACCGTTATAGGCGCGCTCGCTAAGGAAAGTCGGATCACCAATTTCGAATGATTGCGTGGCAACATGCGGGCCATCAGAAAACAATTCTTCAACTGAAGGCGCGCGTCCCGTGCGTGAGAGGTTCACCCCGAGTTTAAGGTCACCGATAGTGTAGCCAAGCCCCAATGCTGCCGACACGTTGTTGAAACGCCGCTCGATGTTGATTGTGTTTGCCTTGAGGTTGGCATGGTCGAACCGCAAAGCGGCCTCTATATCAAACGCACCCAGCGCAAATTCCTGTAGCGTGAACACGCCCATCGTTCTTGTCTGTGTGGGCGGCACAAAGGCTTCATCGCCGATGGCTTCAAAATCACGGGTCAGAAACTGCACACCGCTCGCGCCGCGCCAACCGCCACGTTCGTTTTGCGTCAATTCAACGCGCGATTCAATGGCTTGGCTGTTAAACACGGTGCCAATGTCAGCACCTTCCAGTTCGGTGTGCGTGTAATCCGCATAGCCCGTGCGCAGACGTAGCTTGTCGAGGAAACTGCTGCCCAGCTCCACTTCACCGCGAAGGTCGAAACGATATTGCTTCAGGTCGATGGAGACGCCATCCTCCTCAATCTCTGCGCCAAAGTCAGGACGCTCTGCGATGCCGTATTGCGTGTCATAGACGTTGAAGGACACGCCGAGATTGCCGCCGTCGTCGATGAACGCACCGCCAACGCCTGCGCTCCATGTTTTGACATCGCTATTGGGCAGGCGGCCACGCGCTGCCGCCCAGCTACGCGCATTGGCGGCTTCAGTGGTGTTGCCGAGTGTTGTTTGGTCAGCGGCGAATGCCAAAGCCTCGGCCTGTAATGTGGGGGAGAGTATCGAACCACCGATGCGCAAATCGCCGCTGTTGCGGTAACTGCCATCGGCGTGGACTACGAAGCGGTCGGTAAGTGGCACATCGACCGACGCACCGGCTGAATATTCGCGCGCAACACTGGAATAACTGGCCAGTGCATCAACATGCACCGCCTCATCAGGGACATTACGCGGAATACGCTTGTCGATCACATTGACCGCGCCGCCTGTGGCTTGGCCGCCGAATAGTAAAACGGCGGGGCCGCGTAAAACTTCGATCCGTTCGGTGGTCAACGCGTCGATGGTGACAGCATGGTCGGCGGACGTGTTCGACGCATCAATGTTACCAATTCCATCGGTCAACACCGCGACGCGGTTGCCTTGCGATCCACGGATCACGGGGCGCGATGCTCCGGGACCAAAGCTGGTCGCGGAAAGCCCGGGCAGCTTGGTCAACATTTCGCCGATTTGCCCCTCGGTTTCGGCGGCCAAAGCTTCGCCAGAAAGCGATGAAGTACCAGCTAGGAGATCAAGCCGTTCGAAATAGGGCGCTGTAACGACAATGCCTTTGTCGGTGTGAAAGTCGTCATCCTGCGCGGTTTCGGTATCTTGTTCCTGCGCAAAGGCTGGGGTGGCGATCAGCATTGTTGAAAGCAAAGCCGAACCGGCAAGCAGCGAGAGAATTTTCATGTGGAGACCTTTTGAGGTTTGTGTTTATCAGGCATTGCGGGCGTCGTTAAACGCAATGTAATAGTATAACAATACCCGATTTATCCAAATCGACGAACGGCATCTGCGCGGCGGCGAACGCCTACCGTGTTACAAAGAGTTGCTTGGCCACCGCAAAGGCGTGCTGGCTTGCGCCTTAGCGGTTGGCGCACTAGCTATGGTGACATGACCGTTACAAACTCAACCCTAAACCTTATTGGCAATACCCCGCTCGTCCTGTTGAAAGGACCAAGTGCCGAAACTGGATGCGAAATTTACGGCAAATGCGAATTTGCCAACCCCGGCGCGTCGGTCAAGGACCGCGCCGCTTTATACATCGTCCGCGATGCCGAGGCGCAAGGGACGCTGAAGCCCGGCGGGACGATTGTCGAGGGGACGGCGGGCAACACCGGCATCGGCCTTGCGCTTGTCTGCAACGCGTTGGGCTACAAAACGATCATCGTCATGCCCGAGACGCAAAGTCAGGAGAAGAAAGACACACTTCGCGCATTGGGCGCTGAACTCGTTCTGGTTCCTGCCGCACCCTATGCCAATCCCGGCCATTTCGTGCACACTTCGCGCCGGATTGCCGAGGAGACCGAGAATGCAGTGTGGGCCAACCAGTTTGACAACATCGCCAACCGCCGCGCACATATTGAAACCACAGCCGAGGAAATCTGGGTGCAGATGGATGGCCGCGTCGACGGCTTTACCTGTGCGGCAGGAACAGGCGGGACGATCGCGGGTGTGGGTTTGGGGCTAAAGGCTAAGGATGATGCGGTAACGATTGCTTTGTCCGATCCGCACGGTGCGGCTTTGTATAATTTCTATGCGCATGGTGAATTGCGCGCAGAGGGTAATTCTGTGGCAGAGGGTATCGGGCAGGGGCGCGTGACCGCCAATCTGGACGGCGCGCCGATTGATACGCAGTTCCGTATTTCTGACGAAGAGGGTATGGTCTGGGTTCGGCGCTTGTTGGCAGAAGAAGGGCTGTGTCTGGGGCTGTCGTCGGGCATCAATGTTGCAGGCGCTGTGGCACTTGCCAAGCAATTGGGGTCAGGCAAGCGCATTGCGACGATCCTATGCGATACTGGCTTTCGATACCTCTCTACCCTGTATAATCCCGAATGGATGGCGTCGAAGGGTTTGCCGCCGATGCCGTGGCAACTGGACACGCCGAGCGCTGGGTCGTAATCAGGCGGGGAAGGAACTTCTATGGCGCGATCAAATGACTCTGCAATTCAACGGCTACAGGTCGGCTTGGTTGGGTTAGTGGTCGTCTTGCTGTTCGTCAGCGTCGCTAGCATGATCCTAGACGGGGCGGATGGCCCTGCAAAAACGGCGGCAGCGCAGGGGGCTGGTGGTGGAGAAACTGGGAAAGCCGCGGGCGAGGAGCCTTTGGTCGAACTCGGAGTGACGCCGGTTGTTCCCGACCAGTCCGAGAAACAGAAGTCCGCGCAGCCAGCGCCCGGCGCTCCGCAAAACTGATAATGTCCGCAACATGGTGAAGCTGTTATCCGGCGTAGTTGATCGGCGCGTTGTTGCAGGAGTCGCGGTTCTCGCAGCGATCCTTGGTAGCTTGCTCTATTTTGGCGTGACTAAAACTGTGGACGATAAAGACCGCAGACCCCCGCTGATGGTCATTTCAAGTATCCCGCTGCAATGGGGTGAAGCGACAATGGCGCAAGTCGCAAAGGGCGAGGCGCAACCGTCGCCATTGTTTGAAGCACTGGCAGAGAATAACCGACCGATTTTGATCGATGATTTTCAGAAACTTGATAGTCCTGGCGCAACGCCATTGCTGATGGTCCAGTCACGCGCGCTTGCCCCACGCGAATTGGTGCAGCTTGATGATTGGGTGCGTACAGGCGGCACGGCAATTATCTTCGCCGACCCTGCGCTCGATTGGCCTAGCGATTATCCGCTGGGGGATCAGCGTCGCCCGCTTTTTACCTCGCTGCTCAATCCGCTGTTCCGGCATTGGGGTGTCGAATTGGCGCTGCCAGTCGCTGAGGATGATAATGCGGATGTGGCGACGACAGCCGGCGAATATACACTGTCGCTTAAATCTCCCGGCATATTGGTTGCACCGAAAAATCCGGAAGCCAAAGCTCGCTGTTCGATTCGTCGCGACGAATTCATCGCCTATTGCACTGTGGGCAAAGGCAGAGCGTTAATTGTTGCAGATGTCGATATGTTGCAAGAGGCGCAGTGGTCTGGCGGCATACTGACATCCGGCACAATGGACTGGCTGCAAAGCGTGATCACCGCATCACGGAAACAGACGCCATTTCCGGATAATCTATGGGAAATTGAGGGAAATTAGGGGAAGTTATGGAACAATCACCGTTTTACGGGGTTTTTATAGGCTTTGAGGACTTTATCTTTGCTAAATTTACGCTCTCGGAAAAAAGAAACGTCAATAAAACAATGCCATGCCTAGAGCGCCGGTTGTATTCCCATAATATCCCCCTTTTCATCCACGTTTTCCCCTGATACACCCCAAGAATATCCGGGGTGGATTCCTGATTCTAGGCTTTTGAAAGGCCCAAGACGCAAAGGTGCGTGCTTTTGCGATTGATGAACCACACCCAGAGGGAAGGGGTTTTGGTTCGTGTCTGCTGTCGTTGTCTATGCCGGATCTGGCCTGTCGACGATCGATGCAAAGGCACGCGTAACGATCCCTGCCGAACTGCGCGATGCGGTTGCCCAATCGACCGGCGAAAACGCGGTATGCCTCCAACGCCATGCCAGCCTGCCGTGCTTGATCGGCTATGGCCGCGCTGAAAAAGAGCAGCGCAAGATTGATCTGAACACGCAATGGTCGGCGGCGGTCAACAATGGTGGTGCGTTCGACCGTGAAGTGGCTGGCGCTGGTGCTTCGTCCATCTTTGAAACCAATTTTGAATCATCTGGCCGCTTTGTCATCCCCTCAATGCTCAAGAGCCTCGGCAAGCTGTCGTCCGACCGCGCCTTTTTCTTTGGCGTGACCACCCATTTCATGGTGTGGAACCCCGATGTATTTTTAAGCTCCGCTCCGCCCGCTTTCGCGCACGTCCGCGAAGAGCTGGAATACTGGCTGGGCGAAGCGACGAGGCGCGGCAAATGACCGGCGCCCGTCCCCATATTCCAGTCCTTCTGGATGAAGTAATTCACGCTCTGGCCATCACCCCAGGTTCAGTGGTCGTGGATGGCACCTTTGGTGCAGGCGGATATAGTCAGGCTTTTCTGGCTTTGGGTGCGCGCGTTCATGCTTTTGATCGCGATCCCGATGCGCTTGCAGCAGGTGCCGACCTTGCAGCGCAGAGTGGCGGTGCTTTGCATCTCCACTCTGCCTGCTTTTCTGAAATGGACAGGCATTTAGCAGACATTAATGTGACGCAGGTTGACGCTGTGGTGCTTGATATCGGCGTCTCGTCGATGCAGCTCGATCAAGCCGCACGCGGCTTTTCGTTCCAGAACGACGGCCCGCTGGATATGCGGATGAGCCAAGATGGTGAAACCGCCGCTGACTTTGTCAACAACGCTGATGAAGACGCGATTGCCAATGTGATTTATTTGTACGGCGAAGAGCATCGCTCTCGGCGTATCGCCCGTTTCATTGTTGCTGCGCGTCCCATCGAAAGCACAGGCGCACTTGCAGCTGTGGTGCGTAAATCGCTGGGCTATCGCCAAGGCGCGCCCAAGGACCCGGCGACGCGGACGTTTCAGGCGCTGCGCATCCATATCAACCGCGAGCTTGATGAGCTTAATCAAGGGTTGGAAGCGGCCGAACGCTTGCTGAAGCCGGGCGGGAAGTTGGCTGTGGTCAGCTTTCACAGCCTAGAGGATCGCATCGTCAAACAATTCCTCCGCGAACGCAGCGGGTCGCTGAGCAGCGGATCGCGACACATGCCGATTGTCTCTGCCGCGCGTTCGGCCAGTTTTGAGAATGTGTCGAAAGCCATCCGGCCATCTGCAGACGAAATCGCGCGCAATCCACGTTCGCGATCATCGACACTGCGCAGCGCAATCCGTTCGGACGCACCGGCTTGGTCATTGGAGAATGCAGCATGACACTCGCGATGAAAAAGCTGAAAAACTTTGGCTGGGTGGCTTTGCTGTCGGTTATCATTGTGTTGTTGTATCCGATGTCTTTGAACGTCGGCGCGCTGCATAGCGAATTGGTCAGCACAGACCGCAAAATCATGGAAACAAAGCGCGAGATCAGCTTTTTGCAGGCTGAACTGCGAACGCGCGCGAATATGAACCAATTGGCCGAATGGAATGATCTGCTTTACGGCTATCAACCTCCTACAGCCGACCAATTTCTGGCAGGCGAACGCGCGCTTGCTAACCTCAATGGTGTTGGTCCTGACGTCAGGCCGGTTATGGTTGCTGTGGCGGATGATGGAATTATCCCTGCAGGTGAAATCGGAAAGCCGGGTGCCTTTGCTTCCAAGCTAACAGAGGATGACGGCGAGCAACCGGTCCGCATCGCTGCTGCAAATGACAGAAAACCTGATGTTCCTGAAAAGCTGATTGCTGAAAAGCCGCAAGATCGCACCGAACGTCTATCGAAAATGGACGATCAGCTTTTGTCAGACAATCTGTTGAAAGAGATCGAGAAAAAAGCAGCACAGGAGCGTAAGCGCAGATGACCACATTTGCAACCCGCCCGACCAATCGTCAAAACGCCAATATGGCACGATCAGCAACGGCATTGTCGTTTTGGCGATTGCTGGTGCTTACGGGCTTTTTTGGTGCGTTTATGCTGCTGATCATCGCGCGGCTTGCGACATTGGCTTTTTTTGAGGGCAGCAGCGCTTATGCCGCAACAACGAGTAAATATGTGCCTGTTCGCGGTGACATAATTGATCGTAATGGCGTGCCGCTTGCAAGGACAATCCGCGCCTATGCGATTTGGGTAAAACCTACAGAGCTATTTGGCGACCGGCGCAAATTGGCGCAAGATTTGGCTACCATCTTTCCAGATACCGCTGAAGCCGAATTCTACGCCAAGCTGACCGCAAAAGTACCGGGCTATCTGCGCAAACGTGCGCTGCCCGAACAAGTTCGTAAAGTGCACGATTTAGGCGAAATCGCCATTGAATTTCCCCGTGAGGATGAGCGCCTATATCCGCAGCGTGATCTGGCGGCGCACGTTCTTGGCTATGTCTCACCCGGAGGCACGGGTGCGTTGGGTATGGAGCGCGTAATGGATTCGAAGCTGCGCGATCCAAAGCTGCGCGGCGAGCCTGTTGAGCTTTCCATAGATGTGCGAGTGCAGGCTGCGCTGGAGCAAGAGCTGGCGCGCGGTATGAAAAGTACCTCTGCCAAAGGGGCTGCCGGTGTGATCCTTGATGTGCGCACCGGCGAAGTTTTAGCGATGGCATCCCTGCCTTCATTTAATCCTAACTTTCCAAACTTTGCCGATGAACGCACTCAGGTTGCGGACATTGCAGCAGGAAAAACGCCTATAGATCATCAAGTTAATACCGTTACCAACCGCGTGTTTGAGCTGGGGTCAACATTCAAGCCATTGACCGTTGCTGCAGCCTTAGACGCAGGAACAGTGCGCAATCTGGCTATTCGTTATGATGCAACAGCACCGATTGAAATTAGCGGTTTCAAAATCCGCGACACCCATCCATCGGGGCGCTGGCTGAATACGCCCGAGGCATTGGTGCATAGCTCCAACATCGTCACCGCCCGCATCGCCGATAATCTGGGCCGTGCCAAAATGGAAGCGATGCTGAAGACGCTGGAATTCGACAAACGCCCGCGGATTGAGCTGGCCGAACGGTCACGGCCATTATGGCCCAAAAGCTGGGGCCGCGTTACCAATATGACCGTCGGCTTTGGGCACGGCATGGCGGTCACTCCGTTGCATCTCGCCAGTGCCTATGCCGCGATGGTCAATGGCGGGATCTTCCGCCCCGCAACATTGTTTAAAGTTGCAGAAGGCAAGAAAATCCCGGGTAAGCGCGTGTTTGCCGCCGCCACTAGCGCGCGGATGCGGCAGTTGTTGCGGATGATTGTTGTCGATGGCACCGGCAAGAAAGCCGATGCCGCCGGTTACCGCGTCGGCGGCAAAACTGGGTCAGCCGAAAAGCCTGGTGTTGGGGGTTATGCACGGAATCTTGTCGTATCTACCTTCGCGGCGGCTTTCCCGATGGATAATCCGCGCTATATCATCATTGCGATGTTGGACGAGCCCAAAGGAACCGCCGAATCAGGCTTTCAGCGCACAGCGGGCTGGACCGCTGCGCCTGTCGTCAACAAAACGGTGATGCGCATCGGGCCGCAGCTGGGTATCATTCCTGATACGCACCGCGACGTTGATGTCTCCGAACTCATGCCTCTGCTCTGGTCACCCAAAGGGGCGAACTAATGCTGCTATCAGCGTTGATTGGCGACGCTGCGGAAATAGACGGAGAGACGCGCGTAACGGGTTTTGCCATCGATCACCGGAAAGTCGCGGTAGGCACAATATTTGGTGCATTTCGTGGGGCTAAATTCAATGGCGAAGATTTTATCGCCGATGCCATTGCCGCCGGGGCAATTGCTATAGTGGCGCACTCCGATGCCAAAGTTGACGGTGCGCTCCATATCCGTTCTAACAATCCGCGAAAGACATTCGCCCAAATCGCAGCAAAGTTTTTTGCGCCATTTCCCAAACATGTCGCGGCTGTTACGGGAACCAACGGCAAAACCTCGACCGCTGAACTCGCGCGCCAACTGTGGCGGATGGCGGGGCACAACGCCGCGTCCATAGGAACTTTGGGGGTTACTACCGCAGAGGATCAAGTTCGCACTGGCCTGACCACGCCTGACATCGTGACCTTTTTGTCGAACATGTCCGGCCTGTCGCGCGAAGGCGTAAGCCACGCGATTTTTGAAGCGTCCAGCCACGGGCTAGACCAATATCGCGTCGCAGGCGTGCCCGTCGGCGTGGTCGCATTCACCAACCTTAGCCGCGATCATCTGGACTATCATGGAGATATGGACGGGTATTTTGAAGCCAAGATGCGGCTGTTTGACGAGATTGCGGCGGACACAGCAACCGCAATAATCTGGGCCGATGACGCTTGGTCTGACAAAGCGATAGCAAGGGCCAAGGCGCGCGACCTGAACCTGATCACGGTGGGTGAAAACGGCAAAGGCATTCGGCTGATATCGCGCAAACCAACGCAATTGGGGCAGGACCTCGAAATCGAAGTTCAGGGCGAAACCTATAAAGTCAAATTACCGCTTATTGGCGCTTATCAGGCGGCGAACGCGCTAACCGCTTGCGGTGTTGTGGTCGGCAGCGGCGAGCGTGCCGACGATGTCATCGCCAACCTCTCGCGGCTACAAACAGTGCGCGGGCGACTGGAACGCGCGGCAATCGCGCGATCCGGCGCGCCAATTTACGTAGATTATGCGCACACGCCCGATGGTCTGGATGCGGCAATTAAAGCGCTGCGGCCCCACACCAACGGTCGCTTGATTGTTGTGTTTGGTGCAGGTGGCGACCGGGATACCGGCAAGCGTCCGCTGATGGGTGCGGTTGCGCAAGCGAACGCCGATATTGCGATTATCACCGATGATAATCCGCGTAGCGAAAACCCTGCGGCTATCCGTGCAGCGATCCGTGAGGGCGCGCCCGATGCGCTAGACATCGGCGACCGGCGCGAAGCCATTGCAAAGGCTATTCACATGGCGGCGGCAGGTGACATCGTAATGATCGCCGGCAAGGGCCATGAGCAAGGCCAGATCATCGGTGACCGCGTTTTGCCGTTCGACGATGTAGAGGTTTCGCGGGAGTGCATTGCATGACAGCGTTGTGGACTTCTGATGCGCTGGCCGAGCTTTTGGGTGCCGAGCCGAGTAGTGGTTTCACCTGCGATGGTGTCGCCTTTGACTCGCGCGAAATTGGCCCGGGCGACTTGTTCTTTGCGCTAAAAGGCGAACAGAGTGACGGGCATCTGTTTATTGAAAAAGCGTTCGCAAATGGAGCATCCGGCGCGATTGTTAGTGAGCCAGTTGATGGCCCACATATCTGCGTTCCCGATACGATGCTTGCGCTGGAACAACTCGGCATAGCTGCGCGCGATCGTGTTGATGCCAAAATCATCGGTGTCACAGGGTCCGCGGGTAAAACCGGAACCAAAGAAGCGCTGTTCGCTGCCCTAGACCGCGCATCCTTTGGCAAAGCGCACCGGTCGGTCAAAAGCTATAACAATCATGTGGGGGTGCCGTTAAGCCTGTCACGGATGCCATCCGATACCCAATATGGCGTGTTCGAAATGGGGATGAACCATGCAGGCGAGCTGAGTGCGCTGACACAATTTGTCCGCCCGCATGTCGCCATCATCACCACCATTGCCCCTGCGCATATCGAATTTTTCAAGGATGAAAGCGGCATTGCCGACGCCAAGGGCGAAATTTTCGAAGGGCTAGTTGCGGGCGGAACGGCGATTATTCCCCGCGACAATGTTCACTATTCCCGATTGCGCGCAAAAGCGGAGAAACATGCCCAGCAGATCATATCCTTCGGGTTCTCCCCCGATGCCGATGTTCGTTGTGTGGATCATGTGGGTTCGAGTAATGGCGGCTCGCTGATTACAGCGCAGCTTCCCGGCGGGATGCTTTGCTATTCCTTGTCACAGGCAGGTGACCATTGGATTGCCAATTCTCTGGCGGTCTTGGCAGCGGTCGAGTCGGTTGGAGCTGACCTAGCCGCAGCAGGTTTGGCACTGGCCGAGCTGGACGGCCTAAAAGGACGCGGCGCGCGACACATGATTACAGTGCAGTCTGGAGAAGCATTGCTGATCGACGAAAGTTATAACGCAAACCCTGCATCGATGGCCGCAACGATAACCGCATTGGGTCGTGCAAACGCAGACCGTCATGTCGTAATTTTGGCGACGATGAAAGAACTCGGATCGAAATCTGCCGAATTTCATGCAGAGATAAAACCGCATCTCGATGCCGCAGGCGTAAGTTATGCACTTTTAGTCGGTGAAGAGATGGCTCCGCTCGCTAAGGCGTTGGAGCGCGACATTGCATGGGCCGGAAAATTCACGCATTGCGCAGGCGCAAAGGAAGCTGTTTCCGCCGCACAGGATATAATCCGGCCGGGTGACGCGATCCTGATCAAGGGCTCCAATTCGATGGGCCTGTCTGCTGTTGTCGACACACTTGTCGTCAACGCGAAGGGGTAGGGAAAACGCATGCTGTATTGGCTGGCAGACTATTTTGACTATGCAGGAATATTGAACCTATTCCGCTATTTGACGTTCCGGGCAGGGGCGGCGGTGGGCACGGCGTTGATCATCGGCATGGTTATCGGCCCAAAATTCATCAGCATGTTGCGCGTGCGCCAAGGTAAAGGCCAGCCGATCCGCGATGACGGCCCGCAAACCCATCTGGCAAAGGTTGGCACGCCGACAATGGGCGGTCTGATGATCCTGACCGCGATTGCGGTGTCGATGCTGCTGTGGATGGATTTGAGTAACCTGTATCTATGGGCGTGCTTGACCGTGATGTTCGGCTTTGGGCTGGTCGGTTTTATGGACGATTACGACAAGGTCACAAAGCGCAGCCATAAAGGCGTGTCGGGCAAAGTGCGGTTGCTGTTCGAATTTTTGATCGCAGGGGCGGCGGTAACGTTGATCGTATCGCAAACCGGTGGGAAGCTTTATATGCCTTTCATCAACGGGCCGGTTGCTGATCTTGGCTATTGGTATATCCTGTTCGGGGCTTTCGTTATTGTTGCTTTTGGTAATTCAGTGAATTTGACCGACGGTTTGGACGGGCTGGCGACGATGCCGGTGATTATCGCGTCGCTGGCCTTTATGATGATCGTTTATCTGGTCGGTAATGCCAAATATGCCGAATATCTGGGCCTGCCGTTCATTTTGGGCGTGGGCGATCTGGTGATATTGTGCGGCGCTATCGTTGGAGCTGGCCTAGCTTTCCTCTGGTACAATGCGCCGCCCGCTCAAGTCTTTATGGGCGATACGGGCAGTCTTGCTTTGGGTGGCACATTGGGCGCAATTGCGGTTGTCGCGCATCATGAATTTGTCCTGGCGATTATCGGCGGGCTGTTTGTCGTTGAGGCGCTTTCAGTTATTATCCAAGTGTTCTGGTTCAAACGTACCGGAAAGCGCGTGTTCCGCATGGCGCCGATTCACCATCATTTCGAACAATTGGGCTGGCCTGAATCAACCGTCGTGATCCGGTTCTGGATCATCGCCTTTGTATTGGCTCTGGCAGGATTGGCGACGCTGAAATTGCGATGATCACATCCGATGCCTTTCGCGGCAAACGCTACGCAGTGCTCGGCCTTGCAAGGTCGGGCATTGCCACTGTGCGGACGCTAGTTGCAAGTGGCGCGAAGGTGACAGCATGGGATAGCCGCGAAGAGGCGCGGTTGCTTGCGGGCGAGGGCGTGACGCTGGCTGACCCTATGGAGATAGAGCTGGCGGGCTTTGACGGCGTAGTAGTGTCGCCCGGGGTTCCGCTGAACAGCCATCCGATTGCGCAAAAGTGCCGCGATGCAGGCGTGCCGGTGACTGGCGATATTGAGCTGTTTTCTTTGGCGCGGGCCAGCCTGCCTGCGGATAAGGTCGTTGGGATTACCGGAACCAACGGCAAATCGACAACGACGGCGTTGCTGCATCATGTGTTGCAGAATGCTAAAATTCCTACGTTAATGGGTGGCAACATTGGCTTACCGATCCTGTCGCAGGAACCGTTGCCTGCAGGCGGCATTTATGTTTTGGAACTGTCGAGTTTTCAGATTGATCTGACCTATAAGCTCGATTGCGACGTGGCGATTTTGACTAATGTCACCCCCGATCATCTCGACCGCTATGACAGCTTTCTGGACTATGCCGCGTCAAAGGAACGGCTGTTCCATATGCAGCACGCGGACAAGGTGTCGGTGATTGCTGTCGATGATGATCCCAGCCGGATGATCGCCAGCCGTGTGCATCACCGCCTGATGCGTGTGTCGGCTAAGGATATCGCCGACCAGACGCGTTGGCCGTCGCTGCAAGGCCCACATAATGCGCAGAATGCCGCAATGGTGATTGCAACGTGTCAGGCTTTAGGGCTCTCGGCGGAGCAGATTGAGGCGGGTCTCGCTAGCTATCCCGGCCTTGCGCACCGGATGGAGCGTATAGGCGAAGTCGGCGGCGTTTTGTATGTGAACGACAGTAAAGCGACCAACGCAACATCGACTGCGCCTGCATTGGCGGCTTATCCCGCGATCCATTGGATATTGGGCGGGCTCGCCAAGTCCAACGAACTCGACGCCTGTGTGCCGCATTATGGCAATGTGCGGGCGGCATACACATATGGCCGCGACGGGCCGATGCTGGCGGAGTTGTTGCGGCCCTATATGGCAGTAGTTGAACGCAAGACATTGGACGACGCGGTCAGTGCGGCGGCCGAGATTGTGCGTCCGGGGGAAACGGTGCTGTTATCCCCCGCTTGCGCATCGCAGGATCAATTCGCGGATTTTGAAGAGCGCGGCAATGCATTCCGCCGCGCGGTTATGGCATTGGCCGGATAAATGACCACGCCATCCGCCACACCCAATCTATCACCGCCGCCTAAGCAGCCTTTGTCAACGCGGCTGGGTCGCAGTGACCGTTCGCCGCTGAGTGTCTGGTTTTGGGAGCTGGACCGAGTATTGCTGTCGCTGTTCATGGTGCTGATTGCGATTGGTTTGCTTGCGGTTGCAGCAGCGTCTCCAGCTACTGCACGGCGTTTGTCGTCAGCAACCACTGATTTGAACCCTTTGTATTTCTTCTATCGCCAACTCGGCTGGCTAGCGGTGGCACTTCCGCTGATGTTCGTCGTCTCGATGTATCCGCGCGAACAGGCACGGCGTTTGGGCATTGCAGCATTCGGGTTGTTCTTTGTGCTGTTGATGCTCGTTCCGGTTCTCGGCAAGGAAGTGAACGGCGCGCAGCGCTGGATAGGTTATGGCGCTGCATCGTTGCAACCTTCAGAGTTTCTCAAACCCTTTTACGCGATTGCAATGGCATGGATTTTGTCGTGGCGATTAAAGGATCCGACCCTGCCAGTGCGGATCATCACTATGGGTGTTACCGGCCTGATCTGTGTGCTGTTGATGCTGCAACCTGATTTGGGGCAGACAGTATTGTTCTGCGGCATCTGGTTTGCGTTGATGATGGTATCCGGAGTGCCTGCAGCGCGTTTATGGGGGTCGGCGGTCGGTGCAGTGGTGGGTATATTGCTGGCGTATAATTTCTATCCGGTGGCGACACAGCGGATTGATGCGTGGGTTTTTGGAACCGAAGGCATCACCCACGATAAACTGGCAATGGCGACGCTAACTGCTGGCGGCTTCACCGGTGTTGGTCCGGGGTTGGGCACAAAGAAATACAGCCTGCCAGAGGCACATACCGACTATATCTTCTCCGTCATTGGCGAAGAATTCGGGCTGATCGCGTGTATGATTATCGCAATGGTGTTTTTCGCCATCCTCGCGCGGGTGGTGATCCGCATGCTCGATGAGCAGGATCAATTTACAATGCTTGCGTGCACAGCCTTGGTTGCGGAATTTTGCGGACAGGCGATGATCAATATGGCGGTGAACCTTGGGATTTTCCCGTCAAAGGGGATGACTTTGCCTTTTATAAGCTATGGCGGATCGTCGTTAATCGCTTTGGGGCTGTGTTGCGGATTGATCCTCGCTTTAACGCGGCGCAACCCTTATCTTGACCAGACGCCGTATATCGTAAAGGGCGGGCTATGACTATTTCCCGGCACTATATCTTGGCAGCAGGCGGAACGGGTGGGCATGTGATGCCAGCCTTTGCTTTGGCGACTGAATTGATGCTGCGCGGCCACCATGTCGCGCTGATTACAGATGATCGCGGGATGAAAATACCCGGCTGTCCTGAAAAGCTTGCGCGGCATGTCCTGCCCGCGGGTCGCCCCGGTGGCGGACCAAAGGCTTGGCTGAATGCGGCACGCAGCATCGCGCGCGGACGCGGCATGGCGCGCGAGTTGAACCGCTATTTTGAACCCAGCTGCGTTGTTGGCTTTGGCGGTTATCCGGCGCTGCCCGCCTTGCTTGCCGCGTTTGCCGATAAAATCCCGGCGGTTATCCACGAACAAAATGCAGTGCTGGGTCGCGTGAACCGGTTTGTTGCGCCACAAGTAAGTGCGATTGCAACGGCCTATCCCGATGTATTGCGCGTCGCAAAGGGCCATGATGCAAAGGTTACCTTGGTCGGCAATCCTGTGCGCGAGGAAGTCATCGCGCTGCGCGATGAAACCTATCCGCCGCTCGACGAAAACGGCGTGTTCCGCGTACTGGTAACAGGCGGCAGCCAAGGTGCGTCGATCCTTTCAGAGGTGGTGCCAGAGGGGCTAGCGCAACTGCCTCTTAACCTGCGCCGCCGCTTGCAAGTTACCCAGCAATGCCGCGCAGAGGATTTGGAGACTGTCCGTAAAATCTATGCCGAGCATCAAATCCCGGCCGACCTTGCTACTTATATGGAGGATTTTCCCGAACGGCTTGGCTGGGCGCATCTGGTGATCGGGCGGGCAGGGGCATCGACGATTGCCGAGCTGACCTGTGCCGGACGCCCTGCGATCCTTGTGCCATTGCCCACGGCGATGGACAATCATCAGGCGTTTAACGTCAAGGAAATGGTTGAGGCAGGCGGCGCTCGGTCGATCCCGCAGCATCAATTTACCTCGAAAGAATTGGCAAAGCAGATTCAGAAAATGGCGCTGCTACCAGGGGCATTGGAAAACGCCGCCAAGGCTGCGCGCAGTTGCGGACGGCCAACGGCAGTGCGCGATCTGGCGGACTTAGTCGAAACGTTTGGGCGCGCGCCCTTGATGCACACGATAAAGCCTCAGACGCAGAAAAATACAGGTTTCGGCGGCGCACAGCCTGCGATGGCAAGGGATATGAGCGCGTGAAGGGTGTCGGTACAGACATAGGAACCATCCATTTCGTCGGTATCGGCGGCATTGGCATGTCCGGCATTGCCGAAGTCATGCACAATCTGGGCTATGCGGTGCAAGGATCGGACATTGCCGAGGGCTATGTGATCGAAGGGCTGCGTAAGCGCGGCATCAAAGTCATGATCGGCCATGCAGCGGAAAATCTGGGCGACGCGGCTGTGATTGTGACATCGACAGCGGTAAAGCGTGGCAATCCAGAGGTTGAGGCTGCGCTTGAACAGCGTATTCCTTTGGTTCGCCGTGCCGAAATGCTCGCGGAACTGATGCGGTTGAAATATACCGTCGCGGTCGCTGGCACGCATGGCAAGACCACAACGACTTCGCTGATTGCTGCGATGCTTGATGCAGGCGGGCTGGATCCAACCGTGATCAACGGCGGCATCATCAACAACTACGGTTCGAACGCACGTCTGGGTGATAGTGACTGGATGGTGGTTGAAGCTGACGAAAGCGATGGCAGCTTTCTTCGCCTCGACGGCACCATCGCGGTTGTGACCAATATCGACCCTGAACATCTTGATTATTATGGCGATTTTGACAAAGCCAAAGCGGCTTATATCGAGTTCATCGAAAACGTGCCGTTCTATGGCGTCGCGATTTTGTGTCTCGACCATCCTGAAGTGCAAGCAATCATCCCGCGCATTCGTGACCGGCGGATACTGACTTATGGCTTTTCGGCGCAGGCGGATATCCGTGCTGACAATGTCCGACACGAATTGGGCGGTAATACTTTTGACGTTGTGATCCGCGCGCGTGACGGCAGCAAGCGTGAGATTGCCGATGTGTTCTTGCCGATGTCGGGACGTCATAATGTTCAGAACGCGCTGGCGGCGATTGCGGTAGGCATAGAGCGCGGCATGAGTGACATGCAAGTACAGGCCGGTTTCACCAAATTCGGCGGCGTCAAACGGCGCTTTTCCAATGTTGGTAGTGTGGGCGGCGTCACGATTATCGATGATTACGCGCATCATCCGGTCGAAATTCGTGCGGTTTTGTCGGCTGCGCGCGAAGGAGCTGTGGGGCGTGTGATCGCCGTTTGTCAGCCGCATCGCTATACGCGGCTTGAAAACTTGATGGAGGATTTTGCCACCGCGTTTAACGATGCCGATGTTGTGTATGTCTCGCCGGTTTATGCGGCGGGTGAAAGCCCGATTGAGAGCGTCAGCAGCGCGGAACTGGTCGGCAAGATCAAGCGGCGCGGACACCATAGTGCTCAAGAAATTGAAAGCGCGGAGGCGCTTGCCAAGGAAT
>JANMGR010000201.1:0-9880 GCA_031374785.1 Sphingomonadales bacterium | reverse complement strand
CTTTGCGGTCTTCGCGTCAAACAAAAAACCCCCTCCCGCGCGGGAAGAGGTTTGATTGCTTCAAACGCCCATCGGTTGTTTGATGATCAGCTTACCCAACAAGCTCTTCTGGCTTAAAGAAGTACGCGATTTCAATCGCGGCGTTCTCATCGCTGTCCGAACCGTGCACGGTGTTTGCTTCAATGCTTTCGGACAGCTCGGCGCGGATGGTGCCGGGGGCGGCGTCTTTAGGGTTAGTCGCGCCCATGATGTCGCGGTTGGCTTGCATGGCGTTTTCGCCTTCAAGAACTTGCACAACAACAGGGCCGGAAATCATGAAATCGACCAGCTCGCCAAAGAAAGGGCGTTCGGCGTGCACAGCGTAAAAGCCCTCGGCCTGTTCGCGGCTCATGTGGATGCGCTTTGACGCGACCACGCGAAGGCCTGCTTCTTCCAGCATTTTAGTGACAGCACCGGTCAGGTTGCGACGCGTGGCGTCTGGCTTAATGATCGAAAAAGTGCGGGTAACCGCCATGATAATGCTCCATGTTTGGGGAATGATATAATGGGCGCGCCATTAACGGGCGCGGTGCATTGTGGCAACCGGCTAAATAAAGGTGCTACTTCTTAGTGCCGCCCAAAATCATCGCAGCGGTCTTACCGTCCTCGCCCAATGTCGCGGTAATGACCAGATTGCCGCCATCGGCTCCCTCTACAGCGAGTGTTGTCATCTCGCTTTTGTCCGATTTAGCCGTCGATTCGCTTTTGACCTTCATCCCGCGTTTAAGGATCTCAGCCTTGTAAAAGGCGACAACTTTGGCGGGGGAATCGCTGGTTATGACCGTTGCCATACCGCCCGTACTTTTGGCGTCGCCACCGCTGAACGCGCCTTTAACCTCAGCCCCCGGATAGACTGGCATCCCCAATGGCAGTCCTTGCTTGGCGGCTTCGGCACCAAAAGTGACCTTGCCCGCCTCGCCGTCTTTGCCCTCGAAAGTGATTGTGCCACTTTCTGAATTGTTGTCGCCATCGGCAGTTATTTTCACCTCTTTGCCGTCATCGGTTTTCACTGTGGTGGTTTTGTCATTGCTACACGCAGAAAGGGCTATAACGGCGGTCAACAGGATCAGGCTACGCATCGAATTTCTCCTTATTACAGGTTTAGGCTATCAAAGCGTGGCTAGGGGTCAAGACCGTTGTTACGGCCCTTGCTTCCATTTGCCACCGTCTTGTTTCCAATAGCGCCGCTCAACGCCGTCTTTGTTTTTTAGCCCGCGCCACGCTTCGCGCGCTTGATCGGTGCAGTCGGGCGGGAACAGGTAAAAGGCGCGGTCAAAGGTAAGTGCTTCGTCGCGCCATTCGCCATCCGCCATCGCCACCAGCCGTGCAGAATTTCCAGCGGCGGTGGTTGTCGATAGCAGGATCGGTTGCTCCGCCTCATTGCCCTGCCCGGCTTGGTCATGGGCAAGGAAGCTGTCCGGCTTCCAAGCCCATAAGGCAGTGGAAATGGCTTTCAGCTGCTCGGCATCGTCGCTGACAATCAGCAAACGGCGTCCTTCCTCCAGCACCTTGTTCGCGATCACCGGCAACACATTGTGCGCCGGGTCGCGGGTCAGCTGATAGAAATCAACTTGCATGAGCTACTCCATGCAGCCAACGCTTAGTAACATAAAAGCCCAATAATTCAGTCACCATAAAGAGCAGAAATATCTGCGGCAGGCCTTGGAAAGCGATGTAGAAAGCAAGCAGAGCAACAACGCAAAGGCGAGCGCCATTATTGATGAGATGCGTCCCCATATCATCCGTTTTCAACATGATCACATTATAAGCGATGCCAAAAACACCCGCCAAATTGACGAAGAAAAAAGCATTGGCAGGAAAATTTATTGGCCCGCCGCCAAGCCCCGCAAAACCGTTCAGATAATTCAAAGCGGCGAGAAACTGTATGCTCAGACAAGGCAAAGCCATAGTCACACAAACCACAAGATCGATGCAAATAAGCAGCTTCAAAAATGCAGGTTTGTGCAAAAACCTATGCCTCGTAATTATCCGCAACAAACCGGTCGAGCAGCTTCACGCCATAGCCGGTCGCGCCTTTGGCCCAGGTGGGGCCATCTTTATCGGCCCAGACGGTGCCCGCAATATCCAAATGCGCCCATTTTACGCCGTCTTTGATAAAACGGCCAAGGAATTGCGCAGCAGTAATCGACCCTGCATCACGCGGGCCGACGTTTTTGATGTCCGCAATCGGCGAATCTATCAGCTTGTCATAGGCTGGGCTCAGAGGCATCCGCCACAGCTTGTCGCCCGTCGCATGGCCCGCAGCGGCCAGCTTTGCCGCAAGATCGTCGCTGTTTGAATACAGCCCGCCATGCTCCTTGCCCAAGGCAATGATAATCGCGCCAGTCAATGTCGCCAGATCGATGATCGTATCGGGGTTATAGGTCACTTGCGCCCAATGCAGCGCATCACACAGCACCAGCCGTCCTTCGGCATCGGTGTTGATGACTTCGATGGTTTGGCCGTTCATCGATGTCACCACGTCGCCGGGGCGCTGCGCATTGCCATCGGGCATGTTCTCGACAAGCCCGCACACGCCGATAACGTGCGCCTTGGCTTTGCGGCCGGCAAGCGCCTTCATCGTGCCTGCAACCGCACCTGCGCCGCCCATGTCCCACTTCATGTCTTCCATGCCAGCGGCCGGTTTGATCGAAATGCCGCCGGTGTCAAAAGTTACGCCTTTGCCGACAAATACGACGGGCTTTTCCTGTGTGCCGCCGGTACCGTCCCATTTCATCACCAGCATCCGCGCAGGTTTGCGCGACCCTTGCGCCACACCCAGCAACGCCCCCATGCCGAGCTTGGCCATTTCGACATCGTCCAGAACGGTGATCTCGATGCCAAGGTCCGTCAGATGCTGGCAACGTTCGACGAAGCTTTCGGGGTAGATGATGTTGGCAGGTTCGCTGACCAGTTCTTTGGTCAAAGCAACGCCGTCGGCAATCGCGGAATAGCTCGACCATAGGCCCGCTGCTTCGGCAGGTGCGCCCACTACGGTCAGGCTAGTCACCGTCGGCTTCGATGTTTCGGCAAGCTTAGTGCGGTATTTATCTATCCGCCAGTTGCGCAGTGTCGCACCGTAGGCTGTTTCCGCCGCAGCCTTTGCCGACAGGTTCTCCGCATGCAGCACAACCGACTTCGCGCCGCTGGTTTGCACCTTGGCGATCAATTCACCGCCTGCTTTCTGGTAATCACCAGCATCGCCATCGGCAACCGCGAGCAATACAATGCGAATAGTCTTGCCGCCTTCTTGTGCGAAGTACAGAAAGCTTTGACCGGCTGCAGCTTCAAAACGAGCGGCTTTGGCGATGTCATGCGCTGCGCCCGAATTATCGAGCGGAAAGACAAAACCCTCCCAGCTGCTTTTGGTAACGATGAAACCAAGCACATCTGCGTCGCCCGGACGCTGGCCTGCAAAGCGGATTTCCATGAATGTTATGCCTTTTAGCTAAATGGGGTGCAGCGCGGTGCGCCGTTGCACCACACTATAAGCGAACTAGGGTGGTCGATTAAAGCAAAAGATGATGCTGGTCACGCAAGGTTAAGCCCTGCCTATACACCAGTCGGGCTGGACCGGACGAGATATGGTCGATAAGGACGCGGGGATACCATGAACAGCTCTGCCCCCTCCTCCCTTTTCCGGCGCGTCGCGATTGGCACATTGTTGCTTTCGGCTTTTGCCGGCTTCAACGCAGCTCAGGCGCAAACCAGCGCTGCCGAACAAAAAGCGCAAGACGAGGAAGCGGATAATATCGCGTTTTCGTCGGACGTTATTGATTACGATAGCGTGTCTGATGTGGTCACAGCCAAGGGCAACGTCATCGTAAAGCGCGAAGGCTATACCTTGCGCGCTGACACTGTCGTGTGGAACCGCAAATCGGGTGAAGTCATCGCGAACGGTAACATCCGCTCCATCGGCCCGCGCGGTGATGTCGCCTATGGCAGCAGCATCATTTTGACTGATACGTTGAAGGACGGTGTGGTCGAAAACCTGTTGCTGGTGTTAAAGGACGGTAGCCGCCTTGCCGCCAATCGCGGAACCCGCACCGACGGTCGGCTAACGCTGGAGCAAGCCGCCTATACACCGTGCGCAGTCGAAGGTCCCGATGGCTGCCCCAGAGACCCAAGCTGGCAGGTGAAGGCAGCTAAGGTCGTTTATGATCCCGAGAAACGCCGCGTGAAATATACCGGGGCGCGAATCGAATTATTCGGCCTTCCTGTCATTCCACTACCTTTCCTTTCACATCCCGCAGAGACAGCGGCGGGCAGCGGTTTTCTTGTTCCTAATTTACGCTTCTCCCGCAACAACGGTGTGGAGATAGAGCAAGGCTATTACTGGCGGATGTCGCAGAATCGCGATTTGACCGTGTCGGCGCATTTGTTCAGCTCGGTCGCGCCGATGGCTCATGCACAGTTTCGTGCCATCGAGGACAAAGGCGCGTTTCAGATTCAGGGTTATGCGACTTATTCGAACAAGGTTTCGACCGCGACTGGAACCACTACCGGTTCTAACGCCTTTCGCGGCTATCTCGACGGATCGGGGCGTTTCCAGCTTACCACAAATTGGTCAGCAAGCGCGTCGGTCCGCGTCGCCAGTGACCGCACATTTCTGCGCCGCTATGATATCAGCCGTGACGACCGTTTGCGTTCAACATTTGCGGTGGAACGCATCGATGCCGATTCCTATTTCTCTCTAGCGGGCTGGGCAACACAGACGTTGCGTACCGGTGACCGTCAGGGCTTGTCGCCGATTGCCCTGCCAGAGGTGGATTACCGCCTGCGGCTGAAAGACCCTGTACTGGGCGGCGTCATCCAGCTGCAAGCCAACACTTTGCTGATCGGGCGGACATCCGGCCAAGATACGCGCCGCGCTTTTGGCTTGGCGCGTTGGGACAAGCGCACAATTACCGGTCTTGGCCAAGAACTGACGCTGACGGCATTGGCACGCGGTGACATCTATCACAGCGATGAAAATGCCAGCACATTGACCGCCATTTATCGCGGCGAAAGCGGCTGGCAACCGCGCGGGACGGTAACAGCTGCTGCCGATATGCGCTGGCCGCTGGTTGGCAAAGCGTTCGGCAACGCAACGCAGATGCTGACGCCTCGTTTGCAACTCGTCGGCACAAAGACGACAGGCAATCTGCAAGTGCCGAATGAAGACTCGCGTGCGGTTGATCTGGAAGACAGCAACCTGTTCGCGCTCAACCGTTTTCCCGGATATGATCGGATCGAAAACAACTTTCGCGTCACCTACGGCCTCGATTATTCTGTGCGCGGAAGCAAAGTTTCCGCCGATTTCAACATCGGGCAAAGCTATCGCCTGACGAACCAATCGGTCATTTTTCCCGATGGCACAGGATTGTCGGATAAAGTTTCAGACATCGTCGGGCGCAGCGAAGTTCGGTTTAAGGATTTCGTCAAACTCACTCACCGTTTCCGGCTGGATAAAGACAGCTTTGCCATCCGCCGCAACGAAATCGACGCCACTATTGGCTCGCGCAGCACCTATGTGCAGCTTGGCTATTTGAAGCTGAACCGCGACATTAACACTGTCGAGGATTTATCCGACCGCGAAGAGCTGCGGCTTGCAGGCCGGGTTCGCGTTGCGCGCTATTGGTCAGTGTTCGGTTCGACCATTCTCGATTTGACCAGTTCGAACGAGGACCCGTCCTCGTCTGCCGACGGTTTTGAACCCATCCGGCATCGGCTAGGCGTGGCCTATGACGATGATTGCCTATCCATCGCTGTCACATGGCGCCGAGATTATCAACCTACGGGCGACGCGCGGCGCGGCAATACTTTCCTGTTCCGGCTGGCATTTCGCAATCTGGGTGTCTAAAGCAGCGTTCAGCCGCATGGCATAGGGGGATCTCTGCTCATCATCTGTTCAGCCGATGCCCGTTATTGCCAGCGCCTTAGTGTAACAATTGGAAGTCCATACATGCGTTCAATTCGCCAGTTTTTCCTCGGAACCGCAGCGGTCACTCTGTGCGCACTTGCGCCTGCGAACGGCCAAACGGTATCTGATAATAGCGTACAAGAAACCCCGCTCGCAATTCCGGGCGGAAAGCTTTTGGTCAAGCGCGACGACCCCAATGTCCGCCGCGCCAACGCGCGTGTGAACGGTGAAGTCATTACGGGAACCGAAATTGATCAGCGGATCATGCTGCTGACCAATGGCGATATATCCCAGGTTCCTGCGGAACAACGGGAGCAACTACGCGTTGAGATTTTGGGTCAGCTGATCGACGAATCGTTGCGCATCCAAGAAGCCGAAGCCAACGAGCTTGAAATTTCCAATAAGGAAATCGCTGAATATATCACCCGTGTCGCGCAACAGAATTTCAAACGCTCTGTCCCTGACACTGAAAAGCATTTGGCATCGATCGGTTCATCCATCGATTCTCTGCGCAAGCAAGTGAAGGCGGAAATCGCTTGGAACCGTGTGCTAGGCCGTAATGTGACGCCATTTATAAACGTCAGCGATGACGAGGTGAAGGCCGAGCAGGCAAAGATGGAAGCCAACAAAGGTAAGGTCGAATTCAGGCTGGGCGAAATCTATTTCTCCGCCAATGATCAAAACCGTGAACAGGTCTTTGAAAATGCACGTAAATTACTCGAACAGCTGCGCGGCGGCGCACCTTTTCCTGAAATGGCAAAGCAATTTTCAGAAGCATCGACTGCGGCATCTGGCGGTGATCTTGGCTTTGTAAAACTCAATGTGCTGCGTCAGGCGCTGGCAACCGCGGCGCTTGAAATGAACAATAACGAAATCGTCGTTGTGCCTGAAGCAAATGGTGTCACGTTGTTGCTGATGATCGACAAGCGTCAGATCGGGATGAGTGATCCGCGCGATACGACACTGGAATTGAAACAGATTGCTGTCGATTTTCCCAAAGGCACAACAGAGGCGCAAGCGGCACCTTTGGTTAAACGCTTTGCCGAGGAAACGCAGAAAATTAGCGGCTGTGGCGCCGCTGATGGCATTGCCAAATCTTTGGGTGCCGAAGTCGTCAACCGCGATAATATCCGCATCGGCGACTTGCCCGGCCCATTACAGCAAGTGATGCTGGGATTAAACGTCGGCCAATCCACGCCGCCTTATGGATCGTTGGAGGACGGCGTGCGTGTGTTTGTGCTTTGCGGCCGCAATGCGCCGCGCGAAGTTGCGCAAAAATCGGCAGAGCAGATCATGACCGAAATCGAGGAACAGCGGATCGAACGCAGGGCGCAATTGTATATGCGCAGCATCCGGCGCGACGCCATTATCGATTATAATTGAACGCACATTAGGATATGAATGCCAATTCCCTGCCGCTCGCCATTTCGATAGGCGATCCGGCAGGGGTTGGGCCTGAAATCATTGGCAAAGCTTGGGAGCAGCGCAACATAGCGAAGCTGCACCCGTTCTTTGCGATCGGTGATCCGGCATGTTTTGTAGCGCATTGGAATGGCCCTGTTGAGCGCATCGACAGTCCTGAGCAGGCGCTTGAACGCTTCGACAAAGCCTTGCCTGTCCTCCATGTTCACAGCTGCGCATCTGTAATTCCGGGCCAACCCGATCTCGACGGTGCACATTGTGCATTACAATCCCTCGAAATGGCAACGGGCTATGCCAAATCAGGGAATGCCGCTGGTTTGGTGACAGGGCCAGTTTCAAAAGCGCAGCTTTACGCCATCGGCTTCACCCATCCAGGCCAGACCGAGTTTGTTGCCGAACGATGCGGCATTGCCAAAAACAATGCGGTGATGATGCTCGCTGGCCCAGATTTGCGGGTTGTGCCGATGACAACGCACATTCCCCTTATCAGCGTGGCTGGCCAACTTGACGCGCGTCTTGTCCGCCAACGTATCCGCGCCACTGCCAAGGGGCTGCAACGCGATTTCGGTATCAAGCGCCCGCGATTGGCCTTGGCGGGCTTCAACCCCCATGCCGGCGAATCGGGCAATATGGGGCGCGAGGAAATCGACATTTTCGGCCCCGCGCTCGAAAAAATCCGCGATGAAGGCTATAATATCATCGGCCCCTTACCCGCAGACACGATGTTCCATGCAGAAGCGCGGGAGCACTATGATGCGGCATTGTGCGCCTATCATGATCAAGCGTTGATCCCGCTGAAAACGTTGTATTTTCATGAGGCAGTCAATCTTACTTTGGGCCTCCCCATCGTCCGCACTTCGCCTGATCATGGCACAGCCTTTGCCATTGCTGGAAAGAATATCGCGCGACCCGATTCGATGATCGCCGCGATCCGCATGGCTGCCGAGTGTGCAAAAAACCGGCTGACCTATTCGCAAAGCTGCGTATGACCGCGACCCCAGACCTTCCTCCTTTACGCGAAGTGATCGCGCGTCACGGGTTATCGGCGAACAAGGCGCTGGGGCAGAACTTCCTGTTTGACGAACAGTTGCTGAAACGGATTGCGGCAGTCCCCGGCTCGCTTATCGACCAGCCAGTGTTCGAGGTTGGCCCCGGCCCCGGCGGGCTAACCCGAGCATTATTACGCGCCGGTGCAAAGGTAACCGCCGTCGAACGCGATCGCCGCTGCATTCCTGCACTCGAGGAACTGTCTGAAGCATTTCCCGGGCAATTGCGCGTGATAGAGGGCGATGCGATGAAAATCGATGCCGGCGCAGAAACCGGGGGTCCATTCCACATCGCCGCAAACCTGCCCTATAATGTCGGCACAGCGTTAACTGTCGGCTGGCTGACCAGCGAGGCATGGCCGCCCAAATGGCTATCGCTGACCCTGATGTTCCAACGCGAAGTTGCCGAACGCATCATCGCCAAGCCCGGCACCGACGCCTATGGTCGCCTTGCCATTCTCTCCCAATGGCGCAGCGAAGCGCGGATAGCGATGCCCGTCCACCGCAGCGCCTTCACCCCGCCGCCAAAGATTATGTCGGCTGTTGTCCATATCGTTCCCAGCGTCGCACCGGAGGGTGTGTCGATGGCGACGCTTGAAAAACTAACTGCCGCCGCCTTTGGCCAACGCCGCAAAATGTTGAGGCAGAGTTTGAAAGGCGTACCCGGCGCGCTGGACGCTTTGCGCAGCGCAGGGATTTCGGAGGACCGGCGGCCAGAGACGGTGGATATTGAAGAATGGTGCGCTGTGGCGCGTTCGCTAGGGGTGGCATAACCCCCTACACCCCGCTATTGGTTGCACATGAAATCACTTGCCCCCCAAGAGCGTAGCGCAATAGAGCATATCGACAACGACCGGATGCTGTCGCAGGTGCAGATTTGGGCGGGGATCAACAGCGGCACGGGCAATCTGAAAGGGCTAACTGCAACCGCCAGCCTGCTTGCCGATGCTTTTGGTTCACTCCACGGCCACACCGAATTGGTTGAACCTGCGCCGGTTGAGCGTGTGCTAGCCGATGGCAGTATCGTGGAAATCGAACATGGCCGCCACTTGGTCGCCACCGTGCGCCCCGATGCGCCGATTCAGTTGCTTTTGACTGGCCATATGGACACGGTTTTTGCCGTCGATCATCCGTTTCAGGAACAGAAATGGTTAGAGGACGGCGTGCTGAACGGCCCCGGTGTTGCCGATATGAAGGGCGGCATTTCGGTCATGCTCGCCGCGCTGATTGCCGCCGAAACCAGCGACGTTTTTCAGCGCGTCGGTTATCAGGTGATGATAAACAGCGATGAAGAAACTGGCTCTGCCTCCTCGGCAAAGCTGATTGAGGCGCTGGCTAAAGGCAAGCTGGCGGCTTTAACCTATGAACCTTCGGCCCTGCCCGACGGCACATTGGCAGGGGCGCGTCCGGGCAGTGGGAATTTCTCGATCATCGTCACAGGCAAAAGCGCCCATGCCGGCCGGAACCCGCA
>JANMGR010000192.1:0-14322 GCA_031374785.1 Sphingomonadales bacterium | reverse complement strand
CGAAATTTCGAGTCTTGCCTGGGGCATGTGGCGCTTTGCCGGGCAAGATGTCGCGGCGGCGACCGAGCTGGTGAACGCGGCGTTGGACGCGGGCATTACCTTGTTTGATACCGCCGATATTTACGGTTTTGGCGAACAAGGCTTTGGCGCGGCGGAGGAGTTGCTGGGGGAAGTTTTTGCCGAAAATCCTGACCTTCGTGGACGGATGGTTTTGGCAACAAAGGGTGGGATCACCCCGCCAACGCCCTATGACAGCAGCCATGAGTATTTGACAAAAGCCATCGATAACAACCTGCGCCGATTGCGTGTCGAGCAGGTCGATCTGTGGCAAATCCATCGCCCTGACATTTTGACGCATCCGTCCGAAATTGCGCGCACGATTGAGGATGCGGTGAAGACGGGAAAAGTCCGCGCCTTTGGCGTGTCGAACTTTACGAAGGCGCAGATTGACGCTTTGGCCAAGTTTAGCAGTGTGCCGATTGTCGCGACGCAGCCTGAATTGTCGCCCTTGTGCATCGACACTGTCGAGAACGGCGAACTCGATCAGGCGATAGCAATGGACATGGCGGTGCTGGCGTGGTCGCCTTTGGGTGGCGGGCGCATTGCCGACCCGCAGAGCCAGCGCGAGCAAGCAGTGGCAGCGGCGCTTTCAGGTGTAGCTGCAGCCCACGGCGTATCGCGAACAGCGGCAGCCTATAGCTGGATCATGGCGCATCCGGCGCGACCGGTTCCTATTATCGGCTCGCAAAATCCGGCGCGGATTGCCGAGGCGGCGGATGCCTATAAAATCGAATGGACCCGCGCCGATTGGTACGCGGTGTTGGTGGCGGCGCGGGGAGTTCCATTACCATGAGTGGCAAGTTAGAGGTCAGCTGGTTTTCCGCATTATGCGATGATGACTATGAGTTTCTGGGGCAGCCCGATCCGATGCTGGCGTCCAGTTGGGAGCATTGCCGGAACATCGTGCTGAACGCGGAAAAGGGCGGGTTCGATAATATCCTGCTGCCATCGGGCTATGCTCTTGGCCTCGATACCACCGCCTTTGCCAGCGCGATCGCCGTGCTGACGTCGCGGATTAAGCTATTGATGGCGGTGCGTGTCGGTGAAAGCTGGCCGCCGCAACTGGCGCGGCAAATTGCGACATTGGATCAGATTGCGGGCGGTCGGCTCAACATCAACATTATCTCCTCGGACTTGCCGGGGGACAAGATGGACAGCGAGCCGCGTTACCGCCGGACGGTGGAGGCGATGCTGATTTTGAAGACATTGCTGAACGGCGAGCATCTGAACCACCAAGGCGAGCATTACCAGATCGACATCGATCCGCCGCGGATGAAAACCGTCAGCGGCAAATGCCCGCCTTTGTATTTTGGTGGCCTGTCGCCAGCGGCAAAGGAAGCGGCAGCCCAGGGTTGCGACGTTTATCTGATGTGGCCAGAGACGTTGCAGGGTGCAAAGGACTTGATCGCGGACATGACCGCGCGAGCCGCGACATTTGGCCGGACCTTGAAATATGGCTTTCGCGCGCATGTGATTGTCCGCGAAACCGAGGCTGAGGCGCGGGCCTATGCCGACCGCTTGCTCTCCAAGCTGGATGCGCAAACGGGGGAGGCAATCCGCAACAAATCGCTCGATACGGCAACCTATGGTGTCGCGCGTCAGACCGAACTGCGCGAAGCATCGGCGGCCAATGACGGCTATATTGAGGAGAATTTGTGGACCGGCATTGGCCGAGCGCGCTCTGGCTGCGGTGCGGCGATTGTCGGTGATCCCGATCAGGTGCTGGCCAAGCTAAAGGCCTATCAGGCGCTGGGGATCGAGGCGTTTATCCTGTCGGGTTATCCGCATATCCAAGAATGCGATATGTTTGCGCGGTATGTGCTGCCCCGGTTGGATCATGGTGGTTTGGTTCTTTGAGGCTGTAAGGGACTGTCCCAAGCGAAGCGCCGTGGACTGTCCCTGAAAGCCAGTGCCCGACCTCTCGGGGACAGTCCACGGCGCTGCGCTTGGGACAGTCCCCTAGCGAGTCCCTAAGCCGATAACCCAGCCAACCGCTCAGCCTGATCCTCGCTGATCAACGCATTGATCATCTCCGCCAGCCCCGTGCCTTCCAATATCTCCGGCAGCTTATGCAGCGTCAGGTTGATCCGGTGGTCGGTCACGCGGCCTTGGGGAAAGTTATAGGTGCGGATGCGTTCGCTGCGATCGCCGCTGCCGACCATCGCTTTGCGCGCCTCGGCTTCGGCACCGTCAAGTTCTTCGCGCTGTTTTTCATAGATACGGGCGCGCAGGACTTGCATCGCCTTTTCTTTGTTCTTGTGCTGGCTGCGGCCATCTTGGCAGGTGACAACAATGCCGGTGGGCGCATGTGTGATGCGCACGGCGGAATCGGTCGTGTTAACATGCTGCCCACCCGCGCCCGATGCGCGATAGACGTCGATTTTCAGGTCACGGTCCTCGATATGGACATCGACTTCGGTGGGTTCGGGCAGCACCGCGACGGTCGCTGCGCTGGTGTGGATGCGCCCGCCGGATTCGGTGACGGGAACGCGCTGCACACGGTGGACGCCGCTTTCAAACTTCAAACGCGCGAAAACGCCTGCGCCGCTGACCGAGGCGACGACTTCTTTGAAGCCGCCAACGTCGGATGCGCTCATAGAGATTGCCTCGACTTTCCAGCCCTGCGACTGCGCATAGCGTTCGTACATGCGGAACAGGTCACCAGCGAACAAAGCCGCTTCGTCGCCGCCCGTGCCAGCCCGGATTTCGAGCATCGCGCTGCGTTCGTCGGCAACGTCTTTGGGTAGCAGCAAAATCGCCAGATCATGTTCCGCGACTTGCTTGTCATGCGCCACATCGAGCAATTCCTCGACCGCCATATCGCGCAGCTCGGCATCGGCGGACGGGTCCTTGGCCATCGCGTCGAGCGTTTCCATCTCGGCGCGCAGGCGGCGGACTTCGGCAGCCATTTTGGCGACCGGTTCGATCTCGGCATATTCTTTGGACGCGGTGACAAACGCATCGCCAACCATCGTGCCAGACGCCATCCGCGCCTCAAGCTCAGCAAACCGCGCCTCGATCTGGCCGATACGTTGGGGGGATATTTGGGTCATGTTTGACTCGCACGAAGACACGAAGGCACGAAGGACCCAAGCCCTCCACCCCAAGCTTCGTCATTCCCGCGAAGGCGGGAATCCAGCACCCGCACTCTCGTGCAAACCGACCGGTCAGGTGATGGACCCCCGCCTTCGCGGGGGTGACGAAGTGTAAGTAACATCACTTCCTGCGATCTTCGAGAGTTAGAAACTCGGTTTCAGGATCGAACGAAACGCTGAATGTTGTGGACAGCGCATTAGTTACTCTCTCGCGCATATCGTCAGAGCTTCGGGCTAGGTCGCGTAATCTCACAACAGCGATGTAAAAATCATCACCAATTTCTACTTTCAAAATTGCGCCGGCGTTTGCCCGTCTCGCGCGTTCAAATCTTTTATTTTCAGAGCCGGAAAATGCCATTTCTGCCGCAATACCCGCTCTCCGGAGAAGGGACAGCACTTCCAAAGCTATCATTTCTGAGGCTTCATAGTCAGGAATCACCATAATTTGGGGTCCAGCCGCCACCGGAGAATCAACCAACATAGCCAACCGCTCAATCCCTGCCGCCCAGCCGACAGCAGGCGTCACCGGCCCACCCAAATTCTCGATCAGCCCGTCATAGCGGCCACCGCCCAGCACGGTGCCTTGCGCGCCCAGTCGGTCGGTGGTGAATTCGAACGCGGTGTGGCGGTAGTAATCCAAGCCGCGGACGAGTTTCGCGTTGCGGGTCCACGCGACGCCCGCCGCGTCCAATCCTGCGGTGACAGCGCCAAAGAAATCTTGTCCCTCTCCGCTAAGATACGCGTCGATCAACGGCGCGGCTTGGCAAATCGCGCGGTCACCTTCGTCTTTGCTGTCGAGAATGCGCAGAGGATTCTTCTCCAACCGCGCAAGGCTGTCCTTGGACAACGCATCTTTATGGTCGTTGAAATAGGCAATCAACGCCGCGCGCCACGCATCGCGGCTGGCGACATCGCCAAGCGTATTCAGCTCCAAAGTGACACCGTCATTGATGCCCAGTTCGCGCAACAACTGATCGGCCATCACCAACAGCTCAACATCAGCCTGCGGTTCGGCAGCACCGATAATCTCGGCATCAATCTGGTGAAACTGGCGATACCGGCCCTTTTGCGGACGTTCGTACCGGAACAACGGCCCGTGTGTCGTTACCTTCATCGGCGCGTGCTGCTGCCAGCCATTGGTCAGGTACGCGCGCGCAATCCCTGCGGTAAATTCGGGCCGCAACGTGATGCTGTCGCCGCCGCGATCATCAAAGGTGTACATTTCCTTCGACACCACATCGGTCGCCTCACCCAGTGAACGCGCGAACACCGCAGTCGGCTCAATCACCGGCAGTTGCAGCCCCTTAAACCCGTATAGCTTCCGCACACGCTCAAACGTCGCGACGACATGCGCGAAGCGTTCCTCGGTTTCGCCGAACATATCTTGCGTGCCGCGCACTGCCTGGGGGGTCTGTATCTTCGCCATGATGCGGGTGCCCTAGCCGGTTTTTGGGGGGTGGGGAATAGGCGGATTTCTCCCCTCTCCCCTTGCGGGAGAGGGGCTGGGGGTGAGGGGGTGGTGCGCGTCTGCGCGCCTGTAGATTTTCTGCACTGTCGATAAAATACTGCGCCGCGGACGCGGCGCGACCCCTCTCCCTGCCCTCTCCCGCAAGGGGAGAGGGGGCTAGACGAAGAGCTCTGCTTAAGGCACAAACCGATTATGTCGTCACGCCTCACACTCGCCGCCATTGCGGCGCTCGCCCTTGTTTCTCCCGCCACAGCGCAAAACAGCCGCCCGCAACCGGTGACGGTTACCGACACCGTGCCAGAACCTGTCGACGTGCCTTATGCCCCCGGCGTGATGATGCTGGAGGTTGACGCCACTGACATCGAACGTGCGATATTCAACGTGAAGCAAAGCATTCCGGTCGAACCGGGCAAGCGGCTGACGTTGCTTTATCCGCAATGGTTGCCCGGAAAACACGGCCCGCGCGGCGCGCTGGCGGAATTGGCGGGGCTGAAATTCAGCGCGAACGGGCAACTTGTCGCTTGGGAGCGGGACCCGACGCAGGTCTATGCTTTTCACCTCAACATCCCTGACGGCGTCAAGGTGCTGGATGCCAGCTATCAATTCCTATCACCTGTGCGCGACAGCGAAGGCCGTATTGTCGTGACGCCAGAAATGCTGAATGTGCAGTGGGAGCAGGTTTCGCTGTATCCAGCTGGACACTTCACCCGCCAAATCCGGATCAAGCCGTCGATTACTTTGCCCGACGGCTGGACGGGCGTAGCGGCGCTCGACGGAGCAAAAGTCAGCGGCAACCGTATCGATTATGCCGAGACCGATTATGAAACTTTCATCGACAGCCCATTGTTTGCTGGCAGGCATTATCGCAAATGGGATTTGGGGCATAAGGTGACGCTGAACGTCTGGGCTGATGCCGCCAAGTTTCTGGAAGCCAAGCCCGAACAGATTGAAGTGCACAAGGCGTTGGTCGATGAAACCGTATTGTTGTTCGGTTCCAAGCATTTTGATCGCTATGAATTCCTCCTTGCGCTGACCGAGAAACTGGGCGGTGTTGGCCTTGAACATCATCGCAGTTCGGAAAACAGCCGCGAGACGGATTACTTCGTAGAATGGGCCGATAACGGCAGCGAACGCGGGCTGTTGCCGCATGAATTCACGCACAGTTGGAACGGCAAATTCCGCCGCCCTGCAACAATGTGGACCCCCGATTTTGCAACGCCCATGCGCGACAATTTGCTATGGGTGTATGAAGGGCAGACGAGTTACTGGGACTTGGTGCTGGCGGCGCGGTCCGGAATGCAGAGTCCCGAAATGGTGCTGGGCGAATGGGCGCGGCAGGCGGGCTATTATAGCGAGCAGCCGGGCCGCGAATGGCGCAGTGTCGAGGATACCACGCACGATCCGATCTTTTCTGCGCGCAAGCCTAAGCCGAATAGCAGCTATGCCCGGAACGAGGATTATTACAACGAAGGCTCGTTGGTCTGGCTGGATGTCGATATGACAATCCGGCAATTGTCGAAAGGCAAGCGTTCGCTCGACGATTTCGCGCGGAGCTTTTTTGGTGTCAGCAATGGTGATTGGGGTGTGCAGACTTATACTTTCGACAGCCTAGTCAGCGATCTGAATAAAGTGCAGCCGTATGACTGGGCAAAGTTCCTCAACGAACGGATGCGGCAACCGGGGCAGGCTGCGCCTTTGGGAGGCATAGAGAAAGGCGGCTATCGGTTGGTTTGGAAAGATGAACCCAATGTCTATGATAAGGAGCGGATGAAGGAAGGGTCGAACCTTGACCTGACGCATTCGCTTGGTGTGGTGATTGATAAAGAGGCGAAGGTCGGTTCGGTGATGTGGGACAGTCCGGCGTTTAAGGTCGGCATTGTTAATGGGACGAAGCTGTTGGCTGTGAATGGCACCGGCTACACCAAGGATGTGCTGACCGATGCAATCAAAGCGGCAAAGGCTGAGTCTACGCCGATTCAATTGATCGTCCAGCGCAGCGACCGCTTTGAAACGCTGGATATCGCCTACACCGCTGGAATGCGCTATCCGCATTTGGAGCGGGTCGGCGGCGCTACCGGAGCGCCGATAGACCAGTTGATGACGGCGAAGCGGAAGCCGTAGCCAGTCTAAACCTAGATCGCTTCAAATCCCTCGGCATAAACATGCCATGTAAAGATTGCGGCGGCCCCGCGATGGGGGCGCCAAGCCTCTGACATGTCGCGGATCACCTTTTCCGACGGGCGTTCGGCAAGGCCTAGAATGCGTTTCACGCCTTCTTGTACCGCAAGGTCGCCTGCGGGCCAGATGTCGCCGCGGCCCTCGGCAAAGAGCAAATAGATTTCGGCGGACCAGCGGCCAATGCCTTTGACTTGTGTCAAATAGGCGATGGCTTCCTCATCGTCCGCAGGCAGCGCATCAAGCGGCAGTGCGCCTGATATCACCAACTCCGCCAGGCTGCGGGCATAGCCCTGTTTCTGGCGGCTAAGCCCACAGGCGCGCAACGCGTCAAAATCCTGCGCGATCAGTTTCTCTGGCGCGCAGCCTTCGCCCAGCAACGCCTCCAGCTTGTTCCATACTGAGGCCGCCGCAGCGACGCTGACCTGCTGGCCAACAATGGTGCGCAACAAAGTCGTGTAACCGCGTTCGCGCAAGCGCGGCTCTGGATAGCCGGTGGCTTTGAGCGCTGCGGCAAAACCCTTTTCGCGTTGTGCCAAAGCGTCCAGAGACGTGTTCAATTGCGCTGCGGTTAAGCCCACAGGCTTAGTTCACCAGCTTTAATAATGCCATCGGCGGACCGTAAGTGCGCGGACCGATATCCCATGTCAGCACTTGCAATCCGCCCACATCGCTAGGGCCCTCTTCACTGTTATTGGCCAGAATATCGGTGTCGGTGCGGATCGTAAACGTGCCTTTGACCTCTAACGGATCAACATCTTTACCCTTCATTCCCATTCCCGGCATCATCCCGCCTGCACCCATTAGCGCCGCCATCGACATATCGGGGTCGTTATGGAACGTCGGTGCCTCGATCCGCACGCGGCCATTGTCCCACCGGCTGATGTGGATCATCGGATTGCCCAATGCGTAGCGCGGGATCACAGGAAAGGCAAAGTCATCGGCCAGTCGGCCTTTGGTCGAATAATCGATTTTGAACACACCATTTCCGATATGTTCAACCTTGTTCCACGCCGCAAGCCGCTCGACCTCTTTAGTGAAGCGATCGATGCTTTTTGGATCGTCAGGGTCAACGCCGCCGAGCAAGGCTGCGAACATTTTTTTGGCCTGCTCTTTTTCCTTTTTGCGGCGGACCTGCCCGTCGTCCCACTCTTTTTTCTGGTCGGCAATTTCAAGCTCGGTGCAGTCGCGTTCTTCGAATTCGTCTTCATACTCGCCATCAGCGGCGGCTTCTACGGCCTCTACTGCGGCTGTCGCAGCGCCAGATGCAACATCGGTCGCAGTTTCGTCGCCTGCTTCTTCGACTGCAGCATCCTCTGCTTCTTTATCCTGATTTAACGAAAAATCCTCTTGCGAGGTCCGCGATGCGGCAGTCGATCCTTGTTGGCCCGTGATTGTGCCAAGCGCCGCTTCGGTCGCATAGGATTCGCTTTGCGCCTTTTGCTTTGCAGCTTCCTTCTTTTTCTCTTTTACCGCTTCTTCTTTGGTCGTTGCGTCAGGCGCTTTACCGTAACAGGTGGCCGCAAACTCAGTTGACTCCAATCCTTCGCCTTCCAATTCGTTTTTCAACAAATTGGCCAGACCAACCAGCTGGATTTCGCCCTTGTACGAGAAGCTGAATTCGCCCGATTTCAGGATCGTCATTTCCGACACAAATTCCCCGGGAAGCAGCAAGCAGCCCGAAAGGCTCATCGGGGCAACAATTGCGAGGCCAAGGGCGGCAAAACGCTTTAACTTCATTCAGGCATCCTTCTCTATTTGCGCCATATGGGCGGCATAAAGCGCAATTGCTGCGGCATTGGAAACATTCAGGCTTTCCATCTGGCTACTGATTGGCAGCTTTGCGAGCTGGTCGCAATGCTCCTCTATATTGCGGCGCATGCCTTCGCCTTCAGCACCCAGAACCAGCGCGTTGCGTTGCGGAGCAAGCGCCTCGCCAAGCGTGGCTTTCGCGTTGCCGGTAAGGCCAATCCGCCAATAATGATGCTCAGCAATTTCCTCCAAAGCGCGCGCCAGATTGACGACGCGGACCCAGGGCACAACTTCAAGTGCGCCCGATGCGGACTTTGCCAACGCCCCTGATTCGGGCGGTGCATGACGGTCTTGCGTCACCACAGCAATGGCATCAAAAGCAGCGGCGGAACGGAAAATCGCGCCGACATTATGCGGGTCAGTGACTTGATCGAGGACCAGAATTGGGCGCGGGTCGCCTTCATGTTGTTCCAAGATATCGCCCAGCCAGACATCCTCAAGCGGTGCAATCTCCGCAACGATCCCCTGATGCGGCGCGTCTTTTGGGACGAACCGGGCAAGATCCTCGGACTGGCAATAAATCAGCGGCAGATTCGATGGCAAATCGTAGCCGGCAAGCGTCTCCCTAACGCCCCAGACTTTGATGATCCGCCGCTCGGGATTTTCGATGGCTGCCATAACGGCATGACGGCCCCAGAATTTGGGGTTGCCGCTGGTTTGCGCTGCACCACGGCGGCGTTGAGATTTATGTCCGGACATGGCCGCTCTTTCGCTGCAAATGCGCTTCGTGTCGAGCATGTCCGGGCATTTTATTTAACTGGCCGAGTTCTTTGTCAGCTCACGATAGACAAAGCCCCCGAGCAAACCGCCTAAAATCGGCGCAACCCAGAACAGCCACAATTGCTGCAGCGCCATTCCGCCAACGACAAGCGCGGGGCCAGTGCTGCGTGCTGGATTGACCGATGTGTTTGTAACCGGGATCGAGACCAGATGGATTAGGGCCAATGTCAGGCCAATCGCTAACGGCGCAAAACCTGCCGGCGCGCGACCATCAGTGACTCCCATGATAATGAACAGAAAGAAGAACGTCATCAGCAATTCGACCAGAAATCCGGTCGCCATTGCGTATTTCCCCGGCGATGCGGCATCAAAACCATTTGCAGCAAGGCCATTGGCTGCCAGCGAATAATCGCCTTTGCCCGTGGCGATCACATAGAGAGTGAACGCCGCTGCAGTTGCGCCCAAAACTTGCGCGATGATGTACAGCGGGATGTCCTTGGCATCAAAGCGTCCGCCAGCCCAAAGTCCAAGCGTTACTGCCGGGTTCAAGTGGCAGCCGGAAATATGTCCGATTGCATAGGCCATGGTGACCACGCTTAAGCCAAATGCCAGCGATACGCCGAGCAGTCCGATGCCGACATCGGGAAACCCCGCCGCCAAAACCGCGCTGCCGCAACCGCCCAGCACCAACCAAAATGTGCCGATAAACTCAGCTATGCCTTTGTTGATATTTGTCATAACATTTCTCCTCCTGTTATTCGGATGCAAATATCACATTCCGCGAAAAAGTAAGTGTCAAAACGGCTATCGTAAAATCGTGTCCCGTTAACGGCCAGTGCAGGTTTTGCTGCTATACAACAGAGCAACTTTTCCGGGTCGGGGGACTGTAATGACAAAATTTGTGCTTCTGGCGTTGCCATTGTTGCTGGGTGGATGCGTAACCTCGATTGTCAAAGAGGTTGTTATGCTGCCGGTAAAAGTCGTGTCCAAAACTGCCGATGTTTTGACCACCAGTCAGTCCGAAACCGACGAAAAACGCGGGCGTGAGATACGCAAGCGTGAGGAGCAGATGGGCAAGCTTGCCCGCAAACGCGACAAAGCGCGCGAGGACTGCGCCGATGGCGATGACGAAGCTTGTGATAACTATAAACGGCTGGACGGCGAGATTGCGGTGATTAAAGATCAGCCAGACTGACGTTATTTGTCGAACCGGGTCGCCCTGAAAACGAAAGTAACTTTTCCAAATAGCGCGCGCTAGCCATCCTCCTCCTGATTATCGGGGAGTAGATCATGCACAAAATATCACGCCGCTTTATGCTGGCCGGAAGCTTGGCGATCACCGTCGCCCGCCCATCGTTCGCCGTCGATACGCCGGCTTGGAAAAAGCTGCCAACGGTTGCATACAAGGGCAAGCAAGACGATATCAGCTTTGTCGATGCGCTGACCGGTTGGTACGGCAATGGCGAAGGCAAGCTGTATCGCACCTCTGACTCAGGCGAAACTTGGACCAAGATATGGGATCAGCCCGGAACCTTTATCCGTGCGCTCGGCTTTGTCGATGACAAGGTCGGCTATCTGGGTAATGTCGGCACCGATTATTATCCGGGCGTAACGGATAAGAACCCGTTGTATAAAACCGTGGATGGCGGCGTCACTTGGACGGCGGTAACAGCCCCCGGCATCGATAAAGTCGCAGGGATCTGCGGCATCGATATCTTGCCCGTCAAACGCATTTATCAGGGCGAAATGCGGACGAGCCATATTGTCACAGCGGCAGGCCGCGTCGGCGGCAATGCGATGATGCTGCGGTCCGACGATGACGGTAATAGTTGGAAAGTCATTGACCTGACCGCTCATGCTGGGATGATCCTCGATGTGAAATTCCTTGATGCGAAAACCGGTTTTGTTTGCGCATCGGGTGTTTCGGACAGCGGCGAAGGCGATGCGTTGATCCTGATGACAAATGATGCGGGCAAAAGCTGGAAACCGGTTTGGCGATCAGGCCGCAAAATGGAAAACGCGTGGAAGATGAACTGGCCGTCGAAGAAAGTCGGCTATGCAACGGTGCAAAGCTATGACGAAACAGCGGGGAACAAGCGCGTGATCGTCAAAACGGTCGACGGCGGCAAAAGCTGGAAAGAACTGGCGTTGGTCGATGAGGCCGGCATCCGCGAATTTGGTATCGGCTTTACCGATGAAAAACGCGGCTGGGTTGGCACGACCAAAGGCGGGTTTGAAACTGCGGACGGGGGCAAAAGCTGGAGGCGCATCGAATTTGGCCTCGCAGTGAATAAGATCCGCGTTATTCCCAAGACGGGTGGCGGCAAGTCTGTGTTCGCCATTGGTGTCGATGTGCACCGGTTGGACTTGGCCTGAATTGCCAGCCACCAGCAAAGCGGCTAGAAAAGCCCTTGTGAAAATTGTTTCGCGCAGAGACGCAGAGGAAAAAAGAGGCGCAGAGGGTGTTGTTTCAACTCTCTGCGCCTCTTTCCTTCTCTTCGTCTCTTTTCAAAAATGTTGCACATAGGGGTAAAAAATGGACTTCGACGAAGTGGTTATGGGGCGGCGCAGCATAAGAGGATACAAACCCGATCCTGTTCCACAAAAGCTGATTGAGGAAATTCTGACGCTGGCCATGCGCGCGCCGTCTTCAATGAATACGCAGCCTTGGAATTTCTATGTCATCACTGGCGAGCCGCTTGATCGCATCCGCAAAGGCAATACCGAACGGATGGTTTCCGGCGTGCCGCAATCGCGGGAGTTCCGTACCGGTAATGCGTTTGAGGGGCAACACCGCGAACGCCAAATCGGCGTCGCCAAACAATTATTCGCCGCAATGGGCATCGCCCGCGACAATGCCGAACAGCGGCAGGATTGGGTGCTGCGCGGCTTCCGCCAATTCGACGCGCCGGTGTGCGTCATCATTACCTATGACAAGGTCTGCGATGGTAGCGATGATACGCCATTTGATTGCGGCGCGGTGGCGACGGCGTTGGTCAACGCGGCGTGGTCGCGGGGTTTAGGCGCGGTGATTAACAGCCAAGGGATTATGCAATCGCCCGTGGTGCGCGAACATGCCGGGATCGCCGACGATCAGGTGATTATGAAAAGCATTGCACTTGGCTGGCCCGAGGAAAGTTTCCCGGCAAATGCGGTGGTATCGGAGCGGAAATCGGTTGATGAGGCGGCGGTGTTTGTAGGGTTTTGAGAGGCATTAGTTGTCGAGCGGTGCATACTGAAACCGTTAGTGCTGAGCCTGTCGAAGCACGCCCCACAGTCAAGAAACGACAGATCAGTCCTCGGGGCGCCCTTCGACGGGCTCAGGGCTAACGGTGATAGGGGTAAGTGATTTTTCGGGCTTTCCCCTCACCGCCCAAACCAAAAACTCTACGTTTCCTCTCGGCCCAGTAATCGGACTTTCGGTCAGTCCCCGCACCGACCAGCCGATACTTTCTAGCCAAGCCTGCACCTCGGCGCACACCCGCGTATGCACAGCTGCGTCGCGCACAACACCGCCTTTGCCAACCTCGGCCCGCCCAGCCTCGAACTGAGGCTTTATCAACGCAACCAATTGCGCGTGCGGCTTGGCAAAAGTCAGCGGTCGTTCGAGCACTTTGGACAGGCTGATAAAGCTCGCATCGCAAACGATAAGATCGACCGCTTCGGTGATGTGCTGATCGGTCAAAATCCGCGCGCTGGTTTGTTCGTGGACCATGACGCGGTCATCGGCGCGCAATTTCCACGCCAGCTGGTTGGTGCCGCTGTCTACAGCGAACACCTTGGCAGCGCCGTTGGTCAGCAACACATCGGTAAAGCCGCCCGTGGATGAGCCCACATCAATTGCCACCGCGCTGGTTACATCAATCGCAAACACCTCCAGCGCATGTGCCAGCTTTACGCCGCCCCGCGACACCCACGGATGGTCTTGCCCTTTGACCGTAATTTCCGCATCGTCGGCGACCTGCTGCCCAGGTTTCTCTGCGCGTTTGTCTCCAATCAGCACAAGCCCCGCCATAATAAACGCCTGCGCCCGCGTTCGGCTATCAGCTAGCCCGCGTTCGACAAGCAGTTGGTCAATCCGGATTTTTACCTGCTTCATCGGTCTTGGCCCTAGCGCTGTGCAATGCTTTTGGCCATAAGGTGCGAATGCGACTCTTTGTCTTGTGCGCGGCAACCGCATTCACGCTGACCAGCTGTGCTGCGCCGCGCGTCGTGCCGCAGCCATCGGCCGCGCCTCCCGTTAACACCACAAACACCCCGCCGCCGCCTGCTGTTTCGAAACCAGTAACAGCTCAACCCAGCGGCCATTGGACCGATTGGCCGATTGAGGCTGGGGTTTGGAGCTATGCCAAGGATGATCGCGGATCGATTGCGCGGTTCGGTGCGGTGGGCAAAGACGCCGTTGTGATGTTGCGCTGTGACAAAGCCCGGGCGCGGCTTTATCTATCGCGCGCGGCAAATGCGGGTGGCAGCATGACGGTGCGGACAAGTTCTACCTCCAAAGCCGTGGCGATGCAGCCAACCGGCGCCCCGTCGCCCTATGTCGCCAGCGAGCTGATAGTCAGCGATCCTCTGCTTGACGCAATGGCATTCAGTCGCGGGCGCATTGCGCTGGAACTGCCCGGCGCGCAAAACATCGCCATTCCCGTTTGGTCTGAAATCGGGCGGGTGACAGAGGATTGTCGAAGCTAGATTGCGGGCGCAAAAAAAGGGCCAATCGGCCCCGTCAAAAGAGGCAAGATAATTGCCACAAAAAATTTGAAATACAAGTCTTGTTTTGCACCCCCGATTGATTCAGTTTGCAAGTCGCGGAGGGCAATTTGATGCAACACGCAATCCATTTTCAACTAACGAAAGGAGGTGATCCGATGTCTCATGGTTCAGTTAAGGGGTCGGGCATTTCCGTTCGGGAGAGCGGCTGCTGGTAACAGCAGGAATCCACTCCCGGCAGCGGCTGTCTGGCTGCTGACCCATGTAAGAAAGGGGTCGTTC
>JANMGR010000152.1:0-2400 GCA_031374785.1 Sphingomonadales bacterium | reverse complement strand
CGGTGAGCATCAGGACGTTGAGCGCGAGGTTGTCGCGAATCATCCAGCCGACAAAGACTTCAAAAATCAGCGCGATCACCAATGTCGCTTTCCAGGGCAGCCGCGATGCGATGAAAAAACCGATTATCATCCAGAAAATGTCCGCCAGCGAATTGACGATGCTGTCGCCTTCATAGCCCCAGCTGATCGTTACTTCGCGGTAGCGGTCGATGATGATGGGCGAGTTTTCCAATATCTCCCAAGCACCCTCGGCGATGATCGCCAACGACACTGCAACGCCCAATGGAAACAAAGCGGGCCATTTTTTGCGCAGCAAATGCCCCGCGCCGAAAAACAAAAAGCCGTGAATAATGTGGCTGGGCGTATACCAATCGGACAGGTGCTGGCTGTTTTCGCTCGATTGCACGACCAGATGGAGCAGCTTCACCGTCCCACATGCACAAATCGGTGGGCGCCCCATGCTCCACAGGATCGCACCGATGATCAGGAAGAGCACTAACGCGATCAACGCGCTGAACTTGCTAATCCTTAATGGCCAATTCACAAATCGATCCCCTTTATTCACACCGTTAGTCCTGAGCCTGTCGAAGGGCGTCCCACAGCATGGCGCGACACTTAGAAGCGTCCTTCGACAGGCTCAGGACTAACGGTATTGACGAAAACTTATGTGAGGCTGCAACCCCAAAAGACGCTTGACGCCTGCCCCACTATTCGAGCAGTAGCGGCTATGGTTGAAAGCGGCAATCCTGGCATATCGAAACTCGAACGACGCGGGCTGTTGTTTGTGCTTTCCTCACCCTCGGGTGCAGGAAAATCGACTTTGTCGCGGATGTTGCTAGCAGCGGACGAGCAGATCGCTTTGTCGGTCAGCTACACAACGCGCCCTCCTCGCCCCGGCGAAGTCGATGGCAAAGACTATCATTTTACTGACACTGCGACATTCAAAGAAATGGCGACAGCAGGTAAGCTGCTTGAATGGGCGCATGTCTTTGGCCATCGTTACGGCACACCGAAGGCGCCGGTAGAGGCTAATCTGGCGGCCGGATGCGACGTGTTGTTCGACATTGACTGGCAAGGCGCGCAGCAGCTGTATCAAGAGGCTGGCCCCGATGTTGTTCGCGTATTTATACTGCCCCCATCGATAGAAGAACTCGAACGGCGACTACACACCCGCGCGCAGGATAGCGAAGACGTGATCACCGATCGCATGGCGCGCGCGAAATCGGAAATCGGCCATTGGGATGGCTATGACTATGTCCTGATCAACGACGATGTCGATGGATGCTTCGCGCAAGTGCGGCAAATTTTGACGGCGGAACGATTAAAGCGGCGGCGTCAAAAAGGGCTGATCGGTTTTGTCAGGGATTTGGTTGCGGGTTAGGCGCGCAACAATTTCAAAAACGCCGCCGCCTGCATAAATTCCGCCTCACGGTCGCTGCGGTTTTTCTGGGCCCAATAATCGCTGCCCCATAGTTCCTCTTGCCAGATTTCGTCGAGGCAGCAGGCTGTCCAAATTGTGCTGGCATCCCCCTGCCCCTCCACTATCGCCAGCGTAGCGACCAACGAACCGGAGAGGTGCGCTAGCTTTGCCATTGCCGCTAGTTCAAAAGTTCCGCGGGCAGCAACTGCTGCGCCAAGCTTTTCCAACGAAGCTACAGGTTGCGGCTGGGGCATTATGCCTTCGACCAGTGCGAAGCTTACATCATACCGCGCCCGCGCCCAGTTGAGCCACGGGTCCCATTCCGCTGCTTGCCGAACCGCCAAAGCGTCTTCAGCCTCGGCGCGATAGCAAAACGCATCGGTTTCGCCATAGGCCGCAATCCGCGCAGCGAACGCGGCTCGGTCGGGCGCGACATGGTCGATGGCGGCGTTGGCAAAGCCGGTGAACGGCATGGTTGCCGGATCAATGTCCTTCTCCACCGCGCGCCATTCGGCGACCACTGCATCGGTCAGTGCCGTTGTCGGCAGCAGCAACGCGTTGCGCATCGGTGTTTTCAGCGGACGGCCATCGAGCTCAATGCCGAAACCCCACGCGCTTTGCTGGGTGGTAACCTCTTTCCAAAACCGGCGCATATCAGTTCTTATTCGCGTCCTGCTTCGCCCAGCTTCGTTTCAGCATGATCGGTACCGCAAAAAATCCGAACGCGCCGATAATGACAAGGACCATACCCAGATAGGGCGTCAACTCCGGCAACAGCTGCCCATTCACATTGGCAAGGCCCGCTAGCACCAAAGCCAAATCCATGAAACGAGTGACAGTCAAAATCGTAAACCGATTTTTGGCGAGCTGTTCTGCGTCAGTCATTGCATGTCCTTTAACACAGCATTCAGTTCGTCCATCGTCTCGACGAGATAATCAGCCCCGGCCTCGCGCAGTTCATCCAGCGGATGATAGCCCCA
>JANMGR010000117.1:0-5478 GCA_031374785.1 Sphingomonadales bacterium | reverse complement strand
CATAACATCCCCCGGGCGGCGAGCGATCGCGCGGGTAGTATAGCAAAGAAATTGGAGTGTTTTTAATATGGCTGATATTGCAAAGCTCGTTGAAGAACTGAGCAAACTGACCGTTCTTGAAGCGGCTGATCTTTCCAAGGCTTTGGAAGAAGCTTGGGGCGTTTCCGCTGCTGCTGCTGTTGCAGTTGCTGGCCCAGCTGCTGAAGCTGGTCCTGCTGCTGAAGAGCAGACCGAATTCGACGTTATCCTGACCGGCGACGGCGGCAACAAGATTGCTGTCATCAAGGAAGTTCGCGCAATCACACAGCTTGGCCTCACAGAAGCCAAGACGTTGGTTGAATCGGCACCTAAAGCCATCAAAGAAGGCGTTAACAAAGCCGAAGCTGAAGACATCAAGGCGAAAATCCTTGCTGCTGGCGGCACGGTCGAAGTTAAGTAATTCGAGATTTTCCCTGACGGGGGAAAAGGGAAGGGCGGTCCAGAAATGGGCCGCCCTTTTTCCGTAGTGCGCTTACGCCGCTGACCGCCACGGATCGCCAGCCTTTGTGACGTAATGCTGCGCAACATAGCGCCACGGGATCGCTACATAGACAAGGACAACCAAACCAGTTGCAACGATGTTATCGGCCATTTCCGCATCAATGCTGTTTGTCATCCAAGCAGGCAGCGCCACAGCCAAGAGCCAGATCGTCTTCCACGCCAATTCCCAAAACAGCAATGGCAACATTTGCAGCGGATAGCGGATGCCTAAAAGGCAGAGCAAAGTCAGCGCACCGAGCATGCATTTGACGACGCCGCCAAAGAAGCTCCAATCACCGCTATGCGTCAGGATTGCGGGCCATGTCATTCCGCCCATCGCAATCGCAATCAGGGCATAGACAGCGCGCAGAGCATGCAGGCGCCAAGCCGGAACCGAGGTCATAGCAATACTCTCAAGGCAACGGCTGCACACAGCGACAGCATGATCGTCAAAATTCGTTGTGAAATCGTGATGTGAAAATTCAATTGCATGATGCGTCTCCTTCGGTTGCATAACCCAGCAAATCACCCGGCTGACATTCCAGCTCGCGGCAGATCGCCTCTAGCGTTGAAAACCGGATCGCCTTGGCTTTGCCGGTTTTCAGGATCGACAGGTTGGCCAGCGTAATGTCCACGCGTTCAGCCAATTCGGTGAGTGTCATGCGGCGTTGATAGAGCAATTCATCAAGGTTGACGGTGACAGGCATCAGACGGTTCCTTCCAACTCTTCGCGCATTTCTGCGCCGCGTTCAAAAATACGCGAGAGGATGAAGAGCAACAGGATTGGAAGCAAAGTAGTCAGGAAGTTACCGATCACTTCAAAATAGTTAAAGCTACCGTCGGCGGTATCAGGCATAAAATAGCCACTGCTAATATCTGCGATCAATTCCAAGACAAGAACACCGCAGAGCAGCTTCGCCATGTATTTCAGGTTTGCGGCATTGGCAAAGCTCAAAGGTGATCCTTGTTCGACACTGTCGATCACGGTGCGAAGGGTTTGAAAGAACTTTGCCAGCAAGAAGCATGACGCTCCAATCAAAGCCATAAATACGGCCAAGAAGACGAGTGTCTGCTTGCTATTTTGCAACGTCGGCAGTTCGGGAGAGTTGATGTCTACACCTAATAGCGCGCCGATGAAAATTATCGGGACCGATGACCCGAGCACCGCTAGCCCTACCCACATAAACCATTTTATCACGCTTACCATTCCGGCTGTGAAATTCAGAATTGGATCATTCATTGTTTGTTTCATATCGATCTCCAATGTTGATATTATTGATTATCAATATGGCATGATTCGGTAAATGGCAAGAAGTTTATTGATAAACGATATTTTTGAAACCATCTACAAGTGGGCATAGCAATATTTTTCTTGAAACATGATACCTTATGCGGTATCAGATGTTATGGATAAGGCGGATAAATTGCTGGCACGCATGCGCGGCGACCCTGCTGGTGATTGGACCATTTCCGATGTCCAAATGGTTTGTGATCGGTTGGGCTGGACGTGCTTGCCGCCAACGGGCGGTGGTTCGCACTGGAAAATCGCGATACTGGGAAGCGACTCAATCCTCACCATACCGGCGAAGCGTCCGATCAAGGCAGTTTATAAACGTAAGTTGATGGATTTTGCGAAAGGGAATGACAATGGCGAAAAGTGATTATGCGATCATGGTCGAGCCTTTGAATGATGCCGATGGCGGCGGCTGGCTGGCAACGGTGCCTGCGCTTGCTGGCTGCATGGGCGACGGCGATACGCCCGAAGCTGCGCTTGCCGACGCCGAGGCAGCAATTGCCGAATGGCAGGATGCGGCCCGCCAATTGCAACGCAAAACACCAAAGCCCGATGCGCTCGGCCAATGGCGGCAGCGTGTGCCGCGCTCCTTGCATGAGAAGCTGAAGCTTGTGGCGGCGCGGGAGGGTGTGTCGCTGAATGCTTATGTGTCGAATGTGCTTGCGGAAAACGTGGGGCGGGCGGGGTGATACAGTAGCGGTAAAGTGTGCTTCAAGGGGTTCGTTTCTACGCATCTGGATATACAAGCCTCAAAATCTGTGCTTTTTATCTGTGCCTGACCACATTTGAGGAGATGTGCGGATGTCGCTTCTTGTTCTTCTGCTGATGATTGCACAGCCTGATCCTGCTGCAATAGCGAACACCAAAACGGCACAGGCCGCAAAAGTGGCGGAAAGCCTTTTTGGTGAAGCGCAAGATTTGCGTGTCAACACCGACAACGCGGGAGGCGGCACGATCGAATTCCGCACTAAGCCGCGTTCATCGGGCAGAGACGGCATATGTGAAAGCGATTGGGTCAAACTGTCGGTCGCGAAAACGCCGACCTACGCCCAAAATCCCGAAACGATGATCGTGCATTCGGTATCAAGTGAGCAGCAATATTATCTGCTCACCACGCCCGAAGCCGTATTCACCGAGGATGCTGAAATACGGTGGAAAGAGATGAACACAGAAGCGTCTTGTGCGCGGCTGCCCGAAGGATTGTGGCGGTATTGGGTCAAAACCGATCACCAGACCAATTTGGAATATGCCTATCGTGCGCTTATTCTGGTCAAAGCGGAGCAAACTAAAAGCAATTCCAAATTGCTGACATTTGAGTGTTGGGGAGCGGATAAAGGATGCGAGGCTGATTTCAGGAAAAATTTGCAGATATTCCCAAGACGACCGGCGGTGTTGTTCGACGATGAAAAACGGATGGGCTGCGATAAAGATCGCGTGTTCTGCTATCGCTATATCGCCGATATTGGCGGCACTGAATGCGGCACTCATTGGATAGGGCGTTTGATGGTGCGCGACGATAGCCGGGCTGAGCCTGATCCCAACGGCAATCTGGAAATGCGAGAGAAATACACTCTACTATCGGCGCATTATGAGCAGCGGCCGTCGTCCTATAGCTGCTACGAAGAACAGGCGCCTGACGAAGCTGTCGTGCCATAGATTCGTTAGAAGAAATAAGAAAATAAGAAAGAAGGAGGCTGGGTTTGGCTGGACTGTAGCCTGCCGATCGCAGCTTGGCAGGGAGGATTAGGCTGACGCCCTTATTTCTTGTTTCCCTTTTTTCTTCTAGCCAAAACTTTGGCACAACCGCTCCGCGAAAGCCGATGCTAAGGTTGCACGCTTCGTTGCTGCCGACCACCGCTTTCCGCTTGTAATGTAGGTTTTCATTTGCGAGCACGATTGTTGCTCTTTGAAATTGTCTGTTTCAGCTCATCCTAAATTTGCAGGTCGCGCTTCGCGTTCGAACCAAATCCTACATCTGGTTGTGTGTAGGAAATTTTATGTCGCATTGGGTGCGGGAAAAACATCATTCAGGTGAGTCCTTAGTGTGACTTTCCAGATTTATTGCCTCTCACGAAAGTGCAAAAGGCGTCCCAACGGTACTGAAGAAAATCTTCGCGCCTCTTCGCGCTTTCGCGGCGTTGACCTTCGGTCGCCTTCGGCACCGCGTGAAATAATCTGGCACAAGATTTCCACGCTGTCCGCCGTGTCGATAATACTGACCTCGCTTGACCAAAACCCACCCCGCGCCTATATCCAACTCATCCGACCATGACTTTCGGGATCGGGGCAGAAACGCGCATTGCCCTAACGAATGGAAAGCTTTGGTTTTTTCGACGCGATAGGCTGCTGGCTGGCTCCCGACTCCGGGTGGTTACGTCATGCGGCCTTTTCGTTGTCGGAAGCCCCTGCGCCAGAATTCTTGAATTAATTTTTGATCTAAGGGCACTATCAGCACATGGTAAATCCGGCACACACCGAAGCACTTTCCCGCAAAAAGCGTATTCGCAAAATCTTTGGCGACATTCATGAAGTCATCGAGATGCCGAACCTGATTGAGGTTCAGCGCGAGTCATACGAGCAGTTTTTGCGCTCTGACCCCTCGATTGGCTATGTGTCGGGTCTGGAAAAGACGTTGCGTTCGGTGTTCCCGATCCGCGATTTTGCTGGCACGTCGGAACTGGATTTCGTTCATTACGAACTCGAAGATCCCAAATTTGATGTTGAAGAATGCCGTCAGCGCGGAATTACGTATGCAGCGCAGATGAAAGTCACTTTGCGCTTGATCGTCTTTGAAGTTGACCCTGAAACCGAGGCGCGTTCGGTTCTCGATATCAAGGAACAAGACGTTTACATGGGCGACATGCCTTTGATGACGCACAACGGCACGTTCTTTATCAACGGAACAGAGCGCGTTATCGTCAGCCAGATGCACCGTTCGCCGGGCGTGTTGTTTGACCATGACCGCGGCAAAACCCATTCGTCGGGCAAGTTCTTGTTCGCCGCCCGCGTCATTCCCTATCGCGGTTCGTGGCTCGATTTTGAATTTGATGCCAAGGACATTGTCAACGTCCGCATCGACCGTAAGCGTAAATTGCCGGTCACGACGTTGCTGTATTCGCTCGGCATGCATGATGAGGAAATCCTCAATCATTTCTACAACACCGTGTCCTTTGCCCGCGCAAAGGGTGGCTGGAAAATCCCGTTCAACGCCGATCAATGGCGCGCGTCGAAGCCGACGTTTGACATCGTCGATGCCAAGTCCGGCGAAGTCATCTTCCCTGCTGGTACAAAGGTTACGCCGCGCGCTGCCAATAAGGCGGTGAAGGAAGGCCTGACCGAATTGCTAATCCCGACCGAGGAAATCTTTGGTCGTTATTCTGCGTTCGATCTGGTCGATGACAAAACCGGCCGCATCTATGTTGAGGCTGGTGACGAAATCACTGTCGAAAATCTGGAGGCGCTGGACGCTGCCGGAATCGATGCGCTTCAGCTGCTCGATATCGACCATGTCATCACCGGCGCGTGGATGCGCAACACGTTGAAGGCGGACAAGGCCGAAAATCGCGACATGGGCCTTGACGCGATCTACCGCGTGATGCGTCCCGGCGAGCCACCAACGCGCGAAACCGCAGAGGCATTGTTTGCGGGCTTGTTCTTTGACCCTG
>JANMGR010000111.1:0-3231 GCA_031374785.1 Sphingomonadales bacterium | reverse complement strand
CTGGCTTGCTGGTCATCGAAGGTGTCATCAAAAAGGGCCTGCATGCACGCCTTACACGCGACGACGTTATCGTATCGAAAACCACAATCGCATCGCTGCGTCGGTTTAAGGACGATGTCGACGAAGTCCGCGCGGGCCTTGAATGCGGCACTGTGCTACAAGACACCAACGACATCAAAACGGGCGATACGCTAGAAATCTTTGAGGTCGAGGAGCGTGAACGGACGCTGTAAGGGCGTTCGTTTTCCTCTCATAAAGAGGATAGGGCATGGCAGTTCACAATGAAGTCGCCGAAGGCCGCTCGGTCCGGTTGCTGCGCGTTGGCGAACAGTTCCGTCACATATTGTCGGAGTTGCTGGCGCGCGGAAATGTGCATGATGAAGTGTTGACCAGCCACAGCGTCAGCATCACCGAAGTGCGCATGTCCCCCGATCTGCGCCACGCGACGGTGTTTATCAAACCTTTGCTCGGCGCGAATGAAGAGGCGGTGCTGAAAGCATTGCGCACCAACACCGCGTTCTTCCAAAAGGAAGTCGCGAGCCGCATTCAGATGAAATATGCCGCAAAGCTTAAGTTTTTGGCGGATGATAGCTTTGACGAGGCGAGCCATATTGAAAAGCTTCTTGCGCAACCAAAGGTCAAACAGGACCTGACGGACGAGAGTTGACACAAAAGTGGGTAAGACGTATCTTACTTTTATGAACGCGCAAACACGCCTTTCGGCTAAAGGCCAAGTCGTTATTCCAAAGGATGTCCGACAGCGTCTACATTGGGAGCATGGTCAGCCCTTGGATGTGATTGAAACCGCTGACGGCGTTTTTCTAAAAAGACAAAAATCGGGCAAAAGTTTAACACCCGATGAGGCGTTAGCGCGCATTAGAGCGCGTTTTAAATATGATGGCCCGCCGGTATCGATCGAAGAAATGAACGAAACGATCAACGAAATGTACCGAAAATCTGCACTTCAAAGCGATTGTGCGAAGTCTTGATACCAATATTCTAGCCCGCTGGATTTTGCGGGACGATGCCGAGCAGTCTGCCGTCGCTGCGGAATGTTTAAATCAAAAAGTATATATCACTGTCACGGTTTTGATGGAGCTCGGTTGGCTTTTGCAATCACGATTTGGATTAAAGCGGGATGTGGTTGCGGCCAGTCTTAGAGATATAGTGGCAATGACCTGTGTCGAAATTGCGGGCCAACAGAGTATTGAATGGGCGATTGATCGGTATGAAGCCGGTGCTGATTTAGCGGATGTGATCCATGTAGCTGTTTCGGTAACAGCATCGACTTTTGCAACATTTGATAGAAATATTGGAAAACACTGCGGTAAAACCCCACCGATACCGATTGAAACACTGTTTTAATGGCCAAGCTCTATTTCTATTACAGCTCGATGAATGCTGGCAAATCGACCACATTGTTGCAGGCCGATTTCAATTACCGTGAACGCGGGATGGAGACGATGCTGTGGACCGCGTCGCTCGATGATCGCTACGGGCAGGGCTATGTGACGTCGCGGATCGGTTTGAAGGCAGATGCGGATAAGTTTGATCCGGAAACGGACCTTTGGGCTTCGATTACATCGGAGCATACCAAGCGTCCGCTGGCTTGCGTGCTGATCGACGAGGCACAGTTTTTGTCGTCCGAACAGGTAATGCAATTGGCGCGGGTGACCGACGAGGCGGGCATTCCGGTGCTTTGCTATGGCCTGCGCACTGACTTTGCGGCGGAGTTGTTTCCAGGATCGGCAGCTTTGCTGGGCCTCGCAGACAATCTGGTTGAGCTGAAAGCTGTGTGCCATTGCGGACGCAAATCGACGATGAACCTGCGCGTTGATGAAGCGGGTAGGGCCGTTATCGACGGTGCGCAGACCGAAATCGGCGGCAACGACCGCTATGTCGCGATGTGCCGCAAACACTTTATGGAAGCGCGCAAAGCATCGGTACTGGGTCATGCGCCGTTCATTTTGGATGAGGCACGATAACATAAACTGGAGAACAGCGATGACGAAATTTGCAACGCCCCTTTTTGCTTTGGCACTTAGCCTCGTGGCATCGTCAGTCGGCGCGAAACCCGCTGTTCACACATGGCCCGAACTCGGCGTTGATGCCTCGATCGTTTTTCCAAACTATAGTGCTATCCGCAATTTTGAAGCGGACGGCAATGACGGCATCTGGATCGAAGATCAGCAGCGTCGCTGGTATTATGGCGAGATCATGGGCGGCTGTCAGGGTCTTAATTTCGCAACCGGCATTGGATTTGATGCGGGCGGATCGTCGCGGTTTGACAAGTTCAGCAAGATCATCGTTGACGGCGATATGTGTCAGCTGTCGTCCTTTGTAACTTCCGAAAAGCCACTATCGCGCAAGGAGCGTAAGCGGCTTGCCAAGGAAGCTGCGATGGAAGCCAAAGCCGCCGTAAATTGACAATCCGCCGCTGCATCCCCAAGGCGCGGGCATGCATGGCTGGATCATCCTCGATAAACCCTTTGGTCTCGGCTCGACGCAGGCAGTTGCTGCGGTAAAACGCAATTTGCGGCAGGCCGGGTTTGGCAAAGTCAAAGTCGGTCATGGCGGCACGCTCGATCCTTTAGCGTCAGGTGTTTTGCCGATAGCGTTGGGCGAGGCGACCAAGCTGTGCGGGCGGATGCTGGATGCGTCGAAAGTATATGATTTCACGATTAGCTTTGGCACCGAAACCAGCGGGTTGGATGCAGAGGGTGAGGTTGTTGCAGCCTCAGATCATCGACCAACTTTGGCCGAAATCGACGCTGTATTGTCGCGCTTCACCGGCCCAATAGAGCAAATACCACCGGCCTATTCGGCAATCAAAATCGACGGAAAACGCGCTTATGATCTGGCGCGCGCTGGTGAGGCTGTTGAGATGAAAGCGCGGGCAGTTACAATTCATTCCCTTTGCGTCTTTGCGTCTTTGCGCGAAACAGAAAAGGATTTGTTCGCGCAAAGACGCAAAGACGCAAAGGGTGTTGTTGGGGAGATCACACTCACCGCAAATGTCTCCAAAGGCACATACATCCGCTCACTCGCCCGCGACATCGCATACGCCCTTGGCACAGTCGGCCATGTCTCGATGCTCCGCCGCACACGCTCCGGTCCGTTCAGCCTCGATCAGGCGATTTCGCTGGACAAACTCAACGCATTCGGCCAAGGCGCGGCCCAAGAAGACATTATCTTGCCGATAGAGGCAGGGCTGGTCGACATCCCGGCTCT
>JANMGR010000070.1:0-5035 GCA_031374785.1 Sphingomonadales bacterium | reverse complement strand
GTCCCCATCTCGCCCAGATGATGCGGATCTTCGCCATATGTCTCCTGCGCGCGTCCCCATGCCGGATGGCGGAGCAAATTGAAGCAGACGGCCCCTGAAAGATTGCAGCCCTGCGCTCTTGCTTCCTTGCCCATGACTTCGCCGATGCGCATTTCAAGATCGGGATCAAAGCTTGCGCCGCGCGCCATTGAACACGGAAAGCATGTCGATTGCCCGCGCGCGACACCACGCGGTCCATCGGTAAACCACAATGCTGGCACGCCAAGCCGTTCGATGCCACCACCGGCGCGATAGGGGCGTGCGGCCCAAACTCGGTCGTCCTCAACAAAGGCTTTGAAAAAACCTTTACCCGATAGCATCCCGACTTTCTCTGCGAGCGTCGCTTCGATCAGAATAGCGGCCACCATTTCGGCAATCTCGGTGGCTGTCATTCCCTTTAGCGGTGCGTATTCAGACATATCGTCGGCTCCTCTTCTCGCAATGGTTTGCACAGGATGCTGCCTAAGGCAATCGTCGAAGCGACTGCACATTTCGTCGAAGCAAGCCGTTGCCGTGCGGGCTGACGCGCGCTAGCCTTGAACGATACAAATAGATCAGAGGATATCATCATGCGCTATCTCGCCTTAATCGCCGCCATTGCGCTGCCATCGGCTGCCGCTTTCGCCGAGGACACAGCTGCTTCCGACATGGTTGCCAAACCGGCAGCACTGGTCGCCGACGGAATTCCCGCTGTTTCCATCGAACTTGCAGCCGAAACGCGGCCCTATATGGAATTCCGCACTGCAAGCTTTGTCGGCTGGCACCCGACTGACAAATCGATGGTGATCTCCACACGGTTTGGCAACACCGCACAATTGCACCGTGTCGCGATGCCAATGGGCGCACGCAAACAGATCAGCTTTGAAGCCGAACCTGTCGGAGGCGGTGGCTGGGCTCCCAAAAAAGCCGATGTTTTCGTCACCGGCAAAGACATTGGTGGCAATGAATTTTATCAGCTTTATACGTTGAAGGACGGCAAGTTAGCGATGCTGACCGACGGAAAGAGCCGCAACGGATTTGGCGCGTGGAGCGATGATGGGGAATTGATCGCGTTTAGTTCGACCAAGCGCAATGGCACTGACACTGACCTGTATGTGATGAACCCACGCGATCCGGCAACGACACTGCTGGTAGCCGAAGTCAAAGGCGGCGGCTGGGGCATCAGCGCCTTTGCGCCGGACAGGAAAAGCGCGATTGTGGCGAGCTATAACTCGGTCACCAATGTCGACATGTATAGCCTCGACCTTGAAAAAGGCGGGATGACGCCGATTGGCGATAACAGCAAAGACGTTGCCTATGGAGGCGCGGAGTTCGCTCCCGATGGCAAGCTGTGGGTGACGTCTGACGAAGGTTCGGACTTCCAACGGCTCGGTACACTTGATACCGATACAGGCGCATTTACGCCCAAAGGTCCGGCGGAGAAATGGGACGTCGATAGCTTTGACATCGCCCCCGATGGCAGCTTTATCGCCTATGTGACCAATGAAGCGGGCATGGCGAAGCTGAAACTGCTCGACCCAAAAACTAGCAAAGTGCGCGTTGTAGATGACCTGCCCGCAGGCATTATCGGCGGGTTGGAGATTGCTGAATGGGGCGAAATCGGGCTGACCTTTACCTCGGCGCGCAGTGCAGCGGACGCCTATTCGGTTGATCCCAAAACGCTAAAAGTCACGCGCTGGACCGAAAGTGAAACTGGCGGGCTGGACGTTACAAAGAATTCCGAGCCTGAGCTGGTCAAGATCAAAAGCTTTGACGGGCTGGAAGTGTCCGGCTTTCTCTATCGCCCCGATGCCGCCAAATTCCCCGGCAAGCGTCCGCTGATTATGAGCGTGCATGGCGGACCCGAAGGACAATCGCGGCCCGGCTTTATGGGCCGCAACAACTATTTGCTGAACGAAGAAGGCGTTGCGCTTTTCTATCCCAATGTTCGCGGCTCGACCGGCTATGGCAAAGCGTTTGTCAGCCTAGACAACGGCCCGTTTAAACGCGAAGATTCGGTCAAGGATATGGGCGGATTTTTGAGTGCGCTGGCAAAAGACCCCGGCCTTGATGCCAGCCGTTTCGGCCTGACCGGCGGATCCTATGGCGGCTATATGTGCTATGCGGCGGCTGTGCAGTTTGGGGATAAACTACGCGCGACCAACTGCATTGTCGCGATCTCCAACTTCGTCACCTTCCTTGAAAACACGCAAAGCTATCGCCGCGATCTGCGCCGCGTCGAATATGGCGACGAACGCGTGCCAGAACAGCGGGAAAAGCTGCTCGCAATTTCGCCGCTCAGCCGTGTGAACGAGATGAAGAAACCCATGATGGTCGTTACCGGCGCCAACGACCCGCGTGTTCCTCAATCGGAGGCAGACCAATTGGTCAAAGCCATCCGCGATAATGGCGGCTCGGCATGGCATCTTGTTGGCACCAACGAAGGGCACGGCTTTGCCAAGAAGGAAAATGTGGATTACCAGTTCTGGACGTCGTTGCTGTTTTGGAGGCAGACTTTGTTGGGGGATTGAAGACATCGTTGAGTCTGTAAGGGACTGTACCAAACGGAGCGAAGCGTAGAGCCGTGGACTGTCCCTGAAGGCCATTGCGTCACCTGCCGGGGACAGTCCACGGCGCTCCACTGTGTTTCGCTTGGGACAGTACCCTAGAGTAGCGACTATTCAGGGCTAGGCAAATCCGCATCCGTCTCGGCTTCATCGGCTGGCTTACCGCCATTCGCCTCACGCTCTTCCTTTGCCGCGCGTTCTTTTTCGAACTGCACGACGCGCTGTTCGACTTCTTCGGCCTCGGCATCAATCCCGGCCAAACGCTTGCGGCGTTCCTCTGCAATCATCAAACCAAAAGCAAGGCCGGGGTCTTTGGCTTTTTCAGCATAGGCCTGATCGATTTCTTTTAGCCCGCAACCGGTAAAGCCGCCCGCACCCGATGCCGAACAGCTCATCGTGCCTTCGCGGCCAACATATTGATAGCCGATGACGCGGTTGGTCCAGCTTTCATTGCGAATGTCATTGGGGTCAGACCGCAACGATGGCGGAATACGATAGCGATCTGCCTCAACCAAAATCGCGCAAACGTTGATCTGGTCATCGGTGCTTTCGGGGCATTGGTCATCGCCGAATAGGATCACTGTGTTAATTTTTGGGTCGGTGCCCGCTGTATCCTGCGCCTGCAAAGTGGCTGAGCTTAAAAGCAAACTCGTCGCGATTATTGAGGCTGTCAAACGGGTCATTCGGGTTTCTCCAATTTCATGGCATTCAATTGCCCGCGCAAAGCTGAATGCGCGATGAAAATAAAAGCGTCAGATACGTTTTGACACGGCTATCGCAACACGGCAACCCGCACGGATAACGGCGCTCATCACCGGATAGGCAAATGCCCGCTCGGCGCCTTCTTCAAGTGCCGTTGCTTTATGCTCCAGCTCCTCGGCCCGAAATTCGGCGATTAACGCGGAAAGTTCCGGCTCGCTATCGCCCAGTTCCTCCAGCTGTTCCGAATAATGCAAATCGATTTCGGTTTCGACCGCCACGGTGCACGCCATTGCTGCCTCTGGCCCCAAAACCGCAGTGGCTGCGCCCAAAACATAGCCCGCGACATTCCAGAATGGATGAAACACCGTCGGACGCACGCCGCGTTCCGCCATGATCCGGTCAAACGCATCCAAATGCCGCGCTTCCTGTTCGGCCATATGGCTGATGCTGCGCGCGGCAGGGTGACGGTCGCCCATAATCGCAAGCTGGCCAGCATAGATGCGTTTTGCGCCAAACTCGCCTGCCTGATTAACGCGGATCATGCTTTTCAGCTGCTGTGCTTTATCAATACCAATCATGCAGATTTGTCCCGTGCTATCAGACCCAAAATGGTGATTGCAGCGCCGGTCGACAAGAGGAAGTTAAAGCCCGCAAGCGAAATGCCAAACAATGTCCAAGGCGCGACATCGCAACGGATAGTTGGCGCTTCTAGGATTTGCCGCATAACATCAGCGCCAGAGCCAGTCGGCACGCCAGAGCACTTGCTTAAACCCTCCCACCAGCCATATTCGACACCAGCATGATAGCCGCCGATAACGCCGCTGGTCAGGATGGCCAACGCCGCAAGCGCCACGAGCACGCGTTTGTATCCAGGATTGCTCACGAAGAAACCGAGCAGCGCCAGAGGCACCGCAGCAAAATGCGGATAGCGTTGCCACCAGCACATCTCGCATGGCACAAGTCCGCCCAAATATTGAGAGCCATAAGCGCCTGCCAATAACCCAGCGGGGATTAGAAAAGCGAGCCAGTGCGCGCGTTGGAAAAGTTTCATGGCAGCCTGATTAGCAACGTGCGCGCGTGAGGCAAAGCTGAATTAAAGCCAGTAGCGTTTACCGGTCAGTGCTTACGGCCCTCTAACTCTTTGAAGATTGATTTTTGGTTGGCATCCTCGGTCGCTAGCGCCAGATCATCATCATAGGATAGCGGCTTAATAACCTTTAATCCGTCCTCAGTTTTGACGGTATCTTCGACCGGAGTTATACCGTGTCTTTCACGCGGCTTGGCTGTTGCATTGGCAATGCGTTGAACTTCTTTCATACGACGCCACAGCAAATAGCCCCAAAGCGGCGTTGATAGCGCAGCGATCAGCGGCAGAATCTCCCCGAACATATCTGGCTCCAAACCTTAATTTCGTGCGCTAGGCTTTGCGTTTCCATCCGCCAATTTCATCGCCTTCCCACCCAAACGCTCCAATGTTTCCATTGCATAATGCAGTTGGAAATCCTTGATGCCTTTGGCTTCAAGCTGCGCAGTGGTCATGGCGAAACGTGGGTCTTCCGCCAAATCGCTTTCCAGCTCTTTGTCCTCTACCGCCAGGTCATTGACCAGATGGCGGCGCAAGTCTGACTCGCGCATCGTCGTGCGCTTTTTGTAATCGGGGTCGGAAATCTGCGGCACGGTAATATCGGGCTTGATCCCGCCTTCTTGAACCGAACGGCCCGACGGCAGGTGATAGCGCGCAATCGTCA
>JANMGR010000063.1:0-27866 GCA_031374785.1 Sphingomonadales bacterium | reverse complement strand
CTAAACGTCTGGTTGTTTGACAAGCTGCGTTCGGCGACGGGCAAATACGCGGCGGTGCGTGGGATTATCGCGGCGGCTTTGTCACAGATTATCGACACGTTGCTGTTCATCTCGATCTCATTCTACGGCGTTCGCCCGATTGGCGAATTGATGGCCGGACAGATGCTGACCAAAGTGGTGCTATCGTTTGTGCTGATCCCAGTGGTGATTGCGATTGTGGTCAAACTAGGCCGTAAACTTGACGGCTCCACCCCCAGCGCATAACCCGCGCCGCATTATGACCACGCCCGCACCCCACACTGCCCAGATGCAGGAACTGCTCGCCAAAGCCGAAACGTTGACCGAGGCGCTGCCCTATATGCAGCGTTATGCCGGTAAAACCTTTGTGATCAAATATGGCGGTCACGCGATGGGCGACCCCGAAGCGGCACGGAACTTTGCCGAGGATGTGGTGCTGTTGAAAGCTGTCGGCATCAACCCCGTGGTCGTTCACGGTGGTGGGCCGCAAATCGGTGCGATGCTGAAAAAGCTGGGCGTCGAATCGAGCTTTGTCGATGGCCTGCGCGTCACCGATGCGGAAACAGCCAAGATAGCCGAGATGGTGCTGTCAGGCGCGATCAACAAAGAACTCGTTAGCTGGATAGCGCAAGCTGGTGGCCGCGCCGTTGGCATTTCCGGCAAAGACGGCGGCTTTGTGATCGCTGAAAAAGTTGAAGGCACCACCCGCGACCCCGATAGCAATATCGAACGCGCCGTGGATCTCGGTTTTGTCGGCACACCCAAAACCATCGATCGGCGGATTCTCGATACGATTTCGGCGGCGGACATGATTCCGGTGATTGCGCCGATTGGCGTTGATGAAAACGGGCAAACGTTCAACATCAATGCCGACACGATGGCGGGCGCGATTGCAGCGGCCCTTGGCGCATCGCGGTTGTTTTTGCTCACCGATGTTGCGGGTGTTCTTGATAAGGACGGCAATTTGCTGACCGATCTTGATCCCACTCAAATCGCAGCCCTGCGCGCCGATGGCACGGTCACCGGCGGGATGATCCCAAAGCTGGAAACCTGTATCGAGGCAGTAAACGGCGGCACCGAGGCGGCTGTTATACTCGATGGCCGGGTGCCGCATGTGTCGCTGCTGGAAATCTTCACCGCCCGCGGCGCGGGAACGCTCGTCCACAAATAGGTGTTTTGCACAGTTGATACAGCGCCGCCGCTCGGCTAATCGGAGGGAAATATCTTTCCGGAGTCAAAAATGCTGCAAGCGCTCATCCAAATTCTCGGGTTATTGATCGATCTGGTCACCACCGTTGTGATCGTCCAGTTCGTGTTAAGCCTGTTGCTAGTGTTCAACGTCATCAGCCTGAACAACAATGTTGTCGCATCGATCTGGCAAGCGTTAAACGCGATACTTGATCCTGTGCTGCGCCCCATACGCAAAATTATGCCCGATACCGGTATGATCGATTTTTCACCGATCATCCTGATTTTCGGTATGCGCGCAATCCAGATTTTGCTTGCAGGGGCCTCGAACAGCATCGCAAGCGGCACCCTTTAAGCGCCTATAATGAGCGACGCAAAAACCATCGACGGCAAAGCCTTTGCGGCGGGACTTCGCGCCAAAATTGCAGCGGCGGTTCCGGCATTTGCCAAAGCCGCCGGTCGCAAACCTGGCCTTGCCGTGGTCTTGGTCGGTGATGATCCGGCCAGCCGCGTCTATGTCGCTAATAAGGCCAAACAGACGGTCGAAGTTGGCATGGCGAGCTTCGAACATCGCTTGCCAGCCGACACGCCGCAAGACGAGCTGGTAGCATTGGTGCAGCGGTTAAATGCCGATAATGCGGTGGATGGAATCCTTGTCCAGTTACCATTGCCGAAACACCTAAATGAAATGGCGGTAGTCAGCGCGATTGATCCGGACAAGGATGTTGACGGGCTGCATGTCGTTAGCGCCGGACGACTGGCATCGGGCTTGCCCGGATTGGTTAGCTGCACGCCGCTTGGTTGCATGATGCTGATCCGCGATGTTCTGGGAGATGATCTGTCGGGCAAAAACGCCGTCGTCATAGGCCGGTCCATTCTGGTCGGAAAGCCCGTTGCGCAATTGCTTCTCGCGGCCAATTGCACCGTGACCATTGCGCATAGCCGGACGCAGGATTTGGCCGACGTTGTCCGCCGCGCAGACATTGTTGTCGCCGCTGTCGGGCGGCCTGAAATGGTCAAAGCCGAATGGATCAAGCCCGGCGCTTGCGTCATCGACGTCGGCATAAACCGCGTGCCATCGGCTATTGAGGGCAAAACGCGGCTGGTCGGCGATGTCGATTATTCAGCCGCCAGCAAAGTGGCCGGGTCAATCACCCCTGTCCCGGGCGGCGTTGGCCCGATGACAATTGCCTGCCTTCTCCACAACACGTTATTGGCCGCCAACCGCCGTGCGGGTCTGCCGGAAACAAAGGGATTCTGATGCGTATCATAGCAATTGCCGCCGCCATCGCCGTGCTCTCCGCCTGCGCTCCATCAAGGCCCCGCCCCAATGCTGTGCCGCAAAGCGCCAACCCCAGCGCGATCATTGCTGCGGAAATCGGCTTCAACCGGCTGGTGCAAGAAAAGGGCCAATGGACCGCTTTCCGCGACACTGCCGCCAAACAAGCGACGATGTTTGTTCCCGAAGCGGTCGATGCGCAGACTTGGTTGAAAGGCCGCGCCGATCCGGCAAAATCGGTGACGTGGCAACCGCACAAAGCGTTTATGTCGTGCGACGGCAAAACCGGCGTCACCACTGGTGCGTGGCAACGCCCCGATGGCACGGTCGGCTATTTCACGACCGTTTGGTTTTGGGTTCAAAAGGGTAAACCTGACCCTCGCCTGCCCGCCAATTCAATGGGGGAAGGCGAATGGAAATGGGTGCTCGATCATGGCGATGCGTTGACCGCGCCGCGTCCGACCCCCGAAATCATCGAAACGAAAATCGCGAGCTGCAAAGGCCAAGCAAACGCCCCGATCAATGCGCCTGATGAAGGTGTGCAGATGAAGACGATGTTCGCACGCGATCAATCGCTGAACTGGGAATGGCAATTGCGGCCCGATAAAAGCCGCACGCTGATCGTGCGACTGTGGAACGGCGTCGATTTTGACGATGTGTTGACCGACAGAGTTGCCAAACCGGCGGCGAACTAATGCTCGATCTGTTCATCTCCGCGTTTGTGACGTTCTTTGTGGTTATCGACCCACCGGGGTGCGCGCCGATTTATGCCAGCCTGACCAAAGATGCGACCGCAGCACAAAGGCGCAGCATGGCGATCCGTGCGGCGTTGATTGCGGCGGGAATATTGCTGGTCTTTGCATTATTTGGTGAACAGTTGCTCGGCGCGCTGCATATTGAGCTCAATAGTTTCCGTATCGCGGGCGGCGTGATGCTGTTCCTGATCGCCATCGATATGGTGTTTGAAAAACGCACTGAGCGCCGCGAAGATCGCGCGCAAAAGATTATCGAAACACCAGAGATTGAGGATGTCTCTGTCTTCCCAATGGCGATGCCAATGATCGCCGGGCCGGGCTCGATAGCGTCAGTAATGCTATTGATGAGCCAAAATGAAGGGCTCGATCGTTCGATCATTGTGCTGAGTGCGCTAGGTGCGGTGTTATTGCTGACCCTGCTCGCTTTGATTGCGGCAGGACCGATTATGCGCGTGCTGGGGTCAAAGGCAGAGGCAGTGATTACGCGCTTGCTGGGCGTGTTGCTGGCAGCACTTGCATCGCAATTCATCATCGACGGGCTGCGTGTCAGCTTTGGCTAAAGCATGTTAAAACGCATGAATCACACCGTTAGTGCTGAGCCTGTCGAAGCACATCCATCAGTCCTAAACCACCGTTGAAACCTCTGAGCGCCCTTCGACAGGCTCAGGGCTAACGGTGAAACGTAACGCAATCGCGGCCTAAAGCGGCGGAGTGATTTCGGGATCAGGATGCAGAAACCGCTTCAACGCACGTTTCGCTTTGAACAAGCCCCAAATGACTAAGCACGACAACACCACCGCAATTGCAGCTGCAATCACCGGATTGGTGAAGGCCAGCGCCAACAAGCCACCGGTCACGATATCCTCAGCAGTTGAAAGGATAACATTACTGACAGGTTCGGGGCTGGTATTCACCGCCGCACGCGTAGTCGCCTTCGTCGCGTGGCTGGCCAGCGCCGCGCCGCCTCCCAGCAGGAACACGACAACCTGCCACACCGGATCGCCAGCATCGACCACCGCCAACGCCAATAATGCGCCACCGAGTGGACGGATCAATGTGTTGAGACCATCCCAAATCGAATCAAGCCAAGCGACTTTATCGGCAAAAAATTCAGCCACTGCGCCTGTTCCGGCAATGCCGATAACCCAGGGGTTCGCCAGCGCCTCCAGCATTTTCAGGTTTTCGGGCAGATCAAGATAGCCGAAATACATCGCCAAACCGGTGGCAAAAACCGTCAAATACATCCGCCAGCCGGACAACAGGCTGACGCTGGTGGCAAGGCCCAGAATTTCTACGATACCCATAATGCCTCTCCCCGAGCGCAGCCTAGTTGGATGGTATCGTGCCATTCTGGCTATCGGCTGGCAAGCAACACTGCGGATTGTTTACCTTCACTGGAATGCCTTGGGTTAGGGCGTTTCGTTATTGGCTGCTTCCGCGCCGGGCTTTATCCCTGCCCTTTGCCAAAATGCCCGAATTTCTCGATTAATAGCTTGCCGCTCTTGCGGTGTAGCAACGCGCCGTCTTTGCCGAAGCACCTGCAACTCTGCACGTTGTGCTTCGCTCAATTGGCTGACCGCATCGCGCATTTTTGCTTTTTGCTCGGGCGTCAGAGGTTTCTTACGGAGTGGCTCGGTGCGCTTCTGCGCCTCGGCCAATCGCTTCTCGCGGTGCGACAAGGCTTGCTCAATCCGCGCTTTATGTGCGTCTTTACGCTCCATAGCCAACTGCATCCATGCAGCTTTCACATCAGCTTTCTGCGCTGTCCCGTCGGCGAGCAATTTGGCAATTTCTGCTTTTGCACGCTCTTGCCGTTGCTCTCGTGGCAGGTTTTTAAGGGCGGGGTCGGCCCGCAATTCGGTAATCAGGGCCAATACAGCGTCTTTGCCAGATGGAGCGGTTTTGACGACCTGCTTTGGTGCGCTGGTGGATGCGCTTTCAGCTTTAGCCAATTTTTTTGCAGCCGGTTTGGCAACTGGCATCTCGACAATCTGCGCCTTAGCCAGCGCTTGACTGACCACCGGAATATAGACCGGCTCGCCAAACACCCCCGCCGCAGCCGCTGTTGCTGTCGCTAATCCGAGTGCTGCGGCAGCAAATACGATCCGGCCAGTCCGACGCCAGCCAGTCGCGGCAACTGGATGGCGCAAACCGGGCAATGCGATAGCTGAAACATCCATCTCTTCAGGTATATCACCCGATGAAATCCGGGCTACCAAACGGTCACTGAAACCTCTCGGCAAGCTGGGGACCTTCAGCAGATCCAGCGCCCGACTGACATGCAGAGGGAATACAGCTTCGCTCATGCCCGCACCCCTTTGCCTTCGACACAATTGCGCAAAGACGCCCGCGCGCGGAACAGCAAGGATTCAAATGCTTTCACTTGCATAGCCAGTATATCCGCAGCCATTTTGTTCTGCTGCTCCTCATAATAAGTCAAAATCACGGCGGCACGTTGCCGGTCTGGCAACGCCTCGATGCATGCCGCAACCGCGCTTTGCACTTCGTCCTGCTCAATCGCTTCATCAGCCAGCAATCTGTTATCGGCACGTTCCGGCACAGCGTCTGCACTGACAAACCGGCGGCGACGGATGCGGTCGAGGCATGCATTGGTCGCAACGCGAGTCAGCCACGCGGCAACGCCAGAACCGCCCGCCTGCCATCGGTCGGCATATTGCCACAACCGCAGCATCGCTTCTTGCGCGACATCTTCGGCCTCAGTTGGGTCGGCGAGCATCCGATAGGCGATCCGCCACGGGATTTGGGCATAGCGATCCGCCAGCAAACGCAACGCATCTCCATCACGCAAAGCCACACGCGCCATCAACGCATCGTCGCTTTCCATCGCTGTCATCGCCGCCTTGGCTGTCATGTTTGAACCATCTTGCGCATCTGATTGACCCTATAACGCGCTGGTTTCCAAAACCCTTCGATAAAAATAGACGTTGGCATTGCGCGCGTATCATGCTGCAAGGCACAGATGTTCAACGAAGTCATGCCCCATCCCATAACCGGCGAAGCGATGCCGCCTGCGACGCCCGCCGCCACGATGGTGATTTTCCGCAACGATCCCTTGGGTGGTCCGCCACACATCCTGATGGTTGAGCGCGTCAAGTCGATGGCCTTTGCCGGCGGCGCGGTGGTTTTCCCCGGTGGGAAAGTTGATCCAGCCGATTTCGCCTTCGCACAGAACTTTGACCACGACCTACCAGTCGATGAAGCCGCAGCGCGATTGGCGGCGATCCGTGAGACAATAGAAGAGGCGGGGTTGGCGCTGGCTCTGGACGGCGTTGACGAGGCCGCCGATTGCGTTGAAGCACGTGCGGCACTCCATGCAGGGGGAAGTCTGGAGGCGGTCTGCGCAACCAATAATTGGACGCCAAAACTGAACCAGCTGATCCCGTGGGCGCGCTGGCGTCCGCCGAATCTGGAAACACGGGTGTTTGATACGCGGTTTTATTTGGTCAATGCGGGCGATGCGCATCTGCCAGCTGTCGTCGATAATACCGAAAACAGATCGTTATTCTGGGATAGCGCGAGCGGTGTTTTGGAGCGGCTAGAACGCGGCGAAGTGAAAGCGATCTTTCCGACTACGCGCAATCTGGAACGCCTCGCCCAGTTCGACCGCTTTGAAACAACCGCAGCGCACGCCGCAGAATTTCCGGTCAAACTGCTGTTCACCTATGTCGAAGAGCGCGATGGCGTCCAGCACATCTGCGTGCCCGATGGCTTTGGCTATCCCGTTACCGCAGAGGCAATGACGACCGCCTTACGCGGATAATCAATCTTCCGGCGCGATTGTGACCTGAAGGCCGTTTAGCGCATCGGTTACTGGCACCTGACACGAAAGGCGCGACCGCTCATCGCGATTGTCGGTCGAATCGAGCAGGTCGTTTTCGTCTTCGCTCATGGCGGGAAGATTGCTCGCAAATTCGGGCGCGACATAAACATGGCACGTCGCACAGCTGCAGCAACCACCGCAAAGCGCCAGCAATTCGTCAAAACCATTGTCACGAATTACTTCCATCAGCGACAGGCCGTTGTCTGCCTGAACATCACGGGCATTTCCGCTCCGGTCGATTACGGTGATGGTTGGCATTTGAAGCTCCTTGGTCGTCGCTGAATTTGCGTGCCTGATAGGGCGCAGTTTCCGCGAAGGGAAGCCTCTTTTTGTGGACAAAAATCCTTAAGGGCTTGCCCTGTGCAATCCCGCTCTTATGTCCTGCCCAACATTTTTAAGGAAAGCCATTCTCATGTCTGATACCCGCCACGCCCCCGTGATTATTATCGGCTCTGGTCCCGCTGGCTACACAGCCGCTGTTTATGCTGCGCGCGCGAATTTGTCGCCGATGATCGTCACCGGTATCGAGGTTGGCGGGCAATTGATGACCACAACCGAAGTAGACAATTGGCCGGGTGACGATGCAGGCGTTATGGGTCCGGAATTGATGGAGCGGATGAAAAAACATGCTGAACGGTTCGGCACCCGCATAGAAAACGACCACATCGAAAAAGTCGATTTTTCCAAACGCCCCTTCACGCTGACCGGCGGCGCAGGTGATTACACCGCCGACGCAGTCATCATCGCGACAGGAGCCAGCGCGCAATATCTGGGGCTGCCTAGCGAAACCGCGTTCATGGGCAAAGGTGTATCGGCGTGCGCCACGTGCGACGGATTTTTCTATCGCAACAAGCCTGTTGCGGTCATCGGCGGCGGCAATACGGCGGTTGAAGAAGCGCTCTATCTCGCCAATATCGCCAGACATGTGACCCTAGTGCACCGCCGCGATAAGTTGAAAGCGGAAAAAATCCTGCAAGACCGGCTGTTTGCGCGAGAGAAAGAGGGCAAAGTTACGATCAAATGGAAACATACGCTTGATGAGGTTTTGGGCGATGCGATGGGCGTCACCGGAATGCGGATTAAATCCACGGCGGACGGCGCCACTGAGGACGTCACACTCCACGGCGTATTCATCGCCATTGGTCACAAACCCAATACTGGCATTTTTGAAGGGCATTTGAATATGGCGGGCGGCTACATCAAAGTAACGGGCGGGGCTGAGGGTCAAGCGACCGAAACCAGCGTTCCCGGCGTATTCGCTTGCGGCGATGTGATGGATCATATCTATCGGCAAGCAGTCACCAGCGCCGGAACAGGCTGTATGGCTGCGTTGGATGCAGAGCGGTTTATCGACGCAAATTTATGAACATAAGTCACGCCTTGAAGTCGCTGACATAATAGGCCAATCAAACGGCATGGCCCAACCAGCCGATTTTGCCCAAGAGGCTCTGCCCGATGGCGGCGAGGCACTGCGTTTCAGCGGCACACTGGCTATCGCCGCAATCGGCAGGCTGGATGAACGACTACGCGATCTGCCCGCGACCATCAAGACAATCGACCTCAGCGCAATCGAGCATATCGACACCGTCGGCGCGTGGCTGATCTATCGCACCGCGCGCGACCATGATGCGCAGATTGTTGGCGCGGATAAGGACGCGCAAAAACTGATCGCGGCGGTCAGCGGCGTTGATGCGCAGCCTTTGGTGGCGGCCCCATCGGTTCCGCGCCTGCTGTGGTTGGTCAATGAGGTCGGCGAAGCAGCGGTCGAGGCCTTCACCACCTTTATGGAATTCATCGGCTTTATCGGGCAGATTGTGAAGGCGATATTCGAGCTGATCCTGAACCCGCGCCGTTTTCGCATTCATGCCGTGGTCCAGCACTTCGACATGGTCGGCGTGCGTGCGCTTGGCATTATCGGACTGATGAGTTTTTTGATCGGGATTGTGATTGCGCAGCAGGGCGCAGTGCAATTGCGGCAGTTTGGGGCGGAGGTCTTTACCGTCAATCTGGTCGGGCGGCTTACATTGCGCGAGCTAGGGATTTTGATGACCGCGATCATGGTCGCTGGACGGTCTGGTTCCGCCTTTGCCGCGCAAATCGGCACGATGAAAATCACCGAAGAAATCGACGCGATGCGTACCATCGGTGTGGTCCCAACCGAAGCGTTGGTCATCCCGCGTGTTCTGGCAACGGTAGTAATGATGCCGTTGCTGGGGATTTATTCGTCGATTGTCGCGATTACCGGCGGTGGGCTTTTGTGCTGGATCGCGCTCGATATACCGCCTGCAACATTTGTGCAGCGTATCCGCGAAGTCACGCCGATCACCGACTTTTATGTGGGCATGATTAAGGCCCCGGTATTCGGTGCGATCATCGCAATGGCGGGCTGTTTTCAAGGAATGCGCGTGCAGGGGAATTCCGAAGAAGTCGGGTTAAAAACTACTGCCGCCGTTGTGCAGGCAATTTTCCTCGTCATCGTCCTCGACGCTTTTTTCGCGGTGTTCTTCAGCTTTGTTGGTTGGGACTGATGGTCGAACCGATCATCTCTGTGCGCGGGCTCCATAACGCCTTTGGCGATCAGGTTATTCATGACGATCTGAACCTAGACGTGATGCCGGGCGAGATTATGGGTGTTGTCGGCGGGTCGGGCACTGGCAAGTCGGTGCTGATGCGCTCGATCATCGGGCTGCAAGAACCGCAAGCCGGCGAGATCAGCGTCTTTGGCGAATCGATGCGCGGCAAAGAAGAGGATGAAGCAACCGATGTGCGCAGGCGGTGGGGGGTTTTGTTTCAGGGCGGGGCGCTGTTTTCAACGCTGACCGTTATGGAAAATGTTCAGGTCCCGTTGAAGGAATTCTACCCCGATTTCTCGCGGTCGATGCTTGATGAATTGGCAAGGTATAAAATCCATCTTAGCGGCCTTCCCCAAGACGCCGCGCATAAGTATCCTTCGGAATTATCAGGCGGAATGAAGAAACGTGCAGGGCTTGCCAGGGCATTAGCGATGGACCCGGAACTGTTATTTCTTGACGAGCCAACCGCAGGTCTCGATCCCATTGGTGCTGCGAAGTTTGATGAATTGACGCTAAGCCTGAAAGAAACTTTGGGTCTGACAGTTTTCTTGATTACCCATGACCTTGATTCGCTTTACGCCATTTGCGACCGTGTTGCGGTTTTGGCAGATCAAAAGGTCATTGCTATCGACAGGATCGACGGCCTGCTCGCAACACAGCATCCGTGGATACATGAGTATTTCTCTGGACCCCGCGGCCGTGCTGCGCGGCCGTTTGACCGGCGGGAGAAATAGGCCGTGGACAAGCCAGCGGACTACAGGCCATAAGGGTAAGCGATGGAAACCAAAGCTAATCATATCCTTGTGGGTGCTGTGACATTGCTGCTGCTGGCGGTGTTGGCAGGGTTCACCATATGGCTGTCGCGCACCGCCGATGGCGTGAAGAAGGAATATGACATCTTCTTTCAGCAGTCAGTCAATGGCCTTGCCAAAGGGTCGGGTGTTACCTTTTCAGGCGTGCCGGTCGGGCAGATTAAAGAGATTAAACTTTGGGCACCCGATCCCGATTTTGTCCGTGTGCGTATTTCGATTGATGCAAAAATCCCGATCCGTTTGGGGACTGCCGCCACTATCAGTGGCGTTGGTTTTACCGGTGTTTCGGAAATACAGCTGGATGGCGGCATCAAAGGCGCACCGCGGATTAGTTGCCCGAAAGTGAACCCCAAATCGGTGTGTCCAGCAGGCGCGCCGGTGATCCCGACAAAGCCGGGGGCGCTTGGGGAATTGCTGAACAACGCGCCGTTGTTGCTGGAGCGGTTATCGACACTGACTGAGCGGCTGACCAACATACTGTCCGACAAAAATCAGGAATCGATTGAGAAGATTCTGGTCAATGTCGAGACTTTGTCAGGGTCGCTCGCGGGACAAGCACCCGACCTGCAAGCCGCTATCGTCGAATCGCGCAACACGCTGGCAAAGGCTGGTTTGGCAGCAGATCAGCTTGCGGCGATGTCGGCCAATGCCAATGCGCTGCTGAATGACGAGGGCAAGCCGATGATGGCTGAACTGCGCAAAACGTTGATGGCGGCGAATGGTAGCCTGTCAGCTTTAGAGGGCGCGATCAGCAGCACAGGGCCGACGATCCAGACGCTGAATACGCAGACGCTGCCTGAAATCAATATGTTGGCCCGCGATTTGCGACAGCTGTCAACATCGCTGAAAAATGTAACAGAGCGACTCGATCAACAAGGCGTGGGCGGATTGGTATCGTCGCCCGAACTGCCCGATTACAAGCCGAAGAAATGATGCAACGAAAGGGACGCAGGATGAAGACCGGACAGCTTTTGCTACCGATTTCGCTCGCGCTGGCACTTGGCGCCTGCGTCAATCTGGGCGGCAAAGTTCCGCCTTCAATGCTGGTGTTGACGCCCGCAGCCACCGTCGCTGGTGGCACGATGCAGCGCGGCGCGGCCAAAGATGCTTTGGTCGTCCTGATTCCCGAAGTGCCGCGAAAGCTGGAAACCAATCGCGTGCCGGTGCAGATCGACGGCAGCAACATCGCCTATTTGGAGGATGCTGTCTGGGCCGATAAACCGGCGCGGTTGATGCAGATGCTGTTGATGGAAACGATTTCCGCCAAAAACAATCGAATGGTTCTGAACCAAGTCGATGCTGGCGGCAAAGCTGAGCATTATTTGGCTGGCGCTTTGCTTGAATTCGGTATCGATGCGACGCGCAACGAAGCGGTGGTTATTTACGATGCGGTCCGCCTGCAGAACGGCAAGGAAGTTGAGAAAAAACGGTTTGAAGCGCGCTCGACTGTGTTGGAAGTGAAGGCAGGTGCTGCGGGTTCCGCGTTGAACAATGCGGCAAATGTTGTGGCGAGCGATATTGCCACTTGGTTAGCTGCTCCGGTCTAAACTGCGGCAGCAAACCCCTCGGGCTCGGGCCAATTCTCGGATGACAGCGCCAGCACTTTGAACAACGTTCCCATCTGTACAGGCTCGACCAGCCTGTCGCGCATTTCTTGAACATCCTCTGCGCGGTCGGGCGAGTTAGCCGCCAGCTGCTTTGCGCGCATGTCGATGCCCAATGCTTGCAACCAATGTCCTTGCTCGACCGGACCATTGACCCGTAAATTCTGCATCAGTGCAAGGTTGACGATTTCGGGGAAATTCACATGCGCAGTCAAATCATGCTCGCCGGGGTTTTCGAACGGCTCAGCATATTCATGCGCCTTCACCGCTTGCAACGTGCAGCCCAGACCTGGCAGCGCATAGCCATAGTCGATCACCAGCAGCGCGCCATTTTGTTCGTGCAGCCGCCGCGATAATTCAAACAGCATTTCGCTGGCGTCGGGCGATGTTTCATAGATGCTGTGGCTTGGCGCGGTGCGGATATCGGCGGGGATCATATGGTCAACGGCGCGTGTGCCGGGCATCGCCATAAACTTGCTCCCCCGGTCACGCACAACAACACGTTCGCGCCAGCCGGAATGCGTGGCGACAAATTGGCGCACCGGCAGAGCGTCGAAAAACTCATTAGCGATGACCAATAACGGCCCGGTTCTGGGAAGCGTTTCTAGGCTATGGTGATGGATGGCGTTCGGGACATTGCGTAGTTGAACGCTTCGTAAAGCATCACTTGTTTCAACAAAATGCACCGCTGGGGCAAAGCCGAATTTCGCCGTCGCGCGCAACACATCAGCCATCAAGCTACCCCGACCGGGACCCAACTCGACGAGATTTACGCCCTCAATACTGCCGCTGCGTAACCACATATCGGCCAGCCAAAGCCCGACCAGTTCTCCAAACATTTGGCTGATTTCGGGCGCCGTAATAAAATCACCATCGCTTCCAAACGGGTCGCCTCTGCCATAATATTCGGCATTGGCTTCGCGCATATATTCGGCAACGCTGATCGGGCCGGATGCCTCTATCTGCTTGGCGAGACGCGCCGCGAGAGGTGAAATCTCATGCGACACTATTGGTCCCGACAAAGGGCTCAACACGTTGCCGCCGCCCAGAAGCCGTCAACACCAGATATAGCCCAATCACGATCATCGGGACTGTCAACCACTGCCCCATGCTGAGCCCAGTTTGCTCGACAACCGAGACCAAATGCGCATCGGGCTCGCGCACGAACTCAACAAGGAAACGCGATACGCCATAAATCAACGCAGCCATGCCGAACAGAAAGCCCGGCTTATACCGCGCATGGGTTTTGAAGAATAACGGCCATAGGATCACGGCCATCAGCAAGCCTTCGGTGGTCGCTTCATACAGCTGGCTGGGATGGCGCGGGATGAGGCCTGCAGCAACGCCACTGGTGTCGAAAATCACCGCCCAGGCTACGTCCGTCTCATGGCCCCAAAGCTCTCCGTTAATGAAGTTTGCGCAGCGCACAAGGAACAACCCGAACGGAATCGTACAGGCGACATAATCGCACACGCGCAGAAACGATAGTTTGAACCGGCGACTGTGCAACCAAATGGCGAATATCGTGCCCAGCGCCCCGCCGTGCAGCGACATTCCGCCCTCCCACAGCTTAAAAATATCCAGCGGATGGGCAAGGATAGAGGGCTGATAAAACAGGATATAACCGATCCGCCCGCCAAGAATAATCCCGAGCGTTGCGTAGAGAATCATATCATCGGCATGAACGCGCGACATCGGCGCGCCGGGCTTTGATATCAGCTTTAGCAACATCCAATAGCCGAGCATGATCCCGAACAGATAGCCAAGCGAATACCAGCGCAGTTTGAAAAATCCGATTTCAAATAATACCGGGCTTACGCCAAGCTCAGACATGCGCACAAAATCAGGTGCGGCTGCTAGGATTTCCAAACTCAAACTGATTTCCCTTCGGCGATTTCGTTCCTATAGCGTTTAAGACATAAGAGAAAAAACAAAAAGGAGAGATTCGCAATGCCAACCGATCTGGATCGGGCGATTGAGGCGACCGTAGCCAAGCTGACAACAGCTGAAGGCCCACTGTCGATTGGATATGTTGAGAAATATGGGCATCAAATGCCCTATTTGACTAAGGCTCCAGCCAATCTTCGCGACTATCTTGATGGCTTTTGCGCAATGCATGCCGACAAGGAATTTTTGGTCGATGGTGATCAACGGCTGACGTTCGGGGAATGCCATGCAGCGGCACGTGCGTTGGCGGGCGGGTTGGTGGATGGCTACGGCCTGCAAGTCGGCGACCGCGTCGGTATCGCTGCACGCAATTCCGCAAACTGGATCATCGCATCGATGGCGATTGTCATGGCGGGCGGGGTTGCCACGTTGCTGAATGGTTGGTGGCAGGGCGGCGAGCTGGCCGAAGGCATTCGCATGGTCGATTGCCGCTATTTACTCGCCGATCATCAACGCGCAGCGCGTCTTGAGGGACAGGATTTGGGTGGATGTGAAGTTTTGCTGTTCGATCATGATGTCGCCCCGCTTGACGGTCTCGGCATATTGCTCGCCAAAGGCGGCGGCGCGGAAACACCTCTTCCCGCACTCCAGCCGACGGACAATGCGACGATCTTGTATACCTCTGGTTCGACTGGCCAATCAAAGGGTGCCGTTTCCGATCACCGCGCGGTTGTGCAAGGTGCGATGAGCTATGCGGGCCAGACGATGGTCTTTTTCGAGATTTTGACTGCTGTTGGCACTGCGATGCCTACCCAGCCATCTGCGCTGGTGAACGTTCCGCTTTTCCATGTCACAGCATCGGTGCCGCTTGTGCTGCAAAGCTTCGCGATTGGTCGCAAACTTGTGATGATGCCCAAATGGGACGCCGAAGAGGCAATGCGCCTGATCCAAAAGGAAAAGATCAGCTATTTTGTCGGCGTGCCGTTGATGAGCATTGAGATTGCGACGCATCCAAACAAAGCCAAATACGATCTGACCAGTTGCACAGCCTTTGCCGCTGGCGGCGCGCCGCGCCCTGTCGAGCATGTGCGCAAGATCAAAAAGGAAATGGACTGGAGCTTTCCGCTATTGGGCTATGGCTTGACCGAAACCAACGGCGTTGGCTGCGGCAACTTCACCGAAAACTATCTCGCGAAACCCGACAGCACTGGCCCTGCGACTAAGCCATTGGTCGATGTCGGCATATTGGATGATGACGGCAATCTTATGCCGCAGGGCGAGCGCGGCGAAGTCTGCATCCGCACCATCGCTAATTTCAACGGCTATTGGAACAATCCAGAGGCAACAGAGGCCGCGTTTACGCAGGATGGTTATTTCCGCACCGGTGACATCGGCTATCTTGATCAAGACGGCTATCTGTTCATCGTTGACCGCAAAAAGGACATCATCATCCGCGGCGGCGAAAATATCAGCTGCCCCGAAGTTGAAGCGGCGGCCTATGAACATGACGATATCATCGAGCTGTCAGTGTTTGGCATCGTTGACGACCGTTATGGAGAGGTTCCGGGTATAGTTTATCTTGCCAAGGAAGGCGCAGATATGGGGCCAGAAAAGCTCCGCGAATATCTCGCAAGCAAACTTGCGCCATTCAAAATCCCCGCCCATTTCTGGCAAGTTGCTGAACCGCTTCCCCGCCTTGGCACCCAGAAAATCGATCGGGTGACGCTGCGCCGCGACTATAATGAGATTGCCAAGGCAAGCTGACGCTTTGCAAATGCTGTGATGCTTCCTAAAGGTTGCGGTATGCAGCGCGAAACAATCCGTCCGGCACAGCAACGTGCGATCATCGACCGCAAGGCCTTGGCCGAGCGGTTTGATGAGATCGTCCAGCGTGACGGCTTACCAAAGGCGCGCGTGGCCATCGTCGCGGAGTTACAAAAAGCGCTGGCGCTTGGCCGCACAGAAATCGCCAACCGGCTGCGCGCGCATCCATCAAAGGGCTATCGCGCAGCGCAGGAACAGGCGTTTCTTGTCGATCAGCTGGTGCGCTTAATCTACGACTATGTCGTCCAATATCTCTTCCCAATTGGCAACCGGACAGCGTCGGAGAAGATCGCGATATTGGCAGTGGGAGGCTATGGTCGCGGCGAAATGGCGCCGTTTAGCGACGTCGATATCGCCTTTGTCACACCGTATAAGCGGACAGCATGGACCGAGCAAGTCGTTGAGGCCGCGCTGTATCTGCTGTGGGACCTAGGCCTGAAAGTGGGCCAATCGAGTCGGTCACTCGACGAAACAGTTAAGATGGCGGCGGAGGATTTGACCATCCGAACCGCGTTGCTAGAGAGCCGTTTCGTCTGGGGAGATCGCGACGTTTATGACGAAGCGGCGAACAGGTTTTGGACCGAAGTCGTCGGTAAAACAGCACCGCAATTCGTCGCGCTGAAAATGGCTGAGCGCGATGAGAGGCACCGCAAAATGGGCGATAGCCGCTATGTGGTCGAACCCAATGTCAAAGACGGCAAAGGCGGATTACGCGATTTGCATACGTTGTATTGGATCGGCAAATATGCGCATCGCGTGCACACGCCCGCCGCTTTGGTTGATGTCGGGCTGTTGACGGCGGACGAGTATCAAAAGTTTGAACGCGCCGAAAATTTTCTCTGGTCGGTGCGCTGTCATATGCATGATCTGGCGGGGCGCGGTGAAGATCGGCTGACGTTTGACCTGCAGCGTGAAGTGGCAGAGCGGATGCGTTTTGCCGACCGGCCGGGGCGTTCTGCGGTTGAACGCTTTATGCAGTATTATTTTCTCAATGCGAAAACGGTTGGTGATTTAACAGGCTTGTTCCTCGCGCATCTTGACGAGAGCATGGGAAAAAAGGGCAGACGGTTCCTGCCCAGCTTGTCGCGGCGTCCGCGAAAGTTGAATGGGTTTACGCTGGATCGCGGGCGTTTGGCATTGCCAAATGACGACTTTTTCGCCGAACGGCCGGGCCGCATGGTCGAGATATTTCATTTGGCGGATCGATTTAGTTTGGAAATTCATCCCCTCGCGATGCGGGCGGCACGCCGTGATGCGCGGTTGATTGATAACAAAGTCCGAAACGATCCGGCGATCAATGCGTTGTTTTTGGATGTTTTGACCTCGCCGCGTGATCCCGAAACGGTGCTACGCTGGATGAATGAAGCGACGGTATTTGGGCGATTTGTGCCCGATTTTGGTCGCGTCGTTGCGCAAATGCAGTTCGATATGTATCACCATTACACGGTTGACGAACACAGCATCCGTGCGATTGGTTTGCTTTGCGAAATCGAACGCGGTGATCACAAAGCCGATCATCCGTTATCGACCGCCATTGTCCGACAAATCGTCAGCCGCCGTGTGCTCTACGCCGCTGTATTGCTACACGATATCGCCAAAGGGCGCGGTGGCGACCACAGTGTCTTGGGCGCGGAAGTTGCGCGAAACCTGTGTCCTAGGCTCGGGCTCAGCGATGCTGAAACCGAAACGGTCGCCTGGTTGGTGGAAAAGCATCTCTTGATGTCGGCAACCGCATTCAAACGAGACCTGTCCGATTTCAAAACCATCCTCGATTTTTCGCAGGTAGTGACATCGGCGGAACGGCTACGCTTGCTCTTGATCCTGACAGTCGTCGATATCCGCGCGGTTGGGCCGGGTGTGTGGAACAGTTGGAAGCGGCAATTGTTATCTGATTTGTTTGAAGCAACAGAAGAAGTGCTCCGGTTGGGCCACAAGCAACGCGGTCGTGACGAGCGGATAAACACAAAGCGTGATATCCTAGCGTCCCAACTCGCACTCTCGGACACGGCCTTTGCGAAACTCGCCAAGCGGCTGCCCGGACCCTATTGGATTGCTGAGCCGAGCGATATAATCGAACGCAATGCAAAGTTGTTGCTGGATGATGACGGATCGGGACTTTCCATTGACGCCTGTTTTTATCCAGAGCGCGGCGCGACCCTCATCACTGTACTTGCTGCCGATCATCCGGGACTGTTCTATCGAATCGCCGGAGCGATTCATGTTGCGGGTGGCAACATCATCGATGCACGCGTGCACACCAGCACCGACGGCATGGCGTTGGACAATTTCCTCGTGCAAGATCCCTTTGGCCGACCTTTTCAAGAAGTTGGACAAATCGGGCGACTGAAGCAGGCGATTAAAGAAGCATTGGTCAATCGCAGCACCTTGGTGTCGCGACTTGATGCTAAGGCGGCACCACGGCGGCGTGCCGAAGCATTTTCAATCGCTCCGTCCGTATTCGTTGATAATGTCGCATCAAACCGTTTCACCGTACTTGAGGTAAACGCAGCAGACCGTCCAGCCTTGCTGAATAATCTTGCACAGGCTTTGTTTGAATCGAAAGTGACGCTGCATAGCGCGCACATCGCCACCTATGGAGAACGCGCGGTTGATACATTTTATGTAACAGATTTGCTTGGTGGAAAGATTGAAGCGAAGCCTAGGATAAAGGCTTTGGAAGCGCGGCTCCTGATTGCGGCAAGAGGTAATATCGACGGTATCGTTGCCAACGCAGCCTGATTGCCTCTCTCACAAATATTAAACCGAGACTTGGCATTACAGGCAAAAAAAAGGCCAGTCCTAAGACCGGCCTTTTCTTTCAGTAGGTTTGAAACTTAGTTACCCGAACCCGGGCCATAAGTCACTTCAACGCGGCGGTTCTGAGGCTCACGAACGCCATCAGCGGTCTGAACCAGAGGAGCCGATTCGCCGAACGCTTCGGTCGAGATTGCGCCGCCGGAGATGCCCTTGGTTTCAAGGTATCCTCGAACAGCAGCGTTACGACGCTGCGAAAGACCTACGTTGTAACGGTCCGAACCAGACTTATCGGCATGGCCGGCAAGCATGACGCGTGCAGTACCGCAGTTTGCATATTGCGATGCAGCGTTATCAAGCACCGAGGTTGCTGCTGGCAGCAGGTTCGACTTATCCCAATCAAAGAAGACAATGTACGGACCGGTGTTGCAGGTTACGCGCGGTGGTGGCGGTGGCACTGGACGTGGTGGTGGTGGTGCAATCACCGGTGGTGGTGGAACAACCATTGGTGGCTCAACAACTTCAACAACTTCTTCGCCGCCAAAGTTATAGACCAAGCTGCCCATCAAGCTGTGCGAGCGGAAGCGCGTTTCTACGCCGCGGCCAAGACGATCAACCAGATCAACTTTGGATGCGTTAAAGAACCGATACTTCAAACCAACATCCCAGCTGTCGCTGAGGGGAGCGCGAATGCCGGCAAGTGCTTGCCATGCAAAACCTGTGTCCGAATCGTCAAGCCATGATGGAGCCGCAAAGATTTGCTGAACATCAACACGTGCAACGCCAACGCCGCCGCCGACAAAGCCTTGAAGGCCATCATCTTCGCCGAAGTCGAGCATACCATTAATCATGAAGCTCAGCGCATTGGTATCACCGCCAGTTGCTTTCAAGCCAGCTGTCGAGAGACCTGCGCCAGCACCAGATGGGATACCGGGAACTGAACTTGCAAAGCTAGTCAGATCTGCTTCGCGATAGCTGGTTTCTGCTTCAAGGCGGAAGCCACCGAAATCATAACCAACAACAGCGCCAAAATCATAGCCTGTCTTGGTATTTGCAGTGCCTTCAATCGGTGTGGCACCGATATCAAGCTGGAGATCCTCTACAATCATCGCACCGCCGTCTACACCAACATACCATTGACCATCACGGGCCATGGAAGGTGAAGCCAGAGCAGTGGAAGCGAGTGCCAAACCGATAGCTAACTTACGCATCAACGTTCCCCTTTTCTTTCTTTAAGGATAAAACCGGACCTAGCATCTACCGATTCTCCTGAAGCGTTGCAAGCGCACATTGACCTAAACTGTTGCCGAAATGTCTCCTTTTGAAAGATTCTGTTCGATTTGAGCGGTAATCCAGTCCAAATTCTGGGCCATCTCATCTGCATGAACTGTATTACTGTAACCGCGCGCCAGCGATTATCCCGGAATGCTGGATACCTGACGTAAATGGTCAAGAATCGCTATGATGGCAACGCGTGCCTCAGCGTCTATAACTGCTCCGCCAGATGGGTTATTTATCGCATTGGGTTCCACCCACGATCCGGCAATGTAAAAAAGTCTCTTATTTCCGGACGCGAGCCATAGAGTCATACCAGGAACAGGCATTATGAAGCGCCAGCTTCCGCCTGACCAACGCGCGATTTGTCCCGAATGCCCCGCCCACTGGCCCGTCGCGGCGGTGCCGATGAGCCAACAAAGGCCGTCGCTGCTATCCGTGAGACCGGTAGGCGGCGCGACCAATTTGGCCTCTACCCCCGGGTGCAACAGCGCATCAATCCGCGCCAACGCCTCGTTATGCGTGAGTTCTTTTTGCGATTGACCTACATAAAGATTGGGCAGCAGATGCCGTTTTGTTGCACTGTCTAACATTACAGATTCCTTTACACAAAATATTGAAAATACGTGATATTAAGCTACAAATTCGTTATCAATATGAGTGGCGACGACCGCGCAAAACGGCCCAGTTGGATAATCTGAAATTGAAGGTTTGCCCCTGCCGGAATCGACAGTCCCGCAATTTCGGACGCCGCAACGAACAGCGAGGATGTAAGCGCGTCCCATGTCCTGACTCGTGCTCCAGCGACGTAAAGCTCTACGGCAAATTCAGTCACGCCCTCGCTGTTGGGAACATCTGCGGCATCTACCCAAGGATGCGCCAACCGGTCGCATCGCTGCCATAGAAGTTGAATATCGCCGTTGTCTAAACGCTCAATCCGGCCATGCACGGGTTTTCGCGGGCGGATCGCGTTTCCTGCAATGAATATCGACTGTTCTACCGGAACTGCATCGCCGATACCCTGCGCCTGTAGCTGTAGGCTCACATTCATTGGTGTTGGCATCGAATCAAGTGGCAGCAAGCTATCCGATTCGATCACAAAGGCATTGGCTAAAGCGGGATGAGCTGTGGTGCTGTCGGTGCCGAAACAACCGCGCAAAAAGCCTTTAAGCCTGTAGTTTTGAGGTCCAATCTTCTCTGCATTGGCATAGCGGATGATTTCGCCGTTTAACCATAAAGACGGCGCGTCAAAGCTGGTCGAGCATCCTGTCCCTGTGGGCAAAGTCATTTTATCATGCAGCAAACGGATGACGGGCTGGTTCATTCTGTCTTCCAACATGGCCGTGTGCGACGGTAATCCTCCCAATAACTGGCCAATGGTTGAAACGCCTTTTGTCACGCCGAATTCAACGATTCGCTCGCCCTCGACGAAGGAAAGCGATGCCCGCCTCCAACCAGCGCCGGTTCCAGCCGCAGCCGCAATCATTGTCGCGCGGCCCGGGTCATCGGTTCCAAAGACAGGTAGGTCAGCAAGGATAAGCTGCGTTTGGCCTATCATCAGGTCAGTGCCCGAAAGGCTACGGCCCGGATCGGCGACAGCATTTGCCGACGGATTATCCGCCCATTCTCGCGCCGTAACGCGGGTCGTGCCGCGTTGATGTTCAACCTCTACAATCCGCAAGGTCGAACTATCATTCGCTATCGACAGTTGATTCCCGGCCGAAATAGCGGCAGCGCCAGTCGGCACCGACGCCTTATAACTGTTCAATCCTCGCCAGAGTTGCAGCAGTTGCCGCTCGGCAAGAGCGCGGGCAGATGATGCATCAAGCGCGGCCGGAAGGTCAATTTGCGTTTTCGTCCGAGCGCTGCCGACTGACCTACTGGTTTGAATGCCGGTTTGAAAATCGCGTTGTGGTTCGTAATGCCGGATAGAAAGACATGACGGCGCACGGTTATTTGCTTCGCGGGAACGACTTGGACGGTCGATGCGGCTTTTCCCATCAGCGATGGCTGGGTCGGTCAGCACGTTTGTAGCGTCAATTGCATTCCAATCGGACACCAGCATTTTATCGCCTGAAGGCCGTATTAAAACAGGTAATGTTGCGATCAAGGGCTCAAGCGCAGCGCGGCAGTCGCTACCTTGCGCGGCGAATCCGATTAAGGACGCGCCACTCGTCCCCGTTATTGCACCTGCGGATGTTGCCGAGGCGATATCCATCAACGGCACAGGCGCTTCGCGTTCAAACAGTTCGAAGGTTAGCGACGGAATCCGATTGCCAAAGTCGGCGAGTTGGAAATCTTCAAACACCGCATAGGCCAATCCGCGATGCGCGGGACATTGGCCGGTGGTCTCAGCGGACGACAAAAGCGGATCGAGCAATTGGTCGGCATAGCCGTTGTAAAAACGAAAGGTGACTTCGCTTTTGAAATCGCCCGCCGCCCCGCGCAGCAAATTTCCATCAGCCCAAATCCGGCCAACACGCGCCACCGGACGGCTCGACAACGCAACGGCAAAACTCGCCGCATAGCTGTAGTTGATAGTCGCAGGTCGGTTCTTGCCTCCGCCGTTTTTTTTGCGCGTTTCGATTAGGTCGGTTGACCAAATGACTGTCCCCGCCACACGCATCGCCCCGAAAATGGCTGGAATTTGCGTGCCATAGCTGGAGGTTTGAATATCCAACTCTTTAATGCGCGGACCTTCGCGCGGCTTTCCGTTGCCGATGATCGCGCGGTCAATCTGTTGACCTATCACTGCGCCGACGGCGCTGCCTATCGGCCCGCCAAAATAAGTGCCGACTGCGGACAGGATTACCGTTGCCATCTCAATCTCCAATCATCCGCCGCACAGCAACGATAGGCCAGGGCGATGCGCCGGGGGTGTGAACGACTTTGCGTAAGCCAGCATGGCTGTGGACCCAGCCGTTTGCGGCGCGGATCATCAGGTGAAATTGTTGGGGGGAACAGGTGACAATCGCTATATCACCGTCACAGATGCTCGTAGATTGAGCCAGTGGGTTCAAACCAATACTATCCATATAGGACAATATAAAATCTATTTTTGTGCCTTTTAGGCTGTAATCCCTGATAACCTCGCCAGCGTCTATTGCAAAGGCAACCAGCCCGACACAGTCCAAAGCAACGTCCGGCGTCCGTCCGTGGAGCCGGAAAGTCGTGCCAATTTGCGTCATCGCACGGGCTGCAATTGCTTCTCCCTCAACCGACCTCACGAGCCAGCACCGGGATAGCGCGTCAAAATGTCGTTGCCGGGCAGATAAGGCTCTCCGCGAAAATTGACCGCGTTGCCAAACCGTGTCCCGCAAGTGGCGATGGTTTTGCCGCAACCTTCGATGAGTTCTATTCTGCTGTCGGGCAAAGGGGGAAAGGCGGGTGGCGAGATCAACTGGATGCTGGTCGCCGTCGCTGCCAAGATATCAGACCATAGCCCACAATTAGGGCCATCGAGCCAGCGTAATTTGCCGAAAGCAAAGCTTTCTGGCGATATCGCAAACGGTGCGGCCAGAGTAAGTCCGCTGCCGGTTGCCGATAGTATCTGTGCCTGATGCCTGAACCGCGCAGCGTTCAAACCACAATCCGCATCGCAAAAATCCGCACGACATCCGGGCGATGTGTAGGGCGCAACAGCGCGGTCTAGCTTTGCGGCTGGCCCCTTAAACTCTGCGTCAAATTCGATGCCGCTGTGCGAAATCGCGCCAAGTTCGCCAACCGCAAGCATACGAACGCCAGCTGACGGATTGGTCCAATCAAACAAGAAAATCGATAGCCGCGCTGCATCCCAGCGGCCCGCGCCCAAATCATCGGCGCGAATGGCATCGGCGGTCAACGCTCCGCGCACATCCAGCCCATCAACGTCGAGGCCAATGCTTTCGACGATAGAGCTAGGCATCATACCGGGGCTTGCGCGCAGGATCAGTCCGTCCAATTCAACATCGCGGTCGTGCGAAGTAAAACCAAGTGTCACCCCGTCGCACCGCTCCAACCGCCAGCCATAGGCTGAACTGGTCAGCGGCCCTGCGAGCCACGCTTCGCTCATGCTGCATCCTTTACTTCAATAAGCGGCACGCTGGCAAAGCTGCCCGCCGCAAACGTCGCGCGGCTAGCATTCAGTCGATCCTCGGCAAAGCGCACCGGCACGTCGAAACGGAAACCAGCGGTGATTTGTGCGCCGCTTGCCGGAGCTGTCGCAAAGTTGATCAGGCCCATTGCGCCCATCGACCAGCCCGAGGCAACAACGCCATTCACCGCTACAAACACCGAGCCGGTGCGCGGACGCGTGATCCGGCGAACCTGCGCCGAAGCACCCGCCCCATAAGTCTTGGTCAGCGCAAAATTTGTCGTCACGCCGTCACCGATACCGATACCCTGATCTAAAGCGGTCGGCACACCGGCCGCGCCGTTCGAGCTATCATCAAACGGATCAGCAAAGCGAAACGCAATCGCCGCGCCGCGACGGGCGCGGAAAAACGCTATCAACGTCGCCAGTTCGGATTCCGAACGCACCCCCGGCGCAACATCATAGGCCAGCCGCGCATCGGCCCAATCAGTGTTGCGGCGTTCCTGCCCCGACAGCATCGTTACGACATTGGTCGAGAATTCCGCCGTCACTTCGGCTTCCTGCCCGATCTCGATCGGAAAGGTCACATCGTCAAAGGGGTGCACATCGTCCTCGCTTTCATATTCAGTTTTTGGGCCAATTTGGAACCAAGTAAAGCCATCGCGCGCGACCTGTGGCAGCGCCCAGATAAAAGTTTGCGCGGTGCCACGATCGCGGGCTGATTGCGCCGCAAGGGCGATGTCGCGCCACTGCGCTTTGTCTTCAGGGCGCAGCACGAACCCGGCAAAATAATGCTGTTCGGTGATTGGATATCCTAGCCGCGACGCCATCAACGGCATCGCCCGATTAGTTGCGCCGTGATTGCCGCTGGTCACCCAATCATAATCCTCTAACTGCAGCACATCGAACGCGGGCGAAGCCCAATCGAGCGGCACACTGGCACGCTTTGCCTCTGGGGCCAGCGGGTCGAGAACTGTGGGCAGATAGACCAGCAAATGGCTTTCAAACGGGGCGGTGTCCGCTTCATCCGCAACCGCTGCGACCAGTGCAGCAGTCGATGCGGCGAGCAACTCGCCCGCGCGGTCCAGCATCGCCTTTTGCGCCCCCGTTTTCGACCCACGAATATCGGGGATAGGAACCGACAATGCGCCGAACGCCGCTGTGGCCGCAGCATCATAAAGGCAGATTCGGTGGTCAGGCGTGATCCACCACCACGGCTCGCCCACTTGAAATTTCACCGGTAGCCCGGCTTGCTTTTGAATGAAAGCAAAAGCCCGCCCGACGGCTTGCAAATAGCCCATTGCGCCAGAATGCGCAGGAGACAGCAAAGTCGATGGCGGCACCCATCCGGTCAGCGCCGGATCGCCATTTTCAGCGCGCTGCTTCCAATCGTTCCAGCAATGCGCATCGAACAATTCATAGCTTAGCGAAAAAATCAGATCATAGCCCGCCGTCTTAGCGCGATTGGCGAAATCAAGATGCCAAGCCCCGCACGGCGTATTCAGCGCACTGCCTAACAGGCTGGCATAATGCCCGCCACCAGACGGGTCGAGCCGGAAATAATGGCTCATCCCGACATAATGGTTGATGGTATCGCGATAGCCGAGTGCACGAATTTGACGCAGCACCCGCGCAGGTGTTTGGTTATAGGCATCGTCATAGCCAGTCGCCATTTTCAGCGCGTGTTCGGGTAGCATAACGTCGCCGGTATTCAGCATCACGCCTTCGCCATCACAGCGAATTTCGGAGAGTTCTACCCAGCCTTCAACCCCCGCCGCAAAGCTTCCTGCCACACTGGTATAGCCGGGCGGAACGATAGAAATGAACAACCGGTCGATATCAGCTGCGAACACTGCGTCGGCTTCGGCGGGTAATAAAAAGCCACCGTTTAGCGCGCTAAATGGCAGCGTGATAACCGCATCTTCGGACGTACCGACCGCATAGTTCCACAGGCGGACATACCAGCTTTTCTGTTGGCCACTCGCGTCGCGCCCTTCGATGGTCAGCGCCGGGCCATTGATCGCATCTAGCGGCATAATCCCCGCCGAGCGCCAACGAAACTTTACCGTCAGCCCTCGGTAATCACGGTTGGTTTCATAGGCGAGAAGCGGGTGGTCGAACAAATCCTTGCTGTCCCAGATCAGCCCAGCAAGATCATTGCTGCCATAAAACACCGCATCGACGCGCAAAGATTCCGGGCCGGTGGACACAACCGATGCCATCATCGGACGCGGAAAATTCAGCGTCCAAAAACGCGGATCGAACCGCATTACGGGAGCGGATTCCTGCTCGCGCCTTTGTTCGCAAAGCCAATAGGGCATGATAAAATTCCTTACGAAACTTAACCGTTGGTCCAGAGCCTGTCGAAGGACGTAACCAGCTGAGCATATTTGGGCTGTGCTTCGACAAGCTCTGCACGAACGGAAAGGTCGTGATTTAATCCTCCGCCCTTGCCAAAGCTTGCCGTACTGCACGCGCGACTTGGCGGCTGGATCGTTGCAGCGCGTCGGGTGCGCTGCCCCGGCCACTGTCGGACACGTTAATCGTCAGGCTAAGCTGCGCACCGTTGCCTCGGCCCGAACCACCAGTTTCGACCCGGCCTGCGCTGGTCGGTACAAAAAGCTCAGGGCCGTTTTCACCGACACGGTAGGCGCGTCCAGGCGAAACTGGCCCGCCGGTGGCGCGCCCGGGTGCGCCAAACAGGCTGCCGACTATTGATCCGATTGTTCCCAATAGCCCGCCCTGCCCGCTGCCACTGGAACTGCCCGACAGTGAGTTCAAACCACTGCGAATGGCCGCCCACGCAATCTCGGACAACACGGACAGCGCTACGCGCCGCAAATCTTCAAAGCCGAATTTGCCGCTCTGAATCGCGCGGACAAGACTATTTTGCAGTGTCTGCCCCGCACGCTCCATTCCCGCAGCAAACGGCCCATCCATTTCGGCGCGCATCGTGGCAACGTCGCGGGCAAAGCCTTGGGTGTCGGCGCGGACCGACACAACCAGTCGTTCAATTTCCTCATCCATCATTCACCTCCGGTGGGGTATCTGGGTAAAGCTCCATCATTTGAGACAGCGTTGCGCCATCCGCCGCCTCGCCATTGGGCGACAATGCCGCAAGGATCGTTGCAAGTTCCGCTGGCGTGGCATTCCAGAAATCATCGGGCCGCCATCCGAGCAGCAAAGCGGTTTGCCCAGCCAGTTGGAGGGCGCTGTCAGCGAAAGTCACTGACCGCCCAGTATCTGACCAAGGAGCATTTTCAACGCAGGCGTTGCAGCAGCGAGTCCCGCGTCAGCAACGGCTTGCGAAAATGCATCCCGCGTCAATTCCACTGCGACCTCAAATCGGCAATGCCAGAACAACGCCACCATCTCGGACAGCTTCAACTGCCCCGCCGCTGCGCGTTCGACTAGGGCGAACAAAGGCCCCAGCTCTTCCTCTGCCGCGACCAATGCTGCAAAGCTGGGGCGCAGTAATATGCCTGAGACCGATGCCTCGCCGCGCGCGGGATTTGGCGTCCGGCTCACAACGTCACCACTTGGCCAGAGCTTTCCAGCGCCAAGGTATAGCTACGCTCGCCGTTGAAATCCCCGGCATAGTCCAGCCGCGCAACAAGGAATTTGCCGCGCATCCGCTCGCCGCTTTCAAAGCTTAATTCATAGTCATCAAGCACACCCGACAGCGCGTTTGATTTGATCCGTGTTTCGGCAGTAGAGCCCGTAAACACGCCCGCGCCCGATACCGAGACCGAACGGACGCCAGCGCCGGAGAGCAAGTCTCGCCAGCCTCCAGAGCCTTTGTTGGTAATGACAACCGCATCGCCGTTGATGCTAAGTTGCGTAGTGCGAAGCCCCGCTACCGTCGTGTAAACCGGCGTCGTTGCGCCATCGCCGACCTTTAACAGGAAGGCGCTTCCTTTTTCTGCTGGCATGATTATTGTCTCCTGCATTGGACGACTCATTGGGAGAGGAGGTCGCCATGGT
>JANMGR010000061.1:0-14732 GCA_031374785.1 Sphingomonadales bacterium | reverse complement strand
CGCCGCACATCGTCACGTTGAACAACCAAAAGGCAAAATTCCTTGTTGGGCAGGAAGTTCCGGTCACAACCGGAGAAAAGCTCTCAACGGATTTCAACAATGCGTTTCGCACAGTTGAGCGCCAAGAAGTCGGCATCAAGCTTGAGGTCACGCCGCAGGTCAACGCCCAAGGCGATGTGAAACTGTTTTTGAAACAGGAAGTGTCGAGTGTTGCAGGGCCAGTATCCAGCCGGTCGAGCGACCTGATTTTGAACAAACGCCAGTTTGAAACGACTCTGACGGTGGGTGATGGTCAGATCATGGCGTTCGGTGGATTGCTGAACGACGATGAACGCCGAACGATTGAGCGCATTCCGTTGCTAAGCGACATTCCGTTAATCGGCGAACTGTTCAAATCGAAAAGCAAAACGCGGGCCAAAACCAACTTGATGGTCTTCATCCGCCCGACGATATTGCGAACGCGGCATGATGGCGATGTCCTGACCGCGCGGCGTTATGACTATGTCCGGTCGATGCAGTTGGAACGCAATCCCGATCTTGAGCCATCCATCGATGAGCTGGTCCGCGACTATATGGGGGCAATACCGCCCACGACCGACCAATTGCTTCAAGGCGATTATCAAGCTTCTCCGCTCGCCGATACCAGCCCTGCAAAGCCAGCGGACATCAAGCCAGTCGATGTTCCCGCGTCCGAGAAAATGGGCGGAGGTGGATCATGAAAATCCGCCGTGGTGATGACGATGTGATTGAGCCCTCAATCGTTGTTCAGGATGCGAGAGCGCCGACCGCTAGCATGACGCCCTCGGTTGATATCCCTTATGCCTTTGCGCGCAAGAATGGAGTCGTTCTGCGGTCTCAACAGGGTGGACGTTTGGCTGTTGCGCTTTGCGCAGGTGCAGACCCGATGTCGCTGTTGGAGGTGCGCCGCCATCTTGCGATGCCGTTCGATGTCGAATTTGCCGAACAGGCGGTTTTCGATACCTATCTGGCGGAGCATTATTCGGTCGATGGATCGGCGCAGATTGTGGATGAATATTCGGGCGAGCATGCGCTGCTCGGTGACTTTCTGCCTAGTGCAGAGGATCTGCTGGACAGCGCCGATGATGCTCCTGTCATCCGCCTGATTAATGGCATTATCGCTGAGGCTGTGCGTCAAGGCGCGTCGGATATCCACATTGAGCCTTATGAAACTGGGCTAGTTGTGCGGCTACGCAACGATGGTGTGCTGGAGGAAAAGCTACGCTTACCGCCCAATGTTGCGCCAGTGATCGTCAGCCGTATCAAAGTGATGGCGCGGCTCGATATCGCCGAACGCCGCGTGCCGCAAGATGGCCGGATCGGGCTGACTTTGGGCGGAAAGCTGATCGACGTTCGCGTCTCAACGCTGCCAAGTCGTGCGGGTGAGCGCGTGGTGCTTCGCGTTTTGGATAAGGATAATAACGGTTTGTCGCTCGACCTGCTTGGCATGTCGGGACAGTGCTTGGAAATCCTGACGGCGGCGCTTGCCGAACCCAATGGGATCATTTTGGTTACCGGCCCTACGGGGTCCGGTAAAACCACGACTTTGTATAGCGGGTTGAAGCGGTTGAACGATGGCAGCCGCAATATCCTGACCGTCGAGGATCCGGTTGAATATGCCGTTGAGGGCGTCGGCCAAACGCAAGTGAATGAGAAAGTCGGGATGACCTTTGCCGCCGGTCTGCGCGCGATATTGCGGCAGGATCCCGATGTTGTGATGGTCGGCGAAATCCGCGATCGCGAAACCGCGGACATAGCGGTGCAAGCCGCGCTGACTGGACATCTGGTGTTGACAACGGTGCATACCAACGACTCCATCGGTGCAGTGACCCGTTTGCGCGATATGAAGGTTGAGCCGTTTTTGCTCGCCTCTACATTGCGTGCGGTAATCGCCCAGCGGCTGGTGCGAAGGCTATGCCCCGAATGCCGCGAGCCGGTGCAATGTGACAGCCGGTTAAGTGCATTGCTCGGCTTTGAAACCGGAACTGTGGTGTTTCAGGCGCATGGTTGCGACGCGTGCAAGCAAACAGGCTATCAGGGCCGGATCGGTGTGTTTGAGGCGGTTCGCGTCGATGAGACCATTCGCAAAATCATCAATGCTGGCGGCGATGAAGCGGTGCTGGCGCAACATGCGTTTATGCATAGCCCCAACCTTGCGTCGGCGGCACGAAAGCTGGTGCGCAGCGGTGAGACATCGCCTGAAGAAGCCATCCGTATTTCGCGCAGCGAAAGCATAGTCGATGCCTAAATACGCCTATCGCGCGATAGATACCGATGGCCGCGAACGGCTGGGCAGCATCTCTGCGGCCAATGACGATCTTGCGCGTAGCCGGTTAAAAGGTATGCGGTTGTATGTCGTCAGCGTTGAGGAAAATGCCGCACCCTCGGCCTTTGCCACCGCGATCAAGATGCCGAGGCGGCGGCGGCTTGGTTCTAAGCAGCTGACCCTGTTCACGCGGCAAATGGCGTCGTTGATTGAGGTCAGCCCGCTGGAGGAAACATTGCGCAATCTGGCGCGGCAGAGTGAAAAAAACACGGTTCGCGAAATTCTGGGCAATGTCCATATCGGCGTGATGGAGGGGCAGCGTTTTTCCGAGGCGCTTGCCCGCGAACTCGCTAGCTTTCCGCCGCTCTACCGCGCGATGATCGCGGCGGGCGAAGGGGCGGGCACGTTGCCGCTGATCGCTGGGCGACTGGCCGACCTGTTGGAGCGCCAAGCAAAGATGCGCGGCAAGTTGATCGGGGCGCTCGCCTATCCGTTCATATTGGCTGTAGTCGCGATGCTAGTGGTCACCGGATTGATGGTCGCTGTGGTCCCGCGCGTGGTCGAACAGTTTGACAATGCGCAACAGCAGCTGCCGTTTATCACGCGTCTCGTCATCGGCATCTCCGCGTTTCTGGCGAGCTATTGGTGGTTGATACTGATCGCCATCGGCGTCCTCGCAATCGCCTTTTGGCAAGGGCTGCGCGTTCCTGCATTCCGGCTGTCGGTTGATCGCACGATATTGCGGCTACCGCTGATCGGTCGCCTGCTGCGCGATCTGCACGCTGCCCGCATGGCGCGAACATTGGCTACGATGGTGGCAAGCCGATTGCCCTTACTAGAGGGCTTGACGCTGACCGGAAAAACCATCCGCAACCGCGTGCTGGCCAATGCCAATGACGATATCGTCGAACGCGTGAGAACCGGCGGCAGCCTTTCGGGCGCGATGCAGGCGGTTGGCGTGTTCCCGCCCTTGCTGGTTTATCTTGCGGCGAGCGGCGAAAGCGCCGGGCGGCTCGACACCATGCTGGCGCGCGCGGCGGACTATCTTGAGCAGGAATTTGACACCTTCACCACATCGGCGCTGGCGTTGTTGGAGCCTGCAATCATCGTCATCATGGGCGGAATGGTGGCTGTTATCATCCTTGCGATCCTATTGCCCATTTTGCAGCTTCAGAACCTGACAGGACTGTAACCATGTTAAAACTTATCCGCTTTTTGTTTTCTGATTTCCGTTTTCCCGACGCCAAATATCGCCGGAAAAAACCGGGCAAAATCCAGAACGGGTTTACCCTTGTCGAATTGATGGTGGTGATTTTCATCGTCGGCTTGCTGGCCACCATCGTCGTCATCAACGTCTTGCCGAGCCAAGGTAAAGCGATGGTGCAAAAGGCGAAGGCCGATATCGCAATTTTGTCGCAAGCGTTGGAAACATACCGGCTCGATAATCTCACCTATCCCGATAGTGGCCAAGGGTTGACCGCGTTGGTCACTCCGCCGGTCGCGGCTCCCGGCGCACGGCCCGAGGGTTATATCAAAAAACTACCGAACGATCCTTGGGGACGGCCGTATCAATATACTCTGCCCGGAAAGAGCAGCGCGTTTGATATCTACTCGCTGGGTGCCGATGGTGCGCCGGGCGGGCAGGACGAAAATGCAGACATCTATGCCGAATGATGTGAAGCCCGCCAAAAACGGCTTTACGATGGTCGAGTTGATGGTCGTCTTGTTTGTGATCGGCCTGTCAGCATCGGCGGTTGTGATGACTGTTGGCTCGGCGTCGCGCAATGCGGGCGGTCAGGCGGAGCAATTTGCGATGCGAATTGCTGCGCTGCGCGATCGCGCGGTGGTTGAATCGCGCCCGCTGGCATTTTGGGTGCGGCCTTCTGGTTATGGCTTTGAAAGCCGCGACGGGAAAACCTGGCGCGCCATCGACACCAAGCCGTTTGCGACAACTGATTGGCGCGCGCCACTGGCGGCGAACTTACAAGGCGGACGGATGGTCCGCGTTGCCTTTGATGCGAATGGTATTCCGTCGGCGCCTGTCGATGTACTGCTGACCGGCGGACAAAGCCCGTTGCGCGTTACGCTGGATGAAACGGGGAATGTCGATGTCTCGCGCTAACGGCTTCACCTTGATCGAGATGCTGGTGGCGTTGTCGGTGTTCAGCCTCGCGGCGCTCGCGATGGTGAACCTACAAGGCTATTCGATCCGCACCGCAGCGACGCTATCCGACGCTGCGCTGGCGTCGCAAGTTGCGCAAAACCTTGCGGTCGAACGGCTCTCGGCTCCCATTGCCCCTGCGATTGGCAGCGAGGAGGGCGAAGAGGAAAATGGCGGGCGGCGCTGGTTTTGGAAAGTTATTACCGATAAAACTGAGGACAACCGGCTGGTGACAATCGACATCACTGTGTCAGGCAGCGGTGCAGCAGCGGGTCGGCAAGCAAAGCTCTCAACCGCGAGACTGGTCGAACGATGACTCCGCAAATCAGGGCAAATGAGCGCGGCTTTACAATGGTCGAGATGCTGGTCGCTTTGGCGATCTTTTCAATGATTTCGGTCGCGGGCGTCGCGTTGCTGCAATCTGCAGCTAGCAGCCAGTTGGCCGTCAAGGAACGTCTGTCGGATTTGAGCGAAACCGCGCGGGCGATTGCCGTGATGGAAAGCGATCTGGCGCAAGCGATTGCTCGTCCGGTGAGGACCAACGCCACCACCACGACACCGGCGTTTTCGGCGAGCGGTTTGGGGGTTGCTGGACAAATCTTTGCACTAACCCGTGCCGGACAGGCAAACCTAGACGATGCGCCAAAGCCCGAATTGCAGCATGTTGCCTACGTGCTGGAAAACGGCGCGCTGAAACGGATTAGCTGGTCGATGCTCGATGGCGGCAAGCCGCAGCCGACGATAGTGTTGAAGGATGTGACGTCAATTACGGCGCGCTTCCGCGATGTTAAGGGCAATTGGCGGTCAGATTGGGATGCGAACGACCTCTTGGCTTTGCCGCGCGCGCTGGAGCTGGAACTGACGCAGAAACGCGCCGCGCCGCTTCGCTTGCTCTTTCTGGTTGGCACTGGTGGTGCAGTTGCACCTGCGAAGGAAGGGGAGGGTGGTGATGAAGCCCCAACCTGACGTTCCCGCCTCAGAACGCGGCGCAGCTTTGCTGTCGATCCTGTTGCTGGTGGCAATCCTTTCAGTGATTGCGGCAACAACGCTTGACCGCGTGATCCTGTCGACCAAATTGTCCGGCAATGGTCAGGCGATGCGTCAGGCGCGCTTGTTGGCTTTTGCCGCCGAGGACATCGCTTTGGCTCGCCTCGCCGATCTGCGCGCTGCGGACACCACGCAAACAACGATGGCTGGCGGCTGGCTGGCAACGCCACGCCGCTTTCAATTGCCCGGCGGTACAATCAGTGCGACGGTTCACGACAGCAGCAATTGTTTTAATTTGAACAGTCTGGTGCAAGACAGCGAAGGTGCTCTCGCCATCAACCCGATTGGCCGTGACCAGTTTGTGTCATTGATGACTGTGCTGTCGATCCCCGAAAATAGTGCGCGCTCGATTGCGGCAGCAGCGGTTGATTGGGCCGACAGCGACAACAGTCCGCAACAAAACGGCGGCGCAGAGGACAGCGACTATCTGGGCAGCGCCCAAAGCTATCTGGCCGCGAACCAGCTCTTTGCGCACAAGAGCGAACTGCGGAGTGTGAAGAATGTGACGCCCGCAATTTACGCCAAGCTCTCACCTTTTCTCTGCGCATTGCCCGTCGCCAGCCTGTCGCCGCTGAACGCCAACACATTACTGCCCGAACAGGCACCGTTGCTGGCGATGCTGTATCCGTCGGGTGCCATGACGATTAACAATGCGCGCTCTATATTGGCAAAACGGCCCGGTGGTGGCTATGGCAGCGTGTTACGGTTCTGGGAAAGTTTTGGCGCGCAAAGTGCAAAGCCAATCCAAGCCGTGCAGGATCAGGTGAAAATGACCAGTAACTGGTTCAGGCTGGATCTGGCGGTAACGAGTGGGGATATCGAATTGCGCGAAACGGCGCTGATCGCAGCTGAGGTTGTACCGCCAAAAATCGTCTGGCGCAGCTGGGGCGAGGCGGAATGACGTCTGCTGTCACCATCTTGACGACTTTGCCATTAGCTGATGACGATGATCCTTACTGCTGGATCATTGGCGACGGCGAAGATGTACAACAGCGCCCACTTTCAACGCTGTCAGATTTGTTTGAACGATCTGAACTCGAAGCAATACCGATGGTCGTGCTACTGCCTGCTGACCGCTCGACCTATCGCAGCGCCGAACCCCGAGGGCTGGAGCCGCAGCAGGAGATTGCCGTCGCACGCATCGACGCGCAGGAAAAAGCTATCGGTGCTGTGCAGGCCGCAGCCTCGCTTGACGCGGACGGCAGGTTAAAGACCGCGACGGTGGATAGCGCTTATTTGAGGAGTATAATACAGAGGTTCTGGGACGTTGGACTTAACCCGACAGCCGTAGTGCCGATGGGGGCAGTGCTAAAACCAGATGATGCAGAAGTTGTCCGGTCCAGCATTAATGGCCACGTAACACTCCACGCCGCAGACATTTGCTGCGCCGACGAGCCCGGATTGGCGGCAGCGTTTTTTGGCGATGCGGACATCCGAACGGCGGACGAACCCGAAATCACAGCGGCGCTTGCGGCGATTGCCAAAACTCCGGTCCCTAATTTCCTCGACGGGTTGTCGATCCGCAAAAAGCAGCCGCCGATTTTGACCGAACCGCAAAAGCTTTGGGCGAAACGGCTATTGTTGCTCGCGGTCGCGTTGTTCTTGACAGGGTCGGTTGTCTATTATGCGAGGCTGCAATGGGCTATTTACAGCGAGGATCAGACTTCACTCGCGCTGGCCCAAACGGTCGCGCCCACAGTCACCGATGTGACGCAGGCAGAAGCGGCGGTGAATGCGGCCATCGCGCGCAAAGGCATCGAACGGGCAAAGCCTGTGATGCTGCTCGCTATCGTCTGGCAATCGGTGCGGACCAGCGACAATCTGGCTTTAACTGACGCGACACTTGGCGATGATGGATTGTTAAAGGCGACATTGGCTGCACCCGATACCGAAAGCATCAACGCCGCTTTGCTGTCGATAGAACGCGCTGGCTATCAAATCACCGCCACCCCGCGCCGCGACCAAAGCGGCACGATATTGGCCGACCTGACATTGAGGGCGCCATGATCGAACAGTTCAAAGACTGGTTTTCGGGGCGATCCGCGCGCGAGCAATATATGCTGGGCGTTGCAGGGGGTCTGGCGTTGCTGATGCTGATCATTTTTGGGATGATCCTGCCCGGATATAACGCCATCGGTTCGGCCGAAAAGGAACTCGACGCTGCAACCAAACGCCGCGGCAATATCGAGGCCAGCGTTGCTTTGGCCAAAGCGAATTCTGGATCGACTGCAACGGCCGTTGTCGCATCCGGCGCTGCGCTTGAAACGGTGATTGCCAGCAGTGCAACTGCGTTCGGTTTTGAAATCGCCGATGGCGCAGCAATTGGTGTTGATGAATATCGCTTCCGGTTGGCAAGCACCAAAGCTGGCGCTTTGTTCGCGTGGTTGACGGGGCTAGAGGCACAAGGGATTGAACTGGCGCAGATCAATGTGCGCAAAGGTGAGGGCGGCTTTGTGACCGCCGAGATCCGGTTGCGAAGGAAGCCATGACCTTGCGTAAACATTTGCCGATAATCGGGTTGTTAGTCCTGTTTGGCTTGCTCGCTTTGCTGCTCCTGATGCCGTTGGGTTTTGCCGCAAAGGCGGTGGGTGTTTCGGCTCGGCATAGCCAAGGCACGATCATGAGCGGCGCGTTGCGGGATGCGTCGTTGGGCAGCGTTCGCATCGGCGATGTCAATGCGTGGCTAACGATCCTGCCGCTTTTTACCGGCAATGTCGGCTTCGCCTTGCAACGCGGCGCAGCGCCCCAAACGCCCGGTATTTCTGGCAGCGTTGGTAAAGGCTTTGGCGGCATCTATGCTGACGACCTGACAGCAACGATCGATGCCAAAGGCCTTATCAGAGGACTGGACGGTGGACAGCTGCATTTCGAAAAATTCAGCTTCGCCTTTTCCGGCGGGAAGTGCGCTGACGCGTCGGGTGTGGTCAGGCTGTCATTGGATGAAAGCGCGCTTGATGCCGTCGTGCCCGGTGGGATGATCGGCAATGCCGAATGCCGCAAAGGCGACCTTGTGCTGCCGCTGATGAGCCAATCGACGATGGAACGCGCCTTTGTGCGGCTTAAAGCCGATGGCAGCTACCACCTAACATTGAGTGTCCTTGAGCCAGCACCAGAGATAGCGACAGGCCTTAATCTGTCCGGTTTTCAACCGGTAGCCGGTGGCTTCCGTCTTGTGCGCTCGGGCAGCCTTAAATAGCGGCTATTGCGCAATAGGCGACATCCTGCCTTTCTGGCTCATCGCCGTAATGCTGACAGTCCTCGGCGCAATCTGGGGCAGTTTTGTCGCGGCTTTGTGTCAGCGTTGGCCGAAGGGCGAGAGCATCATCACCGGCAGGTCGCGCTGCGATCACTGTCAGTTGCCGTTGCGCGTGTATGAGCTGGTGCCGATCTTGTCATACGTTATCCAACGCGGAAAATGTCGTCGTTGCGATGCAGCGATTGGCCGTGACAGCCTGTTCACCGAATTGTTCTGTGCAAGCCTCGGGCTGTTATGCGCCACTCTATTCCCTCTGCCGGGTGCCGTCGCTGTGGCAGTTCTTGGCTGGGCGCTGCTACCACTGATCCTGCTCGATTGGCGGCATTATTGGTTGCCGGATAATTTAGTTATCGTCGTTGCTGTAACTGGGCTGATCGGTGGCGGCTTTCTGCCCACCGAACCGAGTTTAGCTGACCGCGCTATTGGCGGCGTGGCGGGCTTCGCTGTTTTGCAGATGCTGCGCCTAGGTTACTCCCGACTGCGCGGTATAGAGGCGATGGGGGCGGGTGATCCAAAGCTGTTGGGCGCAATCGGCTTATGGGTTGGCTGGCAGTCGCTGCCTATGGTTTTGCTGTTGGCAAGCGCACTTGGGCTAACGCATTTCCTGACCGGATTTCGGAACAGCAATGCACTCAAACAACATCTCCCCCTGGGCAGCTATTTCGGCGCAGCGACCATCTTGTTAGCGTTGTCTAACGCTGCCCTTGGCGCAATTCGCTAAGCCGCACTTGCTGGCTAATCCCGATTGAGCCGTCGAGTACCTCGACTTCCATCGTCACCAGCGGATCATTACCGCTCCAGTCAATTGTGATCCGTCCGAAATTCTGCGCCAGCGGCGCTTGTGCAATCCGGTTTTTATTAGGCGCTAGGAACTTCCAAACCTCGGTGATCCCCGAAGACGTCAGATCATAAAGCGGATAGGGTGCATTTTCCGTTCGCCGCGACAACTCGGCATAATGCGTGTCGCCTGAAATCATGAACAGCCCCTCGGCTTGCGTGAAATCAATGACATCAATCAGCCGTTGATAATCCGCCTGATAATTCACCCATGCCTCATAGCCCGGCGCATCGGCGAGGACTTGTGTTGAGGATGCGAAAATGCGGATATCGGCGGGCTGGCGCAATTCGTGCTCCAGCCAATCCCACTGCGCCTCTCCCAGCATGGTCGATTTAGGATCGGGGTTGACCAAATAATTGCCTTTGCCTTCGGGCTCAACGCTCAGCCCCAGCAACGGCGAACGGAATGTCCGGTTATCTGGCAAAATCACCTGCACGCGTTTTCCAGGGGGCCCGAAATAATAGGCGCCGTAAATCCCGTCATGGCTGCGGCGGGGATGATTGGCGGGGACTTGCCAGAAATCGAGGAACAGCTCGGCCGATTCCTTCTTCATCGGATATTCAAAACCGCCGTCATTGACGCCGTAATCATGGTCATCCCAAGTCGCTATAATCGGCGTCTTTTTGCGCAACTCCTGAAAGCCGGGCTTAGCCGCCAGCTTCGTGTATTTGACGCGCATCACCGCCATATCTTCGGTGTCGCCATAGATATTGTCACCGAGGAATATAAACAGCTCTGGATTGAAACGATTGACGTTCGCCCAGATCGGCTGGTCCTTGTCTTGATGCGCGCACGAACCAAATGCGATACGCGTCAACGCAGGTTCAGTCGCGGCGTCCGCTTTTGACGAGAATGCGGGCAACAAAGGCAGGGTGGCACTCGCTGCCACCCCACCCAATACCTTACGCCGGTTCACTCCGACCATATCTAGAAACCAACTTTCAACGTTGCAAAGAACTGTTGCGGCGAACCGGCAAGCAGCGTTTGGTTATCGCCGCTGTTGCCGAAACCATTCGACCCGATGGTAGCCACATAGTTTTTGTCGAGCAAGTTTGTCGCGTTCAGCTGAATTTCCAGCGGCAGGCGAAGCCCCGCATCGAAACGATAGCCTAAGGTCGCGTCCACTAGCACCCGGCTGGGCACTGAACGGTCGTTCAGATAGTTGAAGAAACGCTTGCTCATATAATTGGCACCGATGCGGCCAAAAATGCTGTCGCTGTCATACGCGATTTCACCGCGCAGCAGATGCTTTGGCGTATCGACAACGGTTTTGCCTTTGGTCAGAATCGTCGCTGTGGGCGTGATCACATTGTCGCGATAGCTGGCATCGGTGTAGCTATATGACGCAAACAAAGTCATCCCACCACCCAGACGCACATCGCCCGCTGCCTCGAAACCGATGGAACGAACGCCGCCGACATTCTGCAAGATTGCCGGGTTACCAACAATACCAGCACCCGTCGCAACACCCAGTAACCGGTTGCGGAAATTGACGTAATACACGCCGATCACGCCGTTAAACACGGGATCATTATAGCGTGCACCCAATTCATACGTATCCGATTCTTCAGGCTTTAATCCGCGCACCAGCAATTCGTTAAAGCCTGCCTGTGTGGTTGAGAAAGGTCCGCTGGTTGCTGATGAAACGAACGCGCGTGTCACTTGGGTGAAACCACCGAACAATTCGGCTTTGTCACTCACTTTATACGCAGCCCCCACATGCGGCTGGAACCAATCTTGTGATTTTATTTTGCCAGCGGCCAATGCGCCCTGGATACGCGGATCGGATTCGTTGTTGACCTGAAAACCCTTCCAACCAACGTTGACTGTCAAATCGCCAAGGCTGATTTTGTCCTGCACATAATATTGCAGCGTATCTGTGTTGAAATCGAACAGCCATTGGGTGAAGAACGGATTGCGTTGAAACTTCGTGTGGTCACGGCCTGGATTGGTTAGGCTGTCATAGGCGTAAAAACGTCGTGCTTGGGTGAAGTCGTTATGCTCATACCATGCCCCAACGGTGACTTCATGATCGCCGATTTCAGCGTTCAGCGAACTGAATACGCCGCCGCGCTGGATGTCATATTCGGTTGTGCGCACCGACATTGGCACACCATTGGGGCTGGGCACATAGGGCGTGCCCCATGTGCCTTGGCCTGTGTTGGTGTGGTAATAGGCCTTGATCTTGAACGTCACCGCATCACTAAGCGGCGAGGTGAGGCCAAGCGCGCCGAGCGTATCTTTGCGCAGACCTGATGCGTCGTAATAGCTGTCGTCGCGGTTGTTGATGGGTGCGACAAAAATGTTCTGCGCGGCGCGGATAGCGGTCGCATAATCGGGGAAGAAGTTGTCGTGATTATAACCAAGACGACCGATCATCTCCAACGACAAATCCTGATAATCCTGCTCGGCGCGGTCGGAATAGCTGAAATAGCCGTCAAATTCGGAATCGCCGACGGGAACTATTGCTTTGGCGTTAATCTGCCAGTTACGTTGATCGCCGCTTCCTTTCCACTTTTCGGCGTTGTGATACACGCCAGAGACAAAGCCGCGCACGCCGCCTGCGTCGCCAAAGTTCAACCGTGCAAATCCGCGCATGGTGTTTTCCGAACCATAGGTCAGATTGGCATCAACGCCGAGGCCATCTGCAGGGTCAGCGGAGAAAAATTCCAACGTACCGCCCAGATTGTTGGTCGCCTGCGTGCCGATTGAACCTGACCCTTGCGACACGCGGACGATACCGATATTTTCCGAAATGATCGCGCGGCCGATGTGCAGGCCGTTGTTGTTGCCATAGCTTGAATCGCCCAGTGGAATGCCATCAAGCGTATAGCCAAGCTGGTTTTGGTTGAACCCGCGGATCGAAACGCGGCTGGACCATTCATAGGTGCCAAACGGATCAGCGGACTGGAAATTCACGCTAGGCAGTTTCTCGATGGCTTTTAATGGGCTGGTTCCCGGCGCAAGGATCGACAGGTCGTCGCTATCCAGTTGCTGAACCTGACGGGTTTGACCCGCACCGAATACGACAATCGAATCTTCAGCGGCGACTTCATCAGCGGCTGGATCTTGCGCGTATGCTGCAGTCGAAGTCATGGCGCAGGAAATGAGCAAAAATGTGCGAAAATACATGGGAGAGCCCTCGAAAAATTGGTTTTTGATTGGCCACCCACGGTTCAGGTAGCGGCAATCCCAGTAGCCGCCGACTGTGTCATATTAATCCCAAAGCCGTGGCAGGCAGGCGACAGGTTCATGTCAATTGCGGGACTCAGCATCGTCCAACTGTCATATTTGTGACGGAGCGTCACCTCGCCGCAGGTGAGACGCTAGGAATAAACAATCGCGCAGAAACGGAGTCGTTTGACGCCAAAATGCCATTGTCTTCTGGGCTAAATAAAATGCTTGAAAAGTGGTGCCTCGGGACGGATTCGAACCGCCGACACGCGGATTTTCAATCCGCTGCTCTACCAACTGAGCTACCGAGGCATCTGCGAGCGCTTTACTGCAACCCGCATTTTGGAGCGCCGCCTATAGGCAAGGCCTAGGGCGCTTGTCCAGTGTCTAATTCAGTATTCTTCGGGCAAATCGGGGTCTGCGGGCGGGCCTTTCATGCGGTAGCCTTCGCCGAGCCATTGCAGCAGGTCGCGGTCTTTGCAGCCTTTGCTGCAAAACGGTTTGTGTTCGGGCGTTTCCGGTTTGCCGCACAACGGGCAGGCGGCGGGTTTATGGACTGACATGGACGTGGCCATAACCGTTTTGGCTGGAATCGCAACATAGGGTGATAGCGCAGCCTAAGCCTGAACGCAGTTCTTCGAGCAGGGTCGGGTGGCGTTCGATTTGTGCAATGATGTTGGCGTTGGCGACCAATTCGCGTGTGCCGACGCCATTGGATCGGGCGGCGTCGCGTAATAACATCAGCGCCTGTGTTTCGATGGATGGCGCTTTCCAGCCGATGCCGCACATTATTTCCAGCACGCTGGGGCCGGGGCGGGGGAGGACCAGTTGGGCAAAGCCAAAGCCGTTGACGGCGGTGCGTTCGTGCTGGCCCAAACTTGCGCAGGCTTTGCCAAGCTCTGCGTCAATTTCTGCACGTTCGGTTTTGTTGGCGCTGGCGAGGAAGTCGATACCGACTTGTCCGCCGATGCCATAGAGACGCAGCAGCCAAGGGATAGTGCGCGCTGCGGCAAGGTTCACCTGATGCGCTGCGCCAAATCCGTCAATGTCGATCATGGTCATCGCGCGCGTGCGCTCAATGCTCAGCAGACCGCCTTCGATAACGAATTCGCCTGTGAGGCCGCGCTCGCACCAGATATCGGATTGCGCGTCTTCGATGGCGGTTTTGTCGATTTGGATTTCGGGGCAGGTGTCGCCAAGGATCGAGCGGACCTGTGTCGCCTCGATTGGCCCCGTGCAGACTATCGCTGCTAGATCGGGGCATCGCGAGAGGATGTAGTCACCAAGACCAAATGTCCGCGCCTCTGCCTGCCGAAACACGGCACGTTTCCAACGCCCGGGTTCGGGAAAAGGCGTGCGGATCAGTTCTGCAGTCAGCCAGCTGCCTTCGGTCAAATCGGGGATCGGCGAAATCTCGCCTTCGCCGCCGTCATAATGCACCAACGCCCTGCGCGCGCCGATTTTTGCGCCCAGCCGCACCTGCATCGTATTTCCCGGCAGAAGCGGCGCGGTTTCCAGCAATCGCAACAACCGCAGCTCAACCAATCTGCCGTCTTCGTGCAGCATCAACCGGATTTCGCCCGGTGCAGCATCCCACAGCAGTATGCGATTCATTCGACGGGGTAGCCAGCGGTGCGGAGCAGGACGCGCGTTTCGTATAATGGCAAGCCAACCACGCCCGAATGGCTGCCCGCCATCCAATCGATCAGCGCCTCTGCGCGGCCTTGGATCGCATATCCGCCTGCTTTGCCAAGGCCTTCTTTGGTCGCGATATAGGCGTCCATTTCGGCATCGCTCAACCGTTTGAAACGGACAATGCTGTCGCTTAACCGGCTACGCGCTGTGCCGCCTGTATCAATCACGCACACCGCGCTCAGCACATGATGCCGCCGCCCGCTAAGCAGTTTCAGGAATCCGCGTTGCATGTCTGCATCGGCGGCTTGCGGCAATATCCGCCGTCCAACCGCGACTG